>JAUYBU010000386.1 GCA_030693045.1 Bryobacterales bacterium | reverse complement strand
CGGACTACCTTGGCGATCTGGCCCGGCAGGCCTACGCCCGGCGCAATGCGGAAATCGCCAGGCTCAAGACTCCGGAGGCAATTCGCGCGCGCCAGCGCTGGGTCCGCGACACTTTTTGGAAACTCGCGGGCGGCATGCCCGAGCGCACCCCGCTCAACGCGCGTACCATCGGGGCGTTCGAGCGCCCGGGCTACCGGCTCGAAAAAGTGGTTTACGAAAGCCAGCCCGGGTTCCACGTCTCCGCCAACCTGTACATTCCCGCCTCGGGAAAACCGCCCTTCCCGGGGGTCCTGTTCCAGATGGGACATACGACCAACGGAAAAGCGGGCGACCTCTACCAGCGCTGTTGCCAGGGGCTGGTGAAACTCGGTTACCTGGTTCTCGCCTTCGACCCGATGGGACAGGGTGAGCGCACTTACTACCCCGGCCGCCTTCCCAGCGTAAGCCGGCTCGGCGCCGACGAAGAGCACACCGCTCCGGGCCGCCAGATGTTACTGTTCGGCGACACCAGCACTCGTCTTCAGATCTGGGATTCCATCCGCAGCCTGGACTATCTGGCCGCTCATCCAATGGCTGATCCCAAGCGCCTGGCTTCGACCGGACAATCCGGCGGCGGGACAACCACCATGCTGCTGGCCGCGGTGGACGACCGCCTGGCCGCGGCGGCCGCCGCCTGTCCGATCAGTGAGAACTACGCTTGCGCGGGCTTCAACCCGCCCGGTTCGACCGACGACGCCGAGCAGAACTTCGTCGCTTCGGGACCCGAGGGCTTCGACCGCTGGGACCTGTTCTACCCGCTGGCTCCCAAGCCGCTGCTGGTGTTAGTGAGTGACAAGGACTTCTTCGGCACTTACTCGCCCAATTACATTTCGAGCGGCCGCGAGGAGTTCGACAAGTTACAAAAGGTCTATGCCGCCCTCGGCGTTTCGGACCGCCTCGCCTGGCACGGCACGCCGCTTCCGCACGGCCTGGCCTACGAGATGCGGCTCCAGATCTACAACTGGTTCCAGCGCTGGCTGAAGGGCTCCGACGAGCCGGTGCGCGAGGAGCCGCCGACAGCGCCGGAACCCGAAGCCGCGCTGTTCGTCACCGGGAAAGGCAGCGTGGTGCAGTCGCTGGGGAGCCACACGCCGTTTTCGATCAACCGCAAACGGGCCACCGGAGCGACGCCGGCCCGGCTCGAGGAGTTGTTGCGCCTGGAGCGCCTCACCGAACCGGCGCGCGCCGCCGTGCTCGGCCGGACGTCGTTCGAGAAGGTCACGGTGGATGCCATCGAGGTTCCTTCGGCGCCCCACGTCTGGGTCCCGGCCTGGCTGTTCAAACCCAAGCGCCCGGATCCTTCGAAACCGGTCCTGGTCATGCTGGATTCGGGCGGGCGCGCAAGCTGGCACGAAGGGGAGTTATTCGACCAGTTGGCATCCCAGGGCTATGTGGTCTGCGCGCCGGATTTGCGGGGCACCGGAGATCTGACGCCCGAGTTCTCGCGCGGCGCGGCCCGCCACGCGCGGGGGCACAACAATGAAGAACATTGGGCCTGGGCTTCGCTGATCCTGGGCCGGCCGATGGCGGGCCAGCGCGTGGCCGACATTCTGGCCGTGGTCGACGCCTTGCACGCGCTCCCCGAAATCGCCGGCCGCCGAATCGTGGTCGCGGCGCAGGGAATGGCCGCCACGCCGGCGCTGTTCGCGGCCGCGCTCTCGCCGTCCATCGACGCGCTTTACCTTGCCGGCGGGCTGGTATCGTTCCGGAACCTGGTGGACACGGAGAGTTACAGCCAGCCGTTCGGCAACTTCGTGCCGCGCCTGTTGAACCACACCGACCTGCCGGAGGTGGCGGCAAAACTGGCGCCCCGGCGCGTGGTTTTGGCCGGCGCGGTGGACGGCGCCGGAAAGCGCATGGCCGCCGCCGAAGTGCGGACCATTTACGCCCAGGCGGCCAACGTGGAAGTGCGGCCCGATCCGGGTTGGCGGGCCGGCGATTTTTCCCAAATGTAGAATGACGGAGCGCCCATGAGAACACGATACGTATTGGCTGTGTGCCTATTGGCCGGAGTCGCGGTGGCGGCCGCCGCGGAACAGAAAGTCTATCCCAAGCGGTGGGTTTACGTTTCCCGCTCGCTGCGCGCCGACCGCGATGTGGACGACATCCGCCAGATCGTCCAGACCGCCTCCGAGCATGGGTTGAACGGCATGCTGTTCGCCGGCGGCTTCGATCGCATGGACCTTCAGCCTCCCGAGTATTTTGAGCGGCTGCGAAAGGTGAAGGAAGCTTGCGATCGGCTGAGCATCGAAATCGTTCCGACCGGCTTCAACGTCGGCTATGGTGGAGCGCTGCTCTCGCACGACCGCCACTTGGCCGCGGGACTTCCCGTGAAGGACGCGCTGTTCGTCGCTCGGGGCGGCGAGGCGCGCTTCGAGTCCGACTCGCCGGCCGCGCCGGCAGGGGGCGCCTTCGAGGGGCGCGCCGAGCAGGTCGTCGCCGTGAAGCCCTATCGCTCCTACCGCCTCCGCGTAAGGGTGCGCGCCGAAGGCGCGACGCCCGGGGCGTTGCTCGGCATCCGGGCATTGGCGCCGGACAAACGTAACCTCTGTTTCTTCGAGTCGCGGCTGTCCGCGTCGGCGGATTGGCGCGACGTGACCACCGGCTTCAACAGTTGGTACGCCGACAAAGTCACGCTCAGCGTCGGCGCGGGGGAGGGCAAGGTCCAGAAGCTTTCCATCGACGGCCTGCGCATCGAGGAGGTCGGACTGGTGAATGTCGTGCGCCGCCAGGGCACGCCGGTGCGCGTGCGTGGCGAACAGACCGGCACGGTGTACGAGGAAGGGCGCGATTTCGACCGCATTCTGGACCCGAAAATGGACTTCCGCTTCGACCACGACAACCCGTCCATCAAGCTGTTGCCGAACACGCGCATTCGCGACGGCGAGAAGCTTCGCGTTGACTATTACCATGGCACGACTATCTATCGCGATCAGGTCGCGGCCTGCATGTCCGATCCCAAAGTGATGGAGATCTGGCGCAAGCAGTTCCCGCTGGTGGAAAAACACGTTGCGCCGAGGACTTACCTGTTGGCGCTCGACGAGGTCCGCGTGGGGGGCTTCTGCGAGAGTTGCCGGCGGCGGAACAAAAGCATGGCCGCGATGCTGGGCGAATACGCCACTGACTTGCACCGGATGATCCGGCAGGTGAATCCGAAGGCCGAGATCTTTGTCTGGTCCGACATGTTCGACCCGAACCACAATGCGCGTCCGAAGTATTACCTGGTTGACGGCGATTTCACGGGCTCGTGGGAATATCTGCCCAAGGACATGCAAATAGCCTGCTGGTATTTCCAGAGACGGCGGCTGAGTCTGGACCATTTCTCGAAGCTGGGCTTTAAGACGCTCGCCGGCGCTTACTACGACGCCGACGACCTCAAGAACCCGGAAGGCTGGCTCGAAGCGCTCGACCAGACGCCCGGCGCCGTGGGCATCATGTACACCACCTGGCAAAACAAGTACAAACTGCTGGGACCGTTCGGCGACCTGGTGTCGCGGCGGAAGTGACCGGTCCCGGCGGGCTGAGTCCCGGCCCGCCAAGCCACTGGCGCCGTTCAGCGACCCGGCGCGGCGGCGGAAATTATCGGCCCCGGCGGGCATGAGATAATTGTGGTCATGATCAAACCCGCGACGATTCTGTTTTTCTGCCTTGGTTTGTGCGTGGCCGGCGAAGTGAAGCTCGGCAAACCGCTCGAGCTCAAAGACCCGACGCCGATTGCGAAGATCAACGCCAATCCCGAGGCGTTCGTCGGCAAGACCGTTCAGGTCAAGGGCAAGGTGACCGATACCTGCCAGATGATGGGCTGCTGGATGAACCTGGCCGATCCTTCCGGCGGCGACCCGATTCGCATCAAGGTCAAAGACGGCGAGATCGCGTTTCCGAAAACCGCCGTCGGCAAAATCGCCATCGCCGAAGGTGCGTTCGCCAAGCTCTCACTGAGCAAGGAGCAGGCCATCGCCCAGGCCAAACATGAAGCCGAGGAGAACGGCCGAAAGTTCGACCCGAGCAGCATCACTTCGGCCAAGACCATCTACCAGATCAACGGCACGGGGGCCGTGATCCTCGAGTAGAGTCGTCCTTTCCGAACCGAGGCCCAATTGAATATGAAGCGAGTATTGCGCGCGATCGCCGTCCTCTCATTGGCGCTGGCCGCCCTGGCGGCCCAGACCGCGGCGACCAAGCCGCCGGCTCCGGCGCAGGCGAAGAAGCCCAAGCTGGTGGTGCTGGTGGTGGTCGATCAATTTCGTTACGACTACCTGACGCGGTTTCGCGCCCACTACACGGCCGGATTGGCCAGGCTGCTCGAACGTGGCGCCGTGTTCACGAATGCCCATCTCGAGCACCTGCCGACCGTGACGGCCATCGGCCACTCGGTCACGCTTACCGGAGCGATGCCCTCCGTCAGCGGCATCGCGGGCAACGAATGGTATGACCGCGAGGCGGGCAAGCAGGTGACCAGCGTTACGGACGATTCGACGGCGTTGCTGGGCGGCGGTCCGAACCAGAGGGGAGCTTCGCCGCGGCGTCAGTTGGTCAGCACGGTGGGCGATGAAATGAAGTTGGCTTCGCGCGGCCGGACGCGCGTTTACGGGATCTCGATCAAAGATCGCGCGGCGATCCTGCCCGTCGGACACATGGCGGACGGCGCGTTCTGGTTCGACCCGGCGACGGGCAACTTCGTCAGCAGCACTTACTATTTCCCTGAGCTGCCCGTGTGGGTTCGGGAATTCAACCGGAGCCGCACGGTGGATCAGTTCCTGGGCAAGGACTGGATGCCGGTGGTGAAAGCCGCGGATTCGGCGGAGTGGAAGCCGTTCCGGAAATTGCCCGCCCTGCCGGACAAGGCCTACTACGACGGACTGGAGCGCACGCCGTGGGGCAACGACATCGTGGCCATGCTGGCCGAGCGCGCGATCGAAGGCGCTAAACTCGGCCGCGGCGAGGCATCCGACCTTCTGTCGGTCAGTTTCTCGTCCAACGACCGGGTGGGCCACCCCGCGGGACCGGACTCCGACGAGGTGCGCGACCTCTCGATCGAGACCGACCGGACCATCGGCCGGTTCTTCCAGTTCCTCGACTCCAAAGTCGGTCTGGACAAAACGCTGATTGTGTTTACGGCCGACCATGGCGTTGCGCCGCTGCCCGAGTTCGCCGCCAAAAACAAATTGCCGGGCGGCCGACTGACGGCCGGGAGTGTGATCGAGGAGATCGAGAAGACGCTCACGGCGCGATTTGGCGAGGGCAAGTGGGTGGCGGGCCAGTCCGGTCCGGCGCCGTATTTCGACTACGGATTGATCCGCCAGAAGGGGCTGGACCTGGCCGAAGTCGAGGCGGCGGCGGCCGACGCGGTTCGCGCGATGCCTCACATCGCGCGCGTCTATACGGGGGAGCAAATCCGCACCGGGCAACTGGTGCAGGACCTGGTGGGCCGGCGCGTGGCCAATGGCTATCACGTCCAGAGGTCGCCGGACCTGGTGATCGTGACCGAGCCGAACTGGGTCTTCGATGCCACTGGCACGGGCCACGGCTCACCGTACAACTACGATTCGCAGGTGCCGGTGATCTTCCTGGGGGCGGGCGTGAAACCCGGCCTATACCACCAGCGCATCATGGCTCCCGACATCGCTCCAACCCTGGCCACCATTCTGAGCGTGGCCACGCCCAGCGGCGCCGCCGGCCGCGCGCTCGCCGAGATCATCCGTTGATCCCGTTGCGCCGGCCCGAGCCTCCCGCTAAACTGAAGAAGGCTCTCCACCCGGCGCGCGAAACGCCCATTCCCCGGTCGTCTAATGGTAGGACAGCGGCCTTTGGAGCCGTGAATCGTGGTTCGAATCCATGCCGGGGAGCCACAAGCAATAGAATCAACAACATACAACGCAGCGTTGAGTCCGTGTACATCCGCATGTACACCGAAGGCATGTCTCTCGTGCTGTATCGGAGACACATCAAGTCCTGCCGAGGCCACAAAACAAAACTGAGGGATTACATCAGCTGCATGCTGCGATTCAGACAGTAGTTTAGCCCACCCGGACGCCCGCCCGGCCTCGCGCCCGCCCGGAGTCGCCGGAAGGCGCTGACGACCGGGCTTTCGAGGTCTCCTCGTCTCGCCCGGAGCCAAGCCCCGCGGGAGCCCGCTCTCCCTCCGACAAATAATTTTCGTCCCTCCCTCATTTTCTTGAAAAAACATCTTGACAGCTTTATGTTTTTATGATATATAACATACAGAAGGAGAACTGTCTTTGACC
>JAUYBU010000431.1 GCA_030693045.1 Bryobacterales bacterium | reverse complement strand
GACTCGCTGGCGGCTGGTCATTGTATTATTGTTATCGCACGACAATAGAGACGACGAGGTATCGCATGAAGCGAATTTGGATGATTGGTCTTGCGCTGGTCGCGGGGGCGCAGGAATTCGTGGTATTCCCGAACCCGGGTGAGACGCCCCCGGCTCAACTGAAGCGGTACTTGAATCGGATTGGCGCAGAGCAGCTCCGGGCGCGCGATAGCGAACTGGCGCAGGTCCGAACCCGGGAGGACATGGAGCGCCGCAAGAAAATGATCCGCGAGAAGATCCTGCGGCTGGTGGGCGGGCTGCCGGATTATCGCGGGCCGCTGAACACGAAGCAGGCCGGCACGCTGCGCCACGACGACTACCGCATCGAGAAGATCGTCTACGAAAGTCTTCCGGGATTTTTCGTGCCAGCCAATGTGTACGTGCCGCTCCAGGGCGCCGGGCCGTTTCCGGCCATCCTGAATCCCGTCGGCCACGGCGCCGCGGGCAAAGCCAGCGAACGGGAAATCGCGGTGGGGTTGGTAAAGAAAGGCTTCATCGTTTTGAAGTACGATCCCATCGGGCAGGGGGAACGGCTCCAGTATTACGATCCCGACTTGAAGGCGTCCAAAGTCGGCGGGCCGACCGACGAGCACACTCACGCGGGCGGCCACACCATGCTGATCGGCGACAACGTGGCGCGCTACCGCATCTGGGACGGCATGCGCGGAATCGATTATCTGCTCACGCGCAAGGACGTGGATGCGAACCGCATCGGGTGCACGGGCTGTTCCGGCGGCGGCACGCTGACCACCTACATCTCCGCGCTCGACGAGCGAGTGAAGGTCGCTGCGCCATCCTGCTACATGAACTCGTGGCAGGAAATGCTGGAGGGGCCGGGGCCGCAGGACGGAGAGCAGTCGCTGCCGCGGTTTCTGGCCGAGGGGCTGAACTTTGGCGACTACGTCGAGCTATTCGCGCCCAAACCCTGGCTGAACGCCTCGACCATTGAGGACTTCTTCCCGCTGGAAGGCGCCAGGCAGACCTTCGAAGAGGCGCGGCGCATTTACTCGCTCTACGGCGCCGAAGAGCGCCTCGGGTGGTACGTGGGTCCGGGTGGTCACGGCGTGCCGCGTCCGTCGCGCGAGGCCATTTACGCCTGGTTCGTCAAATGGCTCAAGAACGGCGAGGGCGACCGGAACGAAGCGGCGCTGGATCTGGATGCGGCCGAAGAACTGCTGGTGACGCCCACCGGGCAGGTGTCGGATTCGCTGGGCGGCGAGACCGTGTTCACGATCAACAAGAAGCGCGCCGCGCAGTTGATGCAGGCCAGACAGGCCGCTTCCGGCGCGCGGCTGGTGAGTGATGTGCGCCAGGTGGCGGCCATCGCCGTCGAGCCCGGCGGGCCGGCTCCGCGCGTGAAAGTGCATAGCAGCGTGGACCGGGAAGGTTACCGCCTGGACGTGATCTCGATCGAGACGGAAGGCGGCATTCGCCTGCCCGGATTGCTTGCCGTGCCGGCGGGTGACGCCCGCAAGCCGGCCCTGTTGATCGCCGATGCGACGCCCAATCAAACGCTCGCGCAGCCAGGCGGCGACGTGGACGAGCTTGCCAGGGCGGGGCGCGTGGTCTTGGTGGTGAAGCCGCGCGGCATTCCGGAAACGCCGCAGGCGCCGGCGCGATCGTCGCCGGTTGCCGGCCACGGTGCGGCGGCGCTGGCGCATGTTGTCGGCAAGACCCTGGCCGGCATGCGCGCCGAAGACATCATCCGGGCGGTCGATTTTCTGGGCGCGCGTGCGGACGTGGACCCATCCAAGCTCGCGGCGGCGGGCCGCGGCGCGCTGGGAGTGGCGCTGCTGCACGCGGCGGTTGTGGATCAGCGCATTCGAGAGGTGGTACTGCAGGACACGCTGGCGTTGTACCGCCTGGCCATTGAGCGGCCGTTGCACCGCGGCCTGTACGATGTCGCGCTCCCGGGCGTGTTGCTGAAATACGATCTCGACGACCTGCTGGCGGCGCTTGCCCCGCGGCCGGTGACGGTGGTCGCGCCGGTGGATCAACTCGGCGTCCCGATGCTGGCGCGCGAGTTTCGCCAGTTGTGCGGCAAGGCCCCCGATGCGCGAGTGGTTCAGCGTGGCGCGCTGAGGGGCTTGCTGCGGTAAACCTGCTTGCCGCCCAGCCAGGTCTCGACGACCTGGATGTCCTTGACGCTGTCCAGCGGGCAGGTGAGGATATCGCGGTCCAGCACGATGAAGTCGGCCAGCTTGCCCTCTTCGAGCGATCCCTTCTCTTTTTCCTCGAAGGTCAGGTAGGCGTTGTTGACGGTGTAGAGCCGGATGGCCTGCTCGCGCGTGATGCGCTGTTCCGGGTGCAGCGGCTGGTCGGTCCAGCGCGGTTGGCGGGCCAGCGTGGTCCACATGCCCAGGAACGGATTGTAGGGGTTGATGGACCGCAAGCCGCCGATCTTCTGCATGTGGTCGGAACCGCCGCCGACGATGACTCCGCTGTCGAACAGGGTCTTGTAGGGCTGAAAGTAAGTCAGGCGCTTGTCGCCGAACTGTTTGGTGAGCGTTGCGCCGTCCAGGTACAGCCAGGCGGGCTGCATGTCGGCGACGACGCCCAGCGCTTTCATCTTGGCGATGGCCTCGGCGGTCATGAAGTTGGCATGCGATATGCAGGGCCGGGAGGCGCGCACGGAAAACTCGTTGTTGACTTCCGCGTAGGCGTCGATCATGGCGTGAACCGCGCCGTCGCCCACCGAATGGGTGGTGAACTGTAGATCGTTCTTCAACACCGTGCGCGCGATCTGGTACAGCTTGCCGGGGTCGATGAAGCGCATTCCGCGGTAGCTGGGGTCGTCGATCGAGTACACCTTGCTGACGCCCCAGGGCTGGAGCATGTAGGCGCTGCCGGTCAGCATGCCGCCATCGACGAACACCTTGATGCCGCGCACCCAGAGCATGTTGTTGTACTGGTGCAGCGGGCTCTTGGCCGCGGAGAGGATACTGCGTTCGATCCGGTCCATGGGATCCTGTCCATTCACGGCGTACATCACGAAGACGCGGCAGCTCAATTCGCCGCTGTCGCGCAGGCGCCGGTACAGTTCGATGTCCGCGTCGCCCAGGTTGCGATCGGAGAAGCTGGTGATGCCCACCGAGTTATAGTCGGCCAGCAGCATTTTGACCCGCTGCCGCCGGTCTTCGTCGGTGGCGCGCCGCTCGCCGGACCGGGACTTGATGAGCCGGCCGCAGCTTCGGAGAATGCCGGTCGGCTCGCCGTTGGCGTCGCGCTCGATGCGGCCCAGTTGGCCCTCGGGGATCCGGAAGTTCTTGTCGATGCCGCTGAGTTTGAGGGCCAGCGAGTTGACCGAGGCGTCGGGGCCGGTGCCGAAGTAAACCGGGTTGCGCGGGGCCGCTTGGTCGAGTTCCGCGCGAGTCGGAAAGCGCTGGTCGCGAAGGCGGGTGATGAAAACCTGCGAGAGCGTGATCCAGTCGCCCTCCTTGGTCACGGCGGCGCGGGCGCGGAAATACTTGAGCACGTCCGCCACGCTTTCCATGTCGGGCACCGGATGGTCGAACTCGTACATGGCGGCGGCGACGGAGTGCGTGTGCGAGTCGATCAGACCCGGCAGCACGGTCTTGCCCTGGAGGTCCACGCGGCGGGTTTTAGGGCCGGCCAGCTTCAGCACGGCGGCGTCATCGCCGGTCGCGACGATGCGGTCGCCGCGCAGGGCCATCGCACTGGCGATGCGGAATCCCGCGTCCACCGTGACGATCTTTCCGTGGTGAACGATCAGGTCGGGCTCCTGCGCAAGCGCCGGCAGCGCGCCAGCCAGCAGCACCGGTATCAGAACTCGAAGGGACATAGACACACTTCTAGAATATTCCATAGAGGCATTATGTAGCTATGGACCTGTCGCGGAGAAGTTTCCTCGGCGCGGCGGCTGGACTCGGCCGCGCCGATCCACAGTTTTCCTTCGGCGTGCTGGCCGACCTGCAATACGCCGACCAGGACACGGCCAATGGGCGCGAGTACCGGCGTTCGCTCGACAAGCTGCGGAGCGCGAGTGAATGG
>JAUYBU010000424.1 GCA_030693045.1 Bryobacterales bacterium | reverse complement strand
TCCGCGGCTACGCCGCCGCGCGCGGCATCGCGCTCAGCCGTCCCGAATCCCTGAACGCCTCGCCCAAGTTCATCGTGGCCCTGGCCGATGTGGCGCGCCAGAAACTGAGCCGCGCCCCCGAACCGAGCCGCGACCGTGAGGGAGCGGTCTGATGCGCCGCGCGCTCATCGTCGGCGGCGGCATCTCCGGGCTCTCGGCCGCCTACGAGCTTGCCAAGGCCGGCATCCCCTCGACCATCGTCGAACGCCGCCCCCGGTTGGGCGGCGTCATCCAGACCGACCACGCGGAAGGTTGCGTGCTCGAAGCCGGGCCCGACAGTTTTCTCGCGGCCAAGCCCTGGGCGCTGGAGCTGATTCGCGAACTGGGCCTGGGCGGCGACATCATCGGCTCGAACGATCACCTGAGGGTGACGTACGTGGTCAAGGGCGGAAAGCTGACGCCCTTGCCCGACGGTCTGATGCTGATGATCCCGACGCGCATCTGGCCCATGGTGGCGACGCGTCTGCTTAGTTGGCCCACCAAGATCCGCATGGGCCGGGAATGGCTGCGCCGGCCGCCGAAAGAGCCGCTGCCCGACCGCTCGGTGGCCGAGTTCATCCGCGAGCACTACGGGCAGGAAACCGTCGACTACCTGGCCGAGCCGCTGCTGGCCGGAGTCTACGGAGGCGATCCGAACCGGCTGAGCGCGGCCAGCGTGCTCACCCGCATCGTCGAATTGGAGGCCAAGTACGGCAGCCTCACGCGCGGCGTGCTGGCTCAGCGCAAACGTGCCGCGCAGGCGGCGCGCTCCATGCCCTTGTTTCAGACCTTAAAGGGAGGCCTGGGACAGTTGACCGCGGCGCTCGAGCGTGCGGCGGCGGATCACCTCGAGGTGATTCATGGCGACGCCGGGCCGCTCGAACTGGTTCCCGGCGGGTACAAGCTGCCAGTAAACGGCGAGTGGATCGAGACGCGCAACGTCGTGCTCGCCTGCCAGGCCCACGAAGCGGGCGGCTTGGCCGCCGGCATCGCGCCGGAACTGGCCCAACTGCTGAACGGCGTCGAGTACTCGTCTTCGATGGTGGTCACACTGGGCTACGGCAAGCGTGAACTGGGCCATCCGCTCAATGGCTTCGGTTTCCTGGTGCCCAAGCGCGAGCGGCGCCGCCTGGTCGCCTGCACCTGGGTCGGCACGAAGTTTTCTTTTCGCGTGCCGGAGCAGTTGGCCCTGCTGCGCTGTTTTCTCGGAGGGGCGGACGATTCGGCGCTGGCCCTGAGCGACGAAGAGATTCTGGCCGCGCTGGGCGAGGAGTTGCGCGACCTGATGGGCGTGACCGCGAGGCCGGCTTTCCATCGGATTTCGCGCTGGCCGCGGTCGATGGCGCAGTACACGGTGGGCCACGCCGCGCGCATCGCGCGCATCGAGGAACTGGTCCAGCAGATGCCCGGCCTGCACCTGGCCGGCAACGCCTACCACGGCATCGGCATTCCGGACTGCGTCCGCATGGGACGCCAGGCGGCGCGGCAAATTTGACGCGCAGCTTCCGCTCGCGTGCATCCAGGACTACGCGTACGCTTTTTCGATCTGGCTCTTGACGAACTCGAGATCCTGGTGCGCCGCGGCCGGCCGGTCGGCGGCCTTGTACTCCTGATGAATCGAGAGTGGGCCGGAGAACTTGAGTGACGCCAAAACGGAAAAGGCCTTGGGCCAGTCGACGGCGCCCTGGCCCAGCGGGCACGATTCCGTCCGCCATGCGCCATTTACTTTCGCCCAATTGAAATCCTTGGTGGCTACCATCTGGAGTCGCGCCGAGGCAAGCCGCAGGTTGATTTCCCAGGCATTGCCCGCGCCCTGCGCCACCGCATGGTGAAAGTCGAAATAGTAACCCAGGCGCTTGGGGTCCATATCGGCGATCATCGATTGCGTGTCCCAGACCGCCTGCCCCACATAGCCGACGTGGTTGTGCATGCCGGCCGAGATGCCGTATTCCTTCGCCAGTTCCAGCAGGCCCTGAAGGGACGATTTCACTTCCCCCAGCGTGCCGGCGATATTATTCCCCCAGCGAAAGTAGCCGAGCTTGAAATACGGGATGCCCAGGCGGGCCGCCGTCTTCAAGGTCGGACGCGCGGCCGGGTCGGACGCCGACACCAGCCCGGTGCTGATCATCGGCACCTGAACACCCTGCGCGCGGATTGCTTCGTAGGCGCGCGGCAAGTCCTCGGCCACGCGTTCCGGCAGTACGTGGCCTTGCGGCCTGACCGTCAGATCGACGCCGGCGAACCCGGTGTTGCGCAGCGTCTTGCCGAGCTGAGGGTAATCCAGGTCTTGCAGGTGTTTGGAAAAGAAGCAGAGCGTGGGCCGCGGAGCGGCGGCGCTCAGCGCGGCCGGCAGGGCCGCCGTCGTAATCGCGAATTCCCTTCTGGTCATCGGATCTCCTTTCATCCCAGCTTGTACGGCGCGCGGTACTCACGGGTGAGGTGCCGGTTTGCCGCTTCGTTGTTGGTGAACCGCTCGGCCCGGCTGTCCCACTTCAGATAGCTTTCGGTGCGGTGCGCGATGCCGGCAATCAGGGTCGCGGACGTGGACAGGTGGCCAGTGAGAATATCGGCGTTGCACTTGCCGCGGGTCTTGATGCAATCCAGGAAGTTGCGCGCGTGCGCGGCGGTGTCGCGGCCCATCTGCACCACCTTGGCTTCCATGGCGGACTTGCGCGAGGCGCCGTAGGAGCGCTCGGTCACACGATCGAGCGGGGTGCGCGGGGTCTTCACCGCGTCGCTGACTTTTTCTGGCACGACTTCCCAGCGGTTGCCGAGAAGATACAGGACGCCCTTGGTGCCGCGCAGCTCGATTTCGGCGTTTGGCACATTGCCCGGCGCACTGCTGCAGTTGTACTGGGAGAAGACCACCAGGGTGGGCCCGTCGAACTCCCACAGCACTTCCATGGTGTCGGGGATGGCGCGGTTGTCCTTCACGGCGTACTTGCCGCCCATGGCGGTTACGGCGCGGGGCGCATCCTTGCCGAGGCACCAGCGGATCATGTCAATGTGGTGCACGCCGAAATTGGTCAACTGGCCCCCGGAATATTCGTAGAACCAGCGGAAATTGTAATAGGTCCGGTTTCGGTTGTACGGGGTCATGGGCGCGGGACCCACCCATTGGTCCCAGGTCCAGGCATCGGGCGGAGGCTCGTCGGGCGGGTTGCCGATGCCGACCGGCCAGTCGTTCATGATGTGATACGACTTGGCGACCGTCACCTGCCCGATGCCGCCGTTGCGCACGAACTCGGCGGCGTCCCTGGCCGCTTTCGACGAGCGCCGGCCGGTGCCCACCTGTACGACTCTTTTCGTGCGCGCGGCCGTGTCCACCATGCGGCGGCCTTCCACCACAGTGGTGCAGAGTGGTTTTTCGACGTAGACGTCTTTGCCGGCGTTGCAGGCGTCGATGAACATCAACGCGTGCCAGTGGTCGGGAGTGGCGATCACCACGGCGTCCACGTCTTTGTCGTCCAGCAGCTTGCGGTACTCCTTGTACTTCTTCGGCTGGGCGCGGGATTTCTGCACCGCGAAGTCCATGTAGTCGTCGCGAAGATCGCAGACGGCCACCGTCTGCTGGTCTCCGAACTCGAGAAAATCGTCGTGAACCTGGGCGCCACGGTTTCCGACTCCGATGTAGCCCATCCGTACCCGGTCGTTGGCGCCGAGCACGCGTGAGTAGCTGAGTGCGGTGGCCAAGCTCGCGCCACCCGCGAAATCGCGCCGCGTTAATTCGGACATTTGATTGCCTCCCGTCAGAACCTCTCAGTACAACACGCGCGGCGGCCCGCCGGGGCGCTGGGGCGCGAGGGCTGCACTCACCGCACGACAGCCCGCCGGGGCGCTGGGGGTACCGGGCGCAACCGGCGAGCCGTAAGGCGTCCTGCCGCCGGGGCGCCCGCCCCGGCGGCTGTCCCGGCTGCGTGACCCGTCCCGTATAATTGGTCCAATTGCCATGAATCGACCAGTTCTCATAGCCTGCCTGTTGCTTG
>JAUYBU010000311.1 GCA_030693045.1 Bryobacterales bacterium | reverse complement strand
CCAAGAGCAAGACCATGAAGCTTGAGGCGGTCGCAGCGCCTCCCGTTGGTCGGCACCGACGCTTTGCCAACGGATCAAGTTCCGTCGGCATCGCCCCCGTCACTCTCATCGCAACCCACACCAAACAGCGAGGAGGCCTTTCTGGAGCGGGTCATCCGGCTTTCGGGAAACGACCCCGATGGGCGCGCGGTCATCGACAACTCCGGCAACAGTTACTTCGAGCCGCTCCCGGAGCCTGAGACTCTGCGCGGTTGCCTTGAAGAGATCGGCGAGCGGTGGACAGCTCTCGGGCTGGGCAAGTCGGGGACCGAGGCGGCGATCAGGGCCGAAATCGAAGAGTGCCGCCGGTGGCTGGCCCAGCCGGAACCCCGCGGTCCGGCGCCCGCCTGCACTACCGCGCCGTACGCCGGCGTTCTATTCCCCGACCAGGGCGGCACTCTCGGCCTGGCCCGCCTGATCGCATTTCTGTTCGCCGGAATCAGAGCCTGCCGCCAGGTCTGATGGTGGGACCATGCCGCGAGTAGGTGGTCTGGTGCAAGAGCTTCCTGTATCAGGCGGCCAGAACCGGGAGTCTCGAAGGACTGCGCTTTTGGGTATACTGGCCGGAAGCCGGGAGGCCAGATCCGCGGCCGCATCGCGAAGGTCACCGTCGAAGTTCGCCAGTTCCTGGAGTGGATGATCGGGAGCCGATGAAGTCTTCAATCTCGATAGCGCGGAGTTACCAAAAGTTGGAATTCACCGACTACGCCGCTTTGTTTTTCTTCGGCCTTATGATTCTGGGTGGACTGGCTATGATTGTCTCCGGCGCCGGCGATCTGCGGCGCGCCTTTGCCAGCCCGGCCTGGCCCGCGGTTCCGGGCGTCATTCTGGAGTCTGAAGTCAGCGCCAAGACTTCCAGCGGGAGCCGCGGTTCCACCATGCACAACATTAAGCTGACCGCCGGCTACCAGGTGAACGGGCGGGATTACGAAACCGGAACGATTTACTATGGCTTCTCCGGAGGCTCGGGAGATGCTTCAGTGGCCCAACTGGAGCATCTTCGCTATCCGGCCGGCGCCAAGGTCGCGGTTTACCACCACCCGCGAGAATCGGCGACGGCCGTGTTGCGGCCGGGCTTTGACCTGGACGTGCTCGGCCTCCCGACCGGGGGCCTTGCGGTCACTCTGATCGGATTCACGTTTGTCATTTTTTATCTCGGCGGGTTCAAAGAGTACCCGGTAATGGCTCTTGGATTTCGCACGTTTGGCCTCGTTTTTCTGTTAGCAGGCGCCGCCATGCTGACCGCCGGCCTGTTGAGATTCAAGCACGCCCTGGATAGCCGGAGCTGGCCGGTCACCGCCGGCGTGATCGTCTACGCCGCGGAACATTCCAACACGAGCGAGGTCAGAGACAGCGACGGCGAAAGGCACAGCGCCACATCCTACGGCGCTCCTCTGGCGTATAAGTTCGAGGTGAACGGCAAGACCTATTTCTCCAACATCCGGTGCTTTGGGGCGCTGTCCGGCGCGAGCAAGGATTGGGCGCAGTCGATTTTGGAGCGCTATCCAACCGGCGCCCGGGCGCCTGTCTCCTACGATCCGGCCGACCCAAACACGGCCGTGCTGGAACCGGGGGTCACTTCGGAGGCGTATTGGCTTCCCGGCGCGGGCGCGGCCTTCCTGTTGTTCGGCGTGGCCGTTCTAAACATTAATTTCCGGATGTAGCGCGGCAAGAGGAAGGCCGTCGGCCACGAGGACGCTACTGAATCTGAATCGCTCCGAGTTCGTACCAGCCATCCGGTTGAAGGCCCTGGATGGCCAGCTTGACGGACGGCTTTTCGGTGCGCGCATCGAGCACTCCGATGTGCAGCTTGTAACTCCCGGGCGGTAAGGAATCCGGCACGTACAGGCCGCCGTCGAACACCTGGTCGCCCGGCAGCCACTTCTTCAGTTCGGCCGCGGTCTTGACCACCGCGTCGCCGATGCGCAGCGCGAGGATGAAGGCGCCGTATGGCGGTGCGGCGCCCTGGTTGACCCACCACGACGCGACGTGCATCATCCGGCCCGCCTTCGCCGACTTCGGGTACTCGAAGCGCCGCAGGACCAGCCGGTAACCGATCCGCTTCTGGAACTCGTCCCACTTCCCCCGCCAGTCCGGCGGGATCGGCGTCGACTTGATGTTGATGGAAGTGGCATGCCAGCGCAACGCCTGCTGGAAGATGTCGTCGAGTTGCGCGTCGCTGTAGCCGTCGTTCCACTTCTTCCAGTGCCCGGGCGTTCCGCAGGTTTCGAGCGAGACCGGATAGCGCTGCCATGCTTCCTGAATTCCGGTGCGCACTACCTGCTGCGGGTACATGTCGAGCATGTGCATCATCCCCTTGCCCCGGCCGCCGAGGTCTCCCCAGCAGTCCAGGCGCCAGCCCGCGCCTTGCTTGACGCCGTACTCCAGCGCCCGCGGCTCATCGAAGTTGACCAGCAGAGGGGTGTGTTTGAAGGCCTCGAAGTGGAGGTCGAGCAGTTCCTTCTGGCGCTGCCAGGAGGGCAGGTAGGGTCCCCAGCCTTCTCCCCAGTAGCCCACCGTCGAGACATCCACGGAGTCCAGGTAGGGATGGCCGTCGTATCGGGCGCCGGCGGCGAGCACGAGCGCGCCCCAGTGCTTCAGGTAGAGCGGGTCGTCGGCGTCGGGAGACCAGATGTTCCCGTCTTTGTCGGAGGGCTGGTTGGCGCGGCGCGCGCCGGAATTGCGGTACCACTCGGGCAGGGGATGCCCCTGATCGTAGGGCATCATCCGGAAATCGAGTTTCTGATCGTGCTTGCGGGCCTGTTCCAGGGCGTTGTCGATGATTTCCCAGCGGTACTGTCCGGGCCGCGGCTCGAGTTCCGACCAGAACCACCGGCAGTAGGCCAGCGAACTGCCGGGGAAATCGGGTTTCTGTTCCGCCGGGCTCGCCTGGGCCGTGGGTCCGGCTTCGGACCACTTAAGGGTAGGATAGAGGGCTTCGCCGCTGAAGCGCTGGAAGGTCTGGATGCCCATTCCGGGATTGACCAGAACGTCCTGGATCTCGACCGGGCGGACGACATTGACGCCGCTCTGCGCGAAGACGGCGTGGCACAGCAGAACGGCCAGGAAACTTTGACGCACCATGCATCGGTTCTACCACATAACTCTTGTCGACAACCGATCCACGTTGCTCCGGCAAATCTCCGAACTCGGCGACTTCCAGCCAGGTTCCATCACGAGCGCAATTCGCCGCCGCGGAAAACCCGAATGCCATTGCGTCAAGTCCGGCGATCCCGGACATAGCCCGCACTTTCAGCTCACGCGGAAGATCGGCGGCAAGACTGCTGCGCAGAACCTTCCCTCTCCGGCCGCCGTCCGCAAGGCGCAAGGCGAGATTGCCGAGTTTCGGAAGTTTCAACTCGTGATCGCCGAATTAGTCGATGTCAATCGAAAACTCTGCCGTTTGCGGCCCATCGAGCAGACCGAACAGACGCCGCGGGAAAAAAAACGGCCGAAACGATCCGGAGGGAAATCGCGCGCGAACTGGACCAACCAAGCGGCCGAAGACCAGAGTTGTCCCTCAACCGGGATTCTGGGCCAATGCCACGACAGAGCTGAGTATGAACCCCGAGACCGTTCGCATCACGGCAACCCCGCGAGACGCGCCAGAATTTCATCGTATTTGGACAGGTGATGAAACACTGGCGGAATGATCCTAAGGTTGTATCCGATTTCGTCGGCGTGGTCGGCAGGCCATTCCCCAACCGGAGTGCCCCACCGGGAAGAACTCAGGGTGACCAGCCCGTCGTTGTCTTCGTTAGTGTGCGAGGAAATGAATTCGTACAGCGGCACGAATAAAAGCCATGTCTTGATGAATCCGGGACGTCCGATTCCGGCAATGCAGGAATAATCGACGCCCGGGCGGTCGAGGTAAGTTGCCGAAAACGTCTTGCACCGATCCGTCCGTAAGTCGTGTAGGCCGTCGAGCGAAATCTCAAACTTGGCCAGCACTGCACCAATGGCGTCCTTGACGTCTTGTGGGGTATCAGGGTTGTCCACCGCGTCGGCGATTGGTGAGCCGAAGTGCGGCGTGCCAATGGTGGTCAGCGATCGTATCGGCAACTTGTTCGGTGTGGGGTTCGCTGGAGAAAGCAGATAGCGGCTGTCGAGCCCACCCATACTGTGGGCGATGATGTGCGTCTTTTGCGCCGGATCGAGCGGCCCGCCCGCTCCGAGCGCAGCCGCGATCTGGTCTCCCAACTGGCCTGCACGCCTCGCGACACCCGCGGTCTTATCGAGTTCCACCGCCAATACTCGATGATCCTGCGCTTCAAAATGTTCGGCGACGCCGCGAAAGTAAGGAATCAGCCCAATCGGGCCGAGCTTAACCAAATTCTGGAAACCCAGGATTCCATGCACCAGCACGATGTTCATGGAGCAATTCTATACCCGCTTGCCGGCCAGAGCCAGGAACTCACGCAGTTCTCGCGCCATCGATTCGGCCGACCGCACCCGCACAACCTCGAACCCCGTCGCTCGCGACGACGCGACGCCGAACTCCGAATCCTCAATTACCAGCGGCCGCTGGGCGCTCAGCCGGGCCGCGGCTTTCCGATACCGCTCCGGATGCGGCATCGGGTTCTGGCCGTCGTCGCAGCAGATCGGCAATGTGAAATGCGACTGGATGCCGCCGCTCCCGCCCTCACCCCCAACCACCACAATTCGCCCACGCCCCGAAAGATCGCCGCCTGCTCTCGGCCACCACCCGCAAGCCCGTCGGGCTGCCGCCGTTCGCCCGCCGCCGCCAAAACCTCAATCCCCGTGAAATTCATCCCGGGCCGCCTTGACCTATCCGGAACCGAAAGAATAAGCTTGACCCCATGAGCCGCCCGAACTCATTGGAGGTCGTGCTCCCCAAGTTGCCCTTCAGCGCATCGCTGGCGGGCTCTAACAACGACGGCAACCCCGTCGAAGGGATGCTATGA
>JAUYBU010000308.1 GCA_030693045.1 Bryobacterales bacterium | reverse complement strand
CCCCCGTTGGTTACCTGGGTTTCGATGCGGTCCAGGTAGGCCGTGCGGTCACTCTGGGCCATTACGGCGGCGGGGAGAGCCGCCATCATTACGATGAAAGAGAATCGCATCCTCGCCCTTGTCGCGGTCGAACGCGACGGTGTTCCTATTGTGCCATATTACCTGGAGAACAACCAGTGTCATCCGGCTTCTGGGTGCGCGACCCTACCGCGTCACCACCGCCCGGATGGCCAGGTTGCCGTCCACGCCGGTGAAGCGCGAAATCGGTTCCATCCGGCCCGAGTTGGCGCTGCCGAAGCTTCTCGATTGCGACGCCCCGCTGGTGTCCAGCGCCGCCGGCCGCTGCCGGGCCTCCTGGGTCACCGTAAAGCCCACCACAATGTCGGTGCCCGCCGGAACGCTCTGTTCCGCCACGTCGACATCCAGCCACTGTCCCAGCTTCTGCACCAGCACCTCCTTCGCCGGCCGCACGCTGGTCGCGGTGAGTTGGGCGTCGGAGGCGATCAGGCCCACCACCACTCCCACCATACTGCGCAACTGGACACCGTCGTCGATGTCGGGCAGGTAAATGCGCACCCGCTTCAGCTTAACCGGATAGGAAAGCGCAGGCAGCCGGTTGACGAACAGGACATCGGCGGCGCCGGAGGCGTAGCCCACGTTTCGCTCAAACGTTCCGTCGTCCACCTTCAGTTCGAGATCCTGCGCGCCGGTGGCGGCGGCGCCCGTGCCGGTCAGCGGCACGGCGAGCGAGGGCTGGTTGGCGGCGTTGCTGCGGATGGTCAGGGTCGCCGTCTGCGCGCCGGCGGCGGATGGCGCGAAGCGCACCGTGATGCCGCCCGTGGCGCCGGGGGCGATGGTGAACTGCGTCGCCGCCGGCGACGCCACCGTGAAGCGCGGGTTGTCGACAGCCAGCGAGGAGACGGTCAGCGCGGCGTTGCCCAAGGCGCGCACGGTGAGCGAGAGGTCCCGGGTCTGGCCCACCGGGAGGGAGGCGAAATCGAGCGTAGCCGGCGCGATTTCGATACGGACGTCACCGGCGGGCGGAGGAGGAGAGGCAGAACCCTCGCCGCTAACCGCTACCGTGACCGACGGACGATCCGGGTCGTTGCTGGAAACCGTGAGCGTGCCGTTCTGCCCTCCGGCGGAGGTGGGCGCGAAACGGATGGTCACGTTCTGTTGGGTTCCGGTTGGGATGGTCAGGGGTGGCGCGGGTGACACGAGCGTAAAGCGGCCATTGCTCGACGCGATGCCGCTCAAGGTCAGAGTCGCGCCGCCGGTGTTGCGCACCTGTAGCGTTCTTTCGGCGCTTTGGGCCACTCCCACGCTGCCGAAATCCAGCGCCTGCGGCGACACCGCGATCTGGGGAGCGGCCTGGCTTACCGGCATGCCGGCGCCGGTCGCGGGCACCGAGACGGTGGGGCGGGCGGGATCGTTGGTGGCGATGGCGAGGGCGCCGGTCTGGGCCCCAACTGCCTGGGGAGCGAAGCGAACGGCGATGTTCTGCTGTCCGGCGGGGGCGATGACGAGCGGGTTGGCGGCGGTTACGCCGGCCGGCGTAACGATGGCGAAGCGCGCATTGTCGAAGGTCAGCGCGGTGACGCGCAGTTCGGCGCGGCCGCGATTGGAGACAGTGAAGCTCAGATCGCGCGTCTGACCGATGGTGACATTGCCGAAGTCGAGCCGCGTTGCGGAGGCGCTGATTTCGGGAGCGGGGACAGCGCCCGTGCCTGCCACCGGCAGGAGGAACCGCGGCTGAACGGGGTCGTTGCTGACGATCGTGATGGCACCGGTCTGCCGGCCAGCGGCGCCGTTGTAGGCGACTTCGAGGGTGCGCTCGGCGCCGGAGGGGATGAGCAGGGAGGACGACTGCGACAGGATCTCAAAATTTTCGCTGCCGGACCCGATGGAGGAGACGGAGAGCAGGCCGGTGCCGTTGTTGCGGAGCCGGACGCCGGTCCGAATGCTCTGCCCGGGGGTGACGCTGCCGAAATCGATGGACGGCGAAGCGAGCTGCAGGCTCACGTTGTGGGCGATGGTGACGGGCCCCACGCGAGCCTCGGCGAAATCGAGGCCGCTCGCAGCGGTGACACGGAAGGTGGCCGGGCCGGCGAGCATGAGGGTAGTATCGAGTTCCAGTTCGGTGTCGGTGGTTTCGCCGGAGAGAGGCAGCCACGAGGCGCCGCCGGTAAGCGAGTAATCGACGCGGAAAGAGAGAGGGCTGCCGTTGGGGTGGGATGCCGACCACGTGAGGCGGCGGACTCCCTCCCAGCGCTCCCCCGCGGCCGGGGACACGATGGAAACCTGCGGCGGGCCCGGAGATGTCGCGAAGGCCAACTCCCGGCCGTCGCGGACCAGCGCGACGCGGGAGGTTCCGGCGGGGAGCACGAGGCTGCGATCGAACGGGGCTTCTTCCAGGTCGAAGTCGGGCGTTTCGAACGGCGGGGAGAAGCAGTGCTCGCCCAATTTGGTGGACTGAGCGAAGAAAGCGAAGCAGTGATCGCCCTTGGGGTCATGCGCATCGGGTACGCCGGCGGCCGGGAAGGCGCTGGCGAAAGCGGCCGTCGATCCGTCCCGGCGGACGGTGCCGGACAAGCGGAGCAAAGCGCCGGCTTCGGCGGATCGAGCGGCCGGAGGCTTGGGAGCCAGGCTGTCTCTTTGGTACACGAGGAAATGGAAGAAGGCATATCCGGCCTTCTTGTAGCTGAACGGCGAGATCCACGTCTGCTCCGGAGAACAGTAGGACATGATGTCGAAATAGCCGCGCGGAATGAGAGCGCCGGTTTCCGAATCGAAGCCGGGTTCCTGGATTGTCGGATTGGGATACGGCCAGTCGGTGTCCTTGTCGCGGTCCACGCCGCAGCCGAACAGCGTTGCGTTTTCGAGCGACTGGTTGGTGTGGCGCAGTCCGAATAGGTGCAGAACCTCGTGCGTCATGGTGACGACGCTTTTCTGCACGTCCGCCGGGTTGCGGGCGCCGGAATCGACGACCAGCACGATCCTGCCCTTGCCGTTCTTGAATTCGGGGTCGCTGGTGCCCAGGAACGAATAGGTGTCGGTGTGCGGCAGCAGCCCCACCAACCCATGCAAGAGCGGGTTGTCCCGAAGGGTGTTCCAATACCGGAAGTGCGCGTTCAGATCGTTGATGAGCAGCCGCTTGTTGAATTCCTCCTGCTCCCGCTCGGCGTTGCTGGAAGGTCTTCGTGGCAGCGGGACAGGCTTGGGATAGAAGTACGGCGGCAAATCGACGAACTGGATCTGGACCGGCGCGGACGGGATCAGTTTCTTCAGGTATTGCGCATACCGGTGGTGATCGAAGTTCAGCGATGCCTGGAAGGAGTCGCGCAAGGTCTGTTGAAACTGCGTATCGCCGGAATTTTTATCGGTGAGGCAGATGGGGACCAGCCCGATGCGCAAGGTGTAACCCTCCTGATAGCTGTCCTCCAGCAATACCAGCTGGCTGCGTGGGCTGTTTTTGAGCCGCACCGGCGGGCTGGGCAGAGCAGGAGTGCGGAGGGTGACCTTCAGTTCGTCTTCGAGGATATTAAGAGCCCGGGGCAGGTAGCGGAAATTGAGGGTGTCCTCGAGCCGGTCGGGATCGGGGTCGGACGGGGCCGCGTCCAGGATGCTGTTGGGCGTGATCGAGTTCTCCATGACACCAGGGATGTTGCGGATGGCCGGGCCGGTATTCTGCTTGACAAAGGCGCGCACCAGGACCTGGCCCTTCCCCCGGACCAGCGGCACACTGTTGGCGGCATCCTGAGTGACCTGGATCGCGCGGATGGCGGTGAGGTCGAGTTCGATGGCGGCCAGGTTGTAGCGCACCGCTTCGCTTTCGGCGAGCACGCGCGTGCCGATAGCGTCGAACAGCACGGCCTTCAGGTAGATGGGCTTCTCTTCCGCGGGCAGGCGGAAAGCGGGAATGGTGAGGGAGCGATCGCCCGAGTCCTCGCGGCGCACGGTGTCGAAGTCCGAGGAGCGGACCAGCAGGCCGTCCGCGGGTTTGTCGAAGAGGCGGAGGGCGATGCGGCCCTGCGGCATGCTGCCGAGCCGGAAGGTGAGGCGGGCGGAGAACGCCTGCAAGGCGTCCGTCGGCAAATCGCGGGCGGGCGCGGGGGAGAGGCTGGGGGTGACGAGGGAGATGCTGTCGAGGGCGTCGAACACTTCATACTCGACGACGGCGGTTTCCGCCAGGCGGGTCGCCCCGTCGAGCAGGAGTCCACGCAGGCGGATGCGGATGGTGGAGGCCCCCGGACGGAATTCGGCGGTGGACAAGCTGGCGCGGCTGGCGCCGGCAGATACGGGGAGTTGCGCCGAGGCGCTGAGGACCGCGCCGTCCTGATCCTCCGCCACCAGCGCGACGGTGGCGGAGGAACGCGAGGCGAGCACGTACTCCACATCCGCGGAAAAAGAGAAGGTAGCGTTGCGCGCAATCCGGGCCCCCGCCGCCGGCACAACGGCGGACAGGCTTACGCCGTCAGTAGCCGGGATGACGCGCAAGCGGACTTCCAGTACTCCGGTGTTCCAGGAGTTGGAAGTGAACAGGACGGAGCCTTCCGGCGTGTCCCCGATGCTGCGCAGCCCGGTGTATGTGCCGGTGACGGAGAGCTTGACGGACCCGCCCGGGTTGATCGCGGCCCCGGATTGCGGAGCCACCTGGATGTTGGCCGGGGTGGCGCGAACGGACCACGACAGGGGATGACCGCCGGTATTCGAGAGGGTCACATCCCGGGTGATGGGAGCGGTGCTGGCGCCCACCCGGGTCAGGACCACCGGCGAGGGCTGGAAGGTAATGCGTGGCTGGGACAGGCGATATATTGCGTCGAGGCGGATCTCCACCGACACACCGCCGTTGGGGACGCCGGCGGTGTTGCGGCTGAGCGAGAGGTAGACGGAGTGACGGAAGCGGATGAAGCCGTTGTGTTCGACCACGCTGTCCAGGGCAGCAAACCACGAAATGGAGCAACTGATCGAGGAAGTGGAGGGCGTGGTTCCTACCGGCAGGCCGCCGGCGGCCGGTCCTAGGCGGGTGCTGCGTTTGCAGGCGGAATCGTAGCCGGATGCCAGATCGACACTGGCGTCGAAGCCGTTGATGGCGTCGGAGCGGACAAAGGAACTGGTTTGGGAGAGGGTGAAGGCGAGTGGCGTCTCAGCCCGGTACCCGTTGCCGGCGCTGCCGCTGAAGGCGATGGGGCCCGCCGGGGCTTCGAGTGTCACGCTGCCGCTAGTGGACGTGCCAGCGCAGGAAAAAGCGCCCGAACTGGCGTTCACCG
This sequence comes from Bryobacterales bacterium, assembly GCA_030693045.1. GTDB lineage: Bacteria > Acidobacteriota > Terriglobia > Bryobacterales > Bryobacteraceae > JACQZT01. Next base: position 433 of record JAUYBU010000308.1, on the reverse strand, counting down.
ACGCCTTGGACGAAGTAGTGGTTTGGATCGGTTGAATCTGAATTTGTTTGTCACAACCCCCGTTGATTACCTGGGTTTCGATGCGGTCCAGGTAGGCCGTGTGGTCACTCTGGGCCATTACGGCGGCGGGGAGAGCCGCCATCATTACAATGAAAGAGAATCGCATCCTATGCCCTTGTCGCGGTCGAACGCGACGGTGTTCCTATTGTACCATATTACCTGGAGAAAGACCGGGGTCAGTCTTGTCTCATGCAAGATGAGCCTGGAGCGAGGGTCTGTTTCTCATACAAGCTGAGCCTGAGCGAAGAATTCGCGACGCTGGGACTTGACCATCAGCGTGGATGCAGCGGAACGGATAGGCCTGGAGAAGATCCGGGCGTTTTTGGAAGCCAGCGAAGGCGTCGGATTCCGAGGGCGGAATCGCGAGGAGGTG
>JAUYBU010000279.1 GCA_030693045.1 Bryobacterales bacterium | reverse complement strand
CCTTGCTTCCGCCTAGGCCCTCCGAATATGCCCGCTCTTGCCAAGTCAGCAGACGGAATTCGTTGCCCTTACTCTCTGCGACCTCTTCCAGACCATCGCCACTTTCATCCTCGTCTTTGCGGGGGCGCCCCTTCTTTGGCTTACCACCCTGTTCAAGAATGTTCCAGACCACCTTCAGTTCCGTCTCGTTTCGCCCGCAGGCATTTGCGTAGAGAATGCACGCCCCGGCCGGTGCGGGTGTCAGATGGAAGAACGCGCGGTGTAGCAGATAATACTGAGTGACCGAATCGATCTCGACGCTATCACCTCGCCCCCGGGTCTCCTTCTGAACCTCCCTGAACCCAGGAAGCTCACCAAGGCTGAAGTGCAAAACCAACCTCCTAACTTCTGAGAGAAACTCTTCGACCTTCATGACACCGCCGCTGGTCTTCTTCACAAAGGGATGTGCACTGTACGCCTCAAGAGCAGGACCGAGCGCGGCCCAGATGAAATCTGGACCCTGAACCCCGAGATCAAAGAAATACTGGAGTACGTTACAGTTTCCGAGTGACTCGCGCTTATCGAAAAGAATCTGCTTCATGCGATCAATGACGTTCTCCTCCCAGCCGGGAGCAGCGGCGCTGGGACGCTTGCGACACACAATCCAAACCGACGATGACAGGGCGGCCGAGCTCATCCCCCTAGCTCGGTTCGGCATTTCCGTCTGAATGGGCCAACTTGCAGTCACCACTGCCCCACTGCGGATTACCGCGCCAATGAGGGTTTCCCAGGCTGCCACTTCCTTATTCGCGAACACGATCACAAGGCGTCCATCGTCACTCAACGATTGACATTTCGCCTTAAACGCAGCGGCCATTCCGTCTTCGTAGTTCTTCTTGGAAATAGCCTTGTCGCCAGCAAACCGGGACTCGTCGTCGATCAACTCTCCATCGTTCTTCTGGTGGTCCCATTTTGGGGAGAGCGCCGATTGGAACACCTCGTCAAACTCCGGCGAAAGACCGTACAAGCTGCGTTTAAGCCAAACGTAAAAAAAGTCCATCAAGTCCGAATACGGAATCGCATCATAGTACGGAGGATCAGTAAGCACCAAGTCGATCTTGCTCGAAGATACCGTCAATGCTGATTCTGTCTTGACGACTGGGCGTTCTGCTCGCGAACATGCGTGGAGCGCGTGGTTGATGAAAAGCGATACCCATTCAAGCGCGCCCAAGAAACTACCTGTCGAATCAGACAGCGGGTTGACTTCGCAGAAGTCCCACACCATTGGCAGGGCAAACCGCCCAAAAGTATTCCTCATTGTTTCTGCACCGTTATGCCAAGAGCAAACAGCACTAGAGTAGTCAGCAAGCCGATCAATGCAGATCGCAAGATAAGCACCAATGGCCACTGCGGCTTCAGGACTCTGCTTCTTGGCTTGCAAGACAGCTGCCCGGGTATGGCTAACAAATGCAGCGAGAGCAAGAAGTTGACGGTCGGTGAAAAGATCCCGCCATTTGTTCATGCCGTATCTTTGTAATGAAAACGCGCGAGAAGCGCCGCTGCCGCCACCGGCGGGTGTAGGCTCGAACGGAACTCCGAATGGGATTTCCGCAAATGCCTCCTCGATCGTCTCAATCTCGGGACGGCCGGCGATCAGTTCGATTTCCGATGGGAGCCTGTAGCGCTTAAAGGTCTTCTTGCCGCCCGGCCTCAGTGCTTCAGCAACAACCGCCGTCATCTGGGTGCCGAGTAATGCCTGCGCTCCCTGTCGCCGTAAATCGTCCATGGTGAGCGCAATCATACCTGGGCGCCCGCTTAGCGGACTCCAGACGCCAGCCCGGTTCATAGTTCCGTTGTTCAGGAAGCCGCCGACGTTCTCGGCATTGATTTCCCAGTCCTTGAGAACGGGATGATCGGCGATGACGCGCTCCAGATTCTTGAGATCAGATTCCTGCAACACGCGGAAGCCGACCTCGGTCTTGCCTACGTTCGGAATCGGCAGCAGTGCCGCTCGTCGGCCCGGCTTCTTGCACAGCCAGAAAGTCTTCAGGAGCGGGATGGGATTCGATGTTACTTTGTCCCTTGCCGTGCGGGCCCAAAGGTACGCAATTGTTGGTTCCCCGTCCAGCACTGGATAGCGGGAAGCGAGATCCGCTCTGGCGCGCTCCAGAACCCAACGGCCCCAGGCCCTTACATGCCATGCGAGGTCCGCGTCTGGAAGGGACATCAGAGCAAGCTGTGCCGGATCCGAGAAGTGCCGCTTCTTGGCTCCCCTTCTCTTCTTGACCTTACCCGCCATATAGTCCTCAACAAAGTCAGGCCACTCTCTCACGAAAGTCGGCAAGGGCCATTTCGTCGATGAAAACTGCTGCGGGTAATCGAGCGTGCATTTCAGAATCAACCAGGAAACAGGATTCAAATCTGATGCCGTAACATCACAGCCGAGGCGCATCGCTTCGAGAGGGATGGCGCCACCTCCCGCAAATGGATCGATCACCCTGGGCGATCGGCCCCCATAAAAGGCCTTGATCGCGCCCCGCAGTTCGGCCATCGCGGGGTCGTCCTCTTGTCCCCAACCGAGCACGCCGTGCTCGACCAGTTCTTTATCCTCGATTACGGTATTGCCGTCATCGTCAGTTTCCTCGACCGGCTTTGTGACGATTTCCCCGCCAATCTTTGCCAGCAGTGCTTTCCGCTTTTCCGGTTCACCCGGATCAGGCAGAAGCGTAGCTAATAGAGCTGCGCGGCTGGCTGCAAGGGGCCTCCGTGCCGGCCATGTGTGCAGTGTCGAGATGTGACCGTGCCTAACGCTCTTTTCGTGGACGCTGGCAACGGAAGCCTGCTTCAGCGGGAACGCTACTTCAATCAGCCGCGGCTTGTCGTTCATGTCGTTTCTTTTCCTCTTCGCAGATCGTCTTTGCCTGGCTCAAATCCAGATGTTGTGCGCTAATCCGCTGCAGCGTTATCGACCCGTGCGTCTGTCGGTCGCGGCCAGTGAAGTACTCGCCCTCCAGGGACTGACCGGCAGCGGATCTCCGCATTACCGAAACGCCGCGGTGCGCGTGCATGGAGTCCGCTGCGGCGAATCGTGGATCGTTTGCATATTCGTAGAGCAAGCCCTGATTCGCACCCGGCCCGATATTCAACGCCGCCATCCTCGACACGGATCGCGAGGTTGCACTCTCGAACTCGATCAGCATTTTGCTCCAGGTCTGGTGGATGCGGATACAGCCGTTCGAATGGGCACCACCGTCGTGGCTCGATTGGAGAGTTGCGAACCACGTCCCGCCGAGATCAGGAACCTGGGACAATCGAAAACCCAGGATTGTTCGCCGCCACAGAACCCTGTCATAGAAACTCCACAACGCGCCGTAAAACAGCATGATCGAGGGGTTCTCTATCCACCAAGGCCACGATAGGTTCCAAGCCGCCAGCGTGCGTGAGCAACCGTAGGTCAGTGCAACAGCTACGCATGCGATCGCCCAAGGAGCCCAGGAACGGTCTGTCGCATCGCTTGAGTACGTGTGCATGTTATTGACCCAGGATCAAGTTGGCCACGGCGCTGAAGTACTGCTGGCACTGGTCGACTCGCCATTGCTCTGGCCGGTCACCGAAGAGATAGGTCTGTGCGTTGGCGCAGACAACTTTCGAGGTGGCTGCCTTGGAGATCCAGACCATTGCGTCCAGAATCGTGGATTGGTAGTTGCGTCCAAAGCACTCGTTCGGCACGTTGTAGACCATGCACTCGATGAAGTACGAGGGCGCGACGCCCTGCTCAAGGACTCCAGCGTCGACCAACCGGCGACGCATGTTCTTGAAGATCCGAACCGTCGGCTTGAACCAACCACTCGTCGCCTTGTTCTTGGCGGTGCAGTTTGCCGAATGGAGCTTCGGATAATTAATGATCGATACTCCGTCCGTCCGGTCAAACGCGATCCCTTGGACAAAACTCTGGTCATGGAGCCCGTTGAACCGGATATACCTGCGGTAGTCCAGGCAGACAATCACGTCCGCTCCCAGCCGTCCAGATGCGGGCTTCAGCTTGATTGAGTTCTTCCCCTCAGTCACCAACGTCTTGCCGTAGTAGGCGGTCAGTTGATCGAGGACATCCTTTCGAAACTGCGGGAACGCATAGGTTGCAGTGCTGAAGCTCGAATTGTAAAGGAACAACTCCGAGGGCGTGAGTTGCGACACGTCTTGCCGAAATGCATCGTTGAGCGTCACAAGCACGTCGACGTCACTGTCCGACCGAATATTGGTGTCGTTTCCGTACGATCCCTGCAGGAAGATGTCGTAGTTGTGGAGGGGCAGGCGCTGGCTTTGCCCGAGAGCACATTGAACTGAGGCGTAGGTTCTCTTGGAACTATCGACCGCGCCCTGGTGCGACCACATGTCGAACTGTGGCTCAGATATAGCCAGACTGGGGCCGCTTGTTGCTGATGAACTCATTCTGGTTCTGCCTCCTTAATCACCTCGCCGATGTTGATGGTGAAGGACTGCCGTGTCCTAAATGCGAGCCGGATTGGGTCGCGAACCCGGAAGAGCTTGGGATCGGTGGCGCAGTCCACCACCACGTACAGCCAGTACTTCTCGCGGACGTTGGCTGCGGTCGGCCACTCGTTGTCGGTAAGCTGGACCTGCCCACGGCCAGCCCGGCCCTTCACTTCGATCACTACCTTGTCGCCGTTCGCACGATGGCTTTCGAGATCGTAGCCGCGCGCCAGATGCGGGGCAGAGACATCGAACACGCGAGACTGATAGCGGTCGATTTCGAAGTTTCTGGCGATCCGCATGGCAATCGCTTCGATGTCTTTGTCGAAGGCCTCGCGGGCCTCCGGCGTCGGATCGGGAACCACGATGGCGAGGGCGATGCGCTCCAGCTTGACCACGTCGACCAGGTCCGGGCGCCTTTGTTCATACAGAAGTGCTTCCGCCTTCTCGGCGTCCAGAATCGTCTGCTGCTTCTTCACTTCCTCCAGCTCTGCAGCCAGGTCTTCCTCGCCCAGCCGGACGCGTCGCGCCAGATCACTGCGCTTCTCAGCCAATGCACCGCCATGGTAATCGAACCCACGCAGAAGATCATCCATCACGCCTTCCGATTGTGCCCGAAGGGACGCGCGAAGTTGCTGGAGATACGTGGTCTCGGCCAGCATCCGGGCGTAGGAGTCGGCGCGCGCCGCGCTGTCCTCCGGATTCAGCAGGAGGTTGCCCGCTTTCCAGAGCAAGGTCTTCGGCGCGGGCTGTAGAGCGAGAAGGTGATTCGGCGCGCCAGCGGAAAACTCCCCGGATTCGTCCCATCGAATCCCGATCAGGCGGCGGTCGAAGCCGCTTGTCTTCGCCGTCCGTCCATCGCCCAGCGTCGACTCACCAAGCTGGCAAACGTAGACGCCGAAGAAGTATGGGCGGTCAGCCGCGGGATCACAGAAAACCACGCCGCGTTGAACGTCGCCCTGAAACTTCGCGATGGCCTGGTCGCACAGAGCGTCGAAGATGATGTCGCCGGGGTGCAGGAAGCAGATCCGGCTGCTGTCGATGCCGGGGATCACGGAGTCCCGCCGCACGGTGAGAAACTCCGGCAGACCGTTGGGGAAACGCGGGCTGAGGTTGCGCAGCCAGACGCCATCCTCTCCGGACGGGGCGAAGCGCGCGTATTCGGCGACGTCGCCTTCGATCTGTATTCCGAGCCGGGGCGCCGCCTTGCCGACAAAGTTCTGAATGTAGGCAGGCAGCAGGCGGTTGAAGCGTTCGATTTCGATTTCGCTGTTCAATTGGCCGAGCCGTCTGGCGACATCGCCATAGGTGGATGCCGTCTTGCGTTGTTCTTCGACCGCCACGCGGAGGCGCTGCGTAGCGAAAAGCGAGTCGAACTTCTTCTGCGCGGAGTACGGCGCGGTCTCGAACAACGCGTCTCTCATGAGGTCGCGGAGCGAGACCTCTTGGAGTTGCTGCCCGATCACGTCGAAGACCTTATCACTGCACAGGTCCTTCCGGGCTTCATCGAGTTTGTTGAGCAGCGTGGCCAGAACATCACCCTCGCGTGTACCCTCGGCCACCATGTTAAAGATGCGGACTTCGCTGTGCCGTTGGCCGAAGCGATGGAGACGGCCCATGCGCTGTTCGAGCCGGGCCGGGTTCCACGGAATGTCGAAGTTCACCATGATCCAGGCGAACTGAAGGTTGATGCCCTCGCCTGCGGCGTCGGTCGCCAACATGAAACGTGCGGTTGCGGCGTCGGGATTCTTGATGCCTTGCTCTCGACGGAATTCCGCCGGCATGAAGAAGATGCGCTGTTTCTCGCGCTCTTCGACGTCCATGCCGCCGTGGATGTACGAGAGCTGCCCAGTGTATCCGAGCGCTTCGAAGCGTTGGCGAAGGTGCTCGAGGGTGTCCCGGTGTTCCGTGAAGATCAGCAGTTGCTGGTTTCGGAATTCGGAGGACTCGATCAGTTCGCGCAGCTTCAGGAATTTCGTCTCCTGCTGCAGTTCGCGGACCTGGTCTCCGAGGGACATCACGTGGTCGATGTATTCGAGTTCCTTTCGAAGCTGCGCCGCACTTGCCGGGCGCGCCAGGGAAAGTGCCTGGCTT
>JAUYBU010000276.1 GCA_030693045.1 Bryobacterales bacterium | reverse complement strand
ACGCGAAGGCGTCAAGCAATTGGCCGGCGGCGTGATCGGCGACCTCTACATGGCCCGCGGCCTGTGCTTCAAGTGGCGCGATACCATCAAGCGCACGCCGGTGGAACCGGTTCCCCAGGGTGTGCACTACGACCTGTGGCTGGGCCCGGCGCCCAAGCGGGAGTTCACGAAGAACCGGTTCCATTACAACTGGCATTGGAACTGGGACTATGGCAACGGCGACATCGGCAACCAGGGCATCCACCAGATGGACACCGCCCGCTGGGGCCTGGGCGTGACCTACCCGGTCAAGGTCCACGCCATGGGCGGACACTACATGTTCGACGACGATCAGGAGACGCCCAACACCTTGGTTTCAACCTTCGAGTTCGACGACCACGGCAAGAAGAAGATGCTGGTGTTCGAAGTGCGCCATTGGATGAGCAACCACGAAGGCGACCTGGGCCGCAAGGGCGAATCCAATACCATCGGCTGCCTTTTCTACGGTTCCAAAGGCCACATGACCATCGCGGGCGGCTACCGCACCTACCTCGGCCGCGAGCAGACGCCGGGGCCGAGCGGCTCGCAGGGCGGCAACAATTGGGCCAACTTCATCGATGTCGTGCGCAGCCGCAAGCTGGATGAGCAGAACGCGCCCATATCCGAGGGCGCCATCTCCACTGTGCTGGTGCACCTGGCCAACATCTCGTACCGCCTCGGCCGGAGCATCCGCTTCGACCCGAAGACCCTGACGTGTCCCGGCGATGCCGACGCCAACCGTATGCTGACGAGAAACTACCGGGCGCCGTTCGTGGTTCCCAAGCTGGCGTAGGCAGAGCCGCAACTGGCGCCGGCCCGAGCGGGTTGCCCATCGCCGCCGCGCGGACCAGTACAGGGAACCTGTACATGCTTCCGCCGCTGCCCGCTACGACCGCCGCGGCGGCTTCCGAAGGTCCGGTGTATTATCAGGAGTTCCGATGGCTCTAATCCGACTGGCATTATCCGCCGCGCTGGCTCTGGCGAGTGTTACCCCCGCCCAGGAGCGGGAATCGCGCCGGCCGGCCAAGGCGAGCATCCCCACTTCCCCTGCAGTCTACGAAATCCGCCGCGCCACATCCCCCATCACCATCGACGCGCGGCTGAATGAACCGGCCTGGCAGAGAGCTTCCACCGTGGGCGGCTTCCACTTCAACCGGTGGACCGAAGGTGAAAAGGAGCCGACCGACGCCCGGCTTTTGTGGGACGACGACAACCTGTACGTCTCGTGGTTTTGCCAGGACAAGCACATCTCCGCCTCGGTCACCCAGCGCCACGGTCCGGTGTCGAACGACGACTGCGTGGAAATCTTTCTCAGCCCCAATCCGGCCAAGGTTCGCAATTACTACACCTTCGAGATCAACGCCATCGGCGCGATGCTGAACCGTTGCAGGACCGACTGGTGGAGCGGTCCGCCGACCTGGGAGCCGGAGGGCGTGCGTTACCGCGCCACCCATCACGGCGTCGCGGCCAAGAGCGAGTCGCCCGACGACCAGAACTGGGTCGTGGAACTGGCCATCCCATTCCGCAATTTCGCGCGGGACGCCGCGCACGTGCCGCCGAAGCCGGGCGACACGTGGCGTTTGAACCTTTTCCGTACCGGGGGCATCACCAACAAACAGTCCAGCTCGTGGGCGCCAATTCCGCCGCCCAGCCGTACGTTTCACACGCCGGAAGCGTTCGGCGAGGTGCGGTTCGTGGACCGCCGCTGAGGCCGGCGGCCCCTGGGTGGATCCTATTCGATCCTCGCCCGCCGTGGGGCCGGCGGCTCGGCCTGCCAGGACTTTATCTAGAGACAGGACACTACTTCTGGCCCGCGCCGGCGCGGGCCTTGGCGTCATTCGGGATGGTCCAGAAGTAGATCTTGCGCCCGTCGACGTCTTCGGTCTTCTCCGGCTGCCAGTCGCCCATGTCGAAGGCGTGGGAAACGATGCGCGTGCCGGGCCTGAGTTCCAGCCACAGCTTCGGCCGCAGTTTCTGGTTGAGCGAGGTCAGCAAGTAGAGCGTCACGACGGTGGCTTCCTTGATGTCGGCTTCGAACAGGTCGCCCTGGATGAACTTCACCTTATCGGTGACGCCGGCTTCCTTGGCGGTTGCGTTCGAATCGGCGATGCGCTCGGGGTCGATGTCGACACCCACCGCGCGCAATGCGCCGAACTTCTTGACGGCGGTCACGACCGTGCGCCCGTCGCCGCAGCCCAGATCATAGACTATGTCCTTCGGCCCGACTCCGGCCAGCTTCAACATGCCGTCGACCACCTCCTGGGGCGTCGGCACGAAAATCACATCCGGCTCACGCGTGGGAGCCTGAGATTGCTGCGCGGCGGCCGGAAGAGCCAGTGTGGCCAGCAGCAACAAACAAGCGAGACTTGCGGTTCGAACTCGCATCCATCCTCCTTCTGGGCGGACCTTTGGTCCGATGAGAAAATTACAGCCTAGCAGAAATCGGCCGTCTAGATCCTGACGCCCGCCGACCACAAAAGGTAACCCGCCGCCTGCCGCAAATACAGCCACCACTGCCGGAAGCCGCTGCGCGGCGGCGAGGGGCGCGGCGAGCCGTACACTTTGAGCCCGCGAAATTCGAGCATTTTCTTCACCCGGAAGATATGGTAGCCGTCGCTGACCACGATGGCCGATTCCAGGCTCATCCGGCGCATGATTTCGGCCGCCGCGACAATCGAATGGGCCGTGCTCCCGCCCTCCCGTTCGACTATGATGGCGTCGGAGGGAACGCCGCGGCTCACCAGGTGCGCCCGGCCGACTTCGCTTTCGGTGAAGTCCGGATCGCCGCCGGCCCCGCCGGTGGTGAGGATGCGCGGGGCGAGTTTGCGCTGGTAGAGATCGAAACCGTGATCCAGCCGCGCGCGCAACACGGGCGAAGGCCGCCCGCGGTATTCGGCCGCGCCAAGGATCACAATCACGTCCGCCGGGCGGGCCTCGTCGATGGTCGACTGCCGCTCGATCTGGCGCGCGACGTTGACCAGGCAGGCGGCCAATGCCGCCGAGACGACGGCGCCGAGGATCCAGGCAAGTCGTTTCATCCGCGATCCGAGGGAGGGTCGGGCGTGCCGGACCCCAAGCGTTCTTCAATGCCCTGTTTCAGTCTACACTTGAGTTGACGGCAGGTGGCGCGGCCGGCGCGGCATGATACTGACCAGTCCCAAGAACCCGCTGCTCAAGGAAGTCCGCAAGGCGATTGTGCACGGCTCGCTCACCAGCGACGGATGGGCCGTCGCCGAGAGTTTCCACCTGCTGGAAGAGGCGTTGCGCAGCGATTGCCCGGTGCGCGCGGTGCTGGCGGCCGAAAGCGTGCGCACGGCGGTGGAATCGCACGTGCGGCGGCTGAAAGACGTGCCGGTCATGGTCCTGAGCGACGACCTCTTCGCCAAGCTGTCTACGACCGAAACCAGCCAGGGCGTGATCGCGCTGGTGCGCCCGCCTTCCTGGAAACTGGAACAACTGTTCCGCGGCCGCTCGCTGGTGGTGGCGCTGGATGGGTTGCAGGATCCGGGCAACGCCGGGGCGATCCTGCGCGTGGCGGAAGCCTTCGGCGCCACCGGCGCGATGTTTCTCAAAGGCACGGTGAGCCCGTTCAACCCCAAGGCCATGCGCGCCTCGGCCGGCAGCGTGTTTCGCCTGCCGCTGGTGACGGGCCTGGATCCGGACCTGGCGCGCGCCGCCTTCGAACAGCAGCGTCTGGACGTTTATGCGGCGTCCCCCGCGGCGCGCAAGAACCTGGCCGACGCCGACCTGACCCGCAAGTGCGCCCTGATCGTCGGCAGCGAGGGCCGCGGGGTGAGCGAGAAACTGCGCGCCGGCGCCATCGACCTGCGCATCCCGACTTCCGGCGTCGAGTCGCTGAACGCGGGCGTGGCCGCCGGGGTGATCCTGTACGAAGCGCGCCGGCAGAGGGCCTTGCGCGAATGAGCCTCTTCGACACCGCGCCGGGCGCGGCCGAACGCGGCCGCCCGCTGGCGGACCGCATGCGTCCGGAGCGCCTCGAGGACTTCGTCGGACAGGAGCACATCCTGGGTCCCGGCAAGCCGTTGCGCGCGCAAATCGAGCGGGATCAGCTTTCCTCGCTCATCCTGTGGGGGCCGCCCGGCGTGGGCAAGACTACCTTGGCGCGCTTGATTGCCCGTCTGACGCGCTGCGATTTTCTCCCCTTCAGCGCCGTGCTGGCGGGCATCAAGGAGATCAAGGCGGTGATGGCCGACGCCGAGCGCAACCGCCGCCTGGGCCGGCGCACCCTGCTGTTCATCGACGAAATCCACCGCTTCAACAAGGCCCAGCAGGACGCCTTTCTACCCTACGTCGAGCGCGGCGACATTGTCCTGATCGGCGCCACCACCGAGAACCCTTCCTTCGAGGTGATCTCGGCCCTGCTGTCGCGCGCCAAGGTCTACGCGCTGCGCGCGCTCACGCCGGAAGAGATTGTCACGCTGCTCAAGCGCGGCCTGGAGGTGCTCAACCTTCGCGCCGCCCCCGAGTTGCTCGACCAGATCGCCATCCACGCCAGCGGGGACGCGCGGGCTGCCTACAACGTTTTGGAATTGGCGGCGGCGGCTTCCGAGGGCGGCGAAATCAGCGCGCAGACGGTCGAGGACTCGATCCAGCGCAAGCTGCTGCTCTACGACAAATCCGGCGAGGAGCACTACAACCTGGTTTCGGCGCTGCACAAATCCGTGCGGTCTTCCGACCCCGACGCAACGCTATATTGGCTGGCGCGGATGTTGGAAGGGGGCGAGGACCGCCTCTACATCGCGCGCCGCCTGGTGCGCATGGCCATCGAGGACATCGGCCTGGCCGACCCTCGGGCGCTCGAACAGGCCGTGGCCGCGATGCAGGCAGTCCACTTCCTGGGCATACCCGAAGGCGACCAGGCGCTGGCGCAGGCGGCCATCTATCTTTCCGTCGCGCCGAAATCCGACGCCGCCTATCGGGCCCTGAACCAGGCGCTGGGCGACGTGCGCGACACGGTCGCCGAGCCCGTGCCGGTCCACCTGCGCAACCCGGTGACCCGGCACATGAAGGAGTGGGGATACGGCGCCGGCTACCAGCACGCGCACCAATTCGAGGACGCGATGACGGACATGCAGTGTTTGCCACCGTCGCTTGCCGGGCGGCGTTATTACGAGCCCACCAACCGCGGCATCGAACAGCGCATCACGGAACGGCTCGCCGAGATCCGGAAGCGCCGCGAGAAGCAGACGCCGCTCTAAGGCGGGCATCCGGACGGGACAGGCTGAGCTTGGCTTGACAAGCGACAATTGTCACTATACAATCAAGTGTGATCCGGAGTTTCCGGCACCGGGGCCTCAAGCGGTTCTATGACAGCGGCGATCCGAGCCGGATCGGCGTTGCGCTGCGCGCGAAGGTCCAGCGTGTACTCTCTGCGCTTGACGCCGCCGAATCGCCCCAGGAGCTGGACATTCCCGGCTTTCGCCTGCACCCGCTCAAAGGCGACCTGGAAGGCTTCTGGTCCGTGACTGTCAGCGGAAACCGGCGGGTCATCTTCCGCTTCGAGGACGGCGACGGTTTTGACGTCGACCTCCTCGATTACCACTGAGGGGGGAGCATCCATGCCCATGAAGAATCCGGTCCATCCCGGCGCGATCGTCCGGTTCGACTGCCTTGAACCGCTCGGCCTCTCCGTGACGGAGGCCGCCAGAGTTCTCGGGGTGGCCCGGCAGACGCTGAACAACCTGGTCAACGGCAAGGCCGGCGTCTCGGCCGAGATGGCCGTCCGCCTTTCGAAGGCATTCGGCAGCGAGCCGGGATTCTGGCTGCGCCTGCAGATGAACTGCGACCTGGCCGAGGTTTACCGCCGCGAGGCCGAGATAGATGTTAAGCGCTTCAAGAAGGCCTCGTAGGTGAAAGCGAAACTTTCTACTTTGCCGCGACACCCATCACGGAACGGCTCGCGAGATCCGGAAGCGCCGCGGCGGCGGATCTACTTCCTCGCCGTCACCGTGATCTCGATCCTGAACTCGCCCGCCAGCTTGGCCACGCCCACCGTCGTGCGCGCCGGCCGGGGCTCCTTGAAGTAGGTCACGTAGACCGCGTTCATCCGCTGGAACAGCGACACGTCGGTCAGGTAGACGCTGACCGCCACCACATCGTCGAACGACATTCCGGCTTCCTTCAGGATGATGCCGATATTGTCGAACGTCTGGCGCACCTCGGCCTCAAATTCCGCCGGGGTTTTTCCGGTCTTCAGATCGCGGCCCACCTGCCCGGACACGTACAGGGTGCCGTCCGCCAGGATGGCCGGACTGAACGGACCGCTCGTGGGAAACTCCTTCGGTTGGATGGCCTTCCTGGGAGCGCCGCCGGCGGTCAAAACGCAAAGCAACAGCAGGGGAATCAAATAGCGTGTCGATTGAAACATAGCTGCATGATAACAGTGTCGCCAACCTGGCACAGCCTTCGGGGTGTGTTGGCACTGCAATGACACGGCTGAAGGCTGTCGTCGCGGGGGGACACGCCTGTGTCCCGAGGCCAAGCGATGGATCCGTAAGATCAGCCCGGAGTGTCCCCAGATTCTGTCGCGGGGGGACACGCCTGTGTCCCGAGGCCAAGCGATGGTTCCGTAAGATTAGCCCGGAGTGTCCCCAGATTCTGTCGTCGCGGGGGGACACGCCTGTGTCCCGAGGCCAAGCGATGGTTCCGTAAGATTAGCCCGGAGTGTCCCCAAATTCTGTCGCGGGGGGCACGCCTGTGTCCCGGTGCTACTTCTCTGGCCCAAAGCACACTACACTGGGTAAATCGATGTTGTCGGCGCCGCATTCACGCGAGAGTTACGTGCGCCGCGTCGCCGGGGACGCCTCCATTCCCTGGTGGGACGCGGTCCTGATCACGGCCGGCAATGAGAGCCAGGCGCGGGTTTTCGATGCCGAGATCCGGCGCCGCCGGGAGTCCGGCCGGATTCCCCCCAACGTGCGCTATCTGGTCGTGCCGGATCCCGGCGGGAGACGAATCGGCTCGGGCGGCGCCACCCTGCATGCTCTCCACACGCACGGAGCGTCGTTGCCGGACTGCGATTGGGAATCCCAGCGCCTGCTTCTGATTCATGCCGGGGGCGAGTCGCGGCGGCTGCCGCAGTACGCTCATCGCGGCAAGCTGTTTTCTACTCTGCCGGTGAAAACTCCGTGGGGCGAGATCTCGACCGTCTTCGACGAGATTCTGGCGTTTTCGACCGCCTGGGTGGCGGATCTGCCCGCGGGCATGCTGGTTTCGGCCGGCGACGTGCTTCTCGACTTCGATGCGTCCCGAGTGAGCTGGCGGCGGCAAGGCGTCACCGGCGTGGCCATCGCCGCCTCGTCCGAGGTCGGCAGCCAGCACGGCGTCTACGTGGTTGGCGACGAGTGCCGCGTGTATGCGATTTTGCAGAAACCCGCAGTCGCCCAGATGCGGCGAGCCGGCGCGCTGGCCGCCGACGGACGGGTTGCCGTGGACAGCGGACTGCTCTATTTCGCGCCGGACGTCGTCGCGCGCCTGGCCGCCGTCATCTTGCCCTCCGACCCTCCGGTCATCGACCTTTATGAACAATTCGTGCAGGCTCTGACGGGACAATGGGCCCCCGGGCCGGCGGACCGGCGGGTTCATCGCGATCTGGCGGCGATTCTGAAGAACGCTCCGTTTCACTGTTCCGTGGTGGAAGGACAATTCGTTCACATCGGCGCGACGGAGCCGCTGAGGCGCGTCCTGACCGGGGATTCAAGCTTCCTCTCGCTCTATACCGCCCGCCAGCGCCTGGGCTCGGCGGCTCCCCCGGGCGTCACTTCGGCGGGCGTGATCATTGACTCGATTCTGGCGCCCGGGAGCGTATTGGCGCCGGGATCGGTCGCCATCGAGTGTCAGCTTGAGGTTCCCGTGCGCGCCGGGCGGGGATCGATTCTGCACGGGCTCACAGGCCACTCCCGTCCTCTTGAGGCGCCCGAAGACACCGTAGTCCACCAGGTTCCGGTTGTCACTCCGGGCGGCCGCCGCGGCATCGTGCTCCAGGTTTACCCCGTCGAGGCCGGCTCGGGAGAGTTGTCCGAAGGCGGCGGAACGCTGTGGGAAGACGAGAGATTCCCCCTGTGCGCCACTGCGGATGAAGCCTGGGAACATGCGTTTCTGGCCGACGGGGCAGCGCACCCGGGCCCCTTCCTCTCGATGAAGACGGCGGCCGAGTGGACCGATCAGGAAGCTCTCGCCGAAGGCCACAACGCCCGCCGGGACGCCGAATGGCAACGGCTGGCATGCTCGCTGGCGCAATCCGGCGCCGACATTCGTCCGCTGCTGGCCCACGCGCCGCGCATCGTCCCGCTCGCAGGGGCCGGCCACAACTTGCTGGAAGCGGCTCAAGCGCAGGAATCCGCGAGCCTGTATTGGCAAGCCTCGCTGTTGCTGGCCCAGGCGGGCATGGAAACCGAAGCGGCCGGCGCCCGGGAACGGGCTTTCGAATCGGTCGCCGCGACGGTCGCCCAAGGCGTCCAGGCTCGTGCCCGAATTCCGGACTTAGACCGGAACCGTTCCCACGCATCCGCCCTTACGGTTGCCGCTCCCGCCCGTATCGATCTGGGTGGCGGGTGGTCCGACACACCGCCTTTCTGCATCGACTGGGGGGGGACGGTGCTGAATGCCGCAATCGAAATCGACGGAAGCAACCCGATCCAGGCGAGGGTCGCGCCACTGGACGTTCCACTGGTTCGCATGGCCGCCAATCGAGCCACGGCCGAGTTTCACACGGCCGAGGAGATTATGGCGCCCGTTGGCCCGGGTGATCCGTTCGCAATTCACCGGTCCGCTCTGCGCCTGTGGGAGCTTGTCCGCGCCGGCGAACCGCTCCCCGGCCTCGAAATCCGCACGGACGTGAATTTGCCGATGGGATCGGGCCTGGGAACCAGCAGCATCCTGGCGGCTGCGGTGCTCCGGGCTTTGTGCGAGTTTCATGGCGCCGCAATCACGGATTCCGATCTCTGCGACTGGGTCTTGCGTCTGGAACAGCAGATGGGAACCGGCGGCGGATGGCAAGACCAGGCCGGAGGCATTTTCCCGGGCGT
>JAUYBU010000244.1 GCA_030693045.1 Bryobacterales bacterium | reverse complement strand
GCAGGTGATCGTCGGCGTCGCTGCTCCGGGCAAGGGAAGTGATGATCCTCACCATCCCATTCGCCTTCCCATTGGCGCTGGAAAATGAGATACGCCCTGCGCTTTCTCCCTTGAACAGGTAGGTCCCGCTCGGGAACTCCTTATTTGCCGCGGTAAAGCCGAACGGGATTTCAACCCGCAGTTGGGTCGGAGAAGCCTGTCCGTAGGCAATCCGCGCCAACAACATGACGGCAACTCCCGCCGTCATTGTGAACCGAGTCGTCAGTCTATTCATCTGTAGCTCCTTTTCTTTCCAATGCGATTCTTAGCCGGCGGGCACACTGCAAACCCTCGCCAGCGTCAACTCCGGGACGGGACCCGTGGACTGGGTCGCCGTGTTTCCCTACTGCTACCTCACAAAGATGCGGGCTATTTCCAGATGGATTCGGGTATCTTCACGAAAAAGTGAAATAAGGGACTGCGCTGCCAGGACGGGGTCCGCCGCTGTTCAGATCAAGTTCCAGGGCTTGCGGGCTTCGCGGCCGAGCAACTTCGACGCTTCGGTGTCGCCGGGGAATTCCTCGCGCGCGGCGTCCCATTTGAGCTTCCGGCCGGTCTTGAACGCGATGTTGCCGAGGTGGCCAATGAGCGTAGCGCGGTGGCCGGTGACGGCGTCGGCGGGCGGCTTGTTCCGGCTGCGAACGCACTCGACAAACGCGCGCGCGTGCAGCGAGGTCGCGTCGTCGACGTTAGTCCGCCGCCGCTTGACGCGGTCCCGTTCCGGGTAGATCTCGAATCCGATGCGGTCGGCGAACAGCGCGCCGTTGGTGCCGTAGTAGGCCTCGCCGTGGGGACGGTCTTCGGCGCCGCGGGCGTTGTAGTACTTCATGCCGGGCGTGCGGCCGCCGAGCCCGTGCGCGTTCAGGTCGGAGGTTTCATAGCTCATGATGAAACCCGGGTACTCGTAGGTGGCCTGAAGCACATCGGGCATCTCGCCCGAATCTTTCATGCTGAACCGCCCGCCGGAGGCCGAGACGGTAAGCGGCGTGTCGACGCCCATGATCTGGTGCACGGTGTCGAAGCGGTGCGTGCCGAAGTCGGTGATCATACCGCCCGAGTAGTCCCAGAACTGCCGGAACGTCGGGCCAAAGCGCTTGGCGTTGAAGGGACGCATGGGCGCGGGGCCGCAGTAAAAGTCCCAGTCCAACCCGGCCGGCGGCTCGGAATTTGGCACGTGTCCAATACCTTCCGGAAACCGGCTCATGTAATTCCACACGCGCACGAAGCGGACTTCGCCCAGTTCGCCGCTCTGAACGATGCGGGCGCACTCGGCAAAGTGCGGCGAGGAGCGGTGCTGCGTGCCGGCCTGCACGATGCGCCCGCTGCGGCGCGCGGCCTCGATGATCTTGCGGCCCTCGCGGATGTTGTGCGTCAGGGGCTTCTCGACGTAAACGTCTTTGCCCGCCTGACAGGCCAGCACGGCGGCTGGGATGTGCCAATGGTCGGGCGTGGCGACCAGTACGGCGTCGACGTCCTTGCGCTCGAGCAGCCGGCGAAAATCCTTGTACCGCTCGGCTGCGCCGCCGGCCCATTCGCGCCCGCGCTCCGTGAACGGTTCGTAGACGTCGGCGACGGCGACGAACTCGGCGCCCGGCGCCTCCTTCATGAACCCTCCGACGTAGCGCCCGCGGCCGCCGCAGCCGATCAAGCCCAGCCGCACACGATCGTTCGCCCCCACAACCTTCGACGCCGAAACCGCCGTCGCGCCCGCCAGCCACGCTCGTCGCTGCATGAGGTATATCTTAGCAGTGTCGCTACCAGGCCAGGGCGGCGGCGTGAACTCGCGGGTCGGCGCCCGCGCTGAGCGTGCCGGAAGCGGGATCGACCATGATGGCGGCGTTACTGCCGATGCTCCAGGGCCCCTGGACGAAAAGCTTGTGCCCGCGCCGGACCAGGACCGCGCGAACCGACTGCGGGATGCGGTCCTCGACGATCGATTCGCCGGGGTGCATCGTGTGTGGGAACGGCGAACTCGGGAAGCTGTTGGTGGTCCAGCGCGGCGCCTCGATCGCCTCCTGCACGTTCATCCCGAACTCGACGATGTTCAGAAATGTTTGCATGGTCATCATGCATTGGTGATCGCCGCCCGGACTGCCCGCGAGCAGAAACGGTTTGCCGTCCTTGAGCACCAGCGTGCCCTGAAGCGTGCTGCGCGGCCGTTTGCCGGGCTCCAGCGCGTTGGCGTGTCCCGGCGTCAACGAGAAGTAGTCGCCGCGGCAGTTCAGGAAAAAACCCAGGTTGCCCATGGCGACCTTGGTTCCATAGCCGCTGTGCAGGCTGGGCGTGAAGGTGATGGCGTTTCGTTGCTGGTCCACCACGGCGATATAGCTGGTGTCGCCTTCGTGATCTCCATCGCCGCGGATGGTGAGGTCGCGAGGCCGGTCGACGGGCTTCGCGCCGGAGATGAAGCGTTCGACCTCGCCCGGACGGAACTCGATTGAGGAGCGGTCTTTCGCGATCAGTTTCCGCCGCTCTTCGGCGTAGCTCTTGGACAGCAGCACGTCGTAGGGGATCTTGATGAAGTCCATGTCGCCGAGATAGGTGTCCCGGTCGGCCATGGCCAGTTTCATCGCTTCGATGGAGGCGTGAAGGTAGTCGGCGCTGTTGAGCCCCAGCGATTTCAGATCGTACCCTTCGAGAATGTTCAAAGCGAAAAGCTCGGCCGGACCCTGAGTGGCGGACGGGTTCTTGTACACCGCATACCCGCGATAGTCGATCGAAATGGGCTCTTCGACCTTGGCGGTGTAGGAAGCGAAATCGTCATACCGGAACAGGCCCCCGTTCTGCTCGGAGAACGCCGCCATCTCGCGCGCGATATCGCCTTTATAAAACCGGTCCCGCGCCGCGCGCAGACCGGCTTCGCGGTTCTGACGGCCGGCCTGCTGTTCGGCTTCGACAAGACGCCGCAGGGTGCGGGCGAGATCCGGATTCCGGTAAGCCTCGCCTTCTTTCCACGAACGATCGAGGTCCAGCAGCCGGACACTGGAAGGATATTTCCGCAGGGGACTATTCGCGGAAGGAGGCCGGCGCGACCGGGCCAGCGGATATCCGCTCTCGGCCAGATCGATCGCCGGAGCGAGCACCTCCCGAAAGGTCTTCGTGCCCCAGCGCGATAGCAGTATGTACCATGCGTCGATCACGCCCGGCACGGTCCCGGAGAGCAGCGAGTCGTTCACCGGAATCTTTCCGTTCTGGTGCTGCCGATACCATTCGATGGTCGCGAGTTTGGGCGCGGTTCCCTCGGCGTTGATCGACCAGACCTTCTTCTCCCTGGCATCGTACACCAGCAGCACCGCGTCGCCGCCGATTCCGTTCGAGGCTTCCAGCGTAAAACCCAGAACCGCCTGCCCGGCGACGATGGCGTCGAACGCGTTGCCGCCCTGGAGCAGGATCTGCTCGGCCGCCAGCGTGGCATACATGCTCATCGAAGTCACGGCATGCCTGGCGCCGCGCGCGGCGGGCGCCACGGTCCGGGAGCGCGAAGGATCGCCGACCACCACGCGCTCGTAAGTTCCTTCCGATTGCGCGCGAAGAGCGGGCATGCCGCTCACCGCCAACGCGAGAATCAGACCCAGTCGTTTCATCGACATTTCTCCATGGTTACACCGAAAGGGTTTCGGCGGCTCCTTTGACCGGCTTCCAGCGCCCGGCCAGAACGGCGTTCGGCGCGCCGGCCCACGCGGGCGGCTTCGCGCCAGCCTTCACCTGCGCCCAGACTTCGCCTTCCCCTTCGGCGGAGCGCAGCACGACGCCGGCCCAGCCGGCCTGGTCGCGCCACTGGGTCTCGAACTTCTCTTCCGGCCCGCGCACCACCATCACCGCGGCGATGCGCGTTTCGGCGGCGCCGGTGCGCGTGCGCGCCGTGAAGTGCCAGTGGTTCGGGCGATCCTCGTGATACTCGGGCGGATTGCCCTGGTTGTAGGGCGCGTCGAATTGATCGGTCTGTTCAAAGACCAGACCGTTTTCCGAAGCCAGGCGCACGGTGAGCGACGCTCCCTCGCGCGTCGAAACGACTTCCCTCCCGGCCTCGCTCACCCGCATCTTCTCGAATGCGTGCAACAGCCAGGAGAACGTGGCCGGTGCGGGCGCGGCCAGCTCGTCGAGCACAACCAAGACCCCGGGGCGCAGGAACAGCACGTGGCGCAGGAAGCGGCTCAGCCTGCCTCCGTAAGCCGCCGTGGCGTCGCCGCAAAGATAGGTCAGCGCCTTCTGGTGGCGAAATGCGGCGACCTTTCCTTTCGCCTCGGCGCTGCGATCCGTTTGTCCGGCGCCGTTCACCAGCACCGAATTGTTGGCCTTGGTCTGGCGCGTCCAATCGGCGTGGTGCGGCATGCCGTAGGCCGGACCGTAGTGGCCCGAAGGGATAGCCAGCGCGCGGCCGCCTTTCAGAATCGCGAACGAGTTCTGGTCGGCATGGCTGTGGCTGACGCTGGCAAACGGGCTGCTCTTGAAGAGAAAGAACGTGTCGTTCTTGGGATCGTCGAGCGCGCCGTGCAGCGCCGCCCAGCCAATGCCGCGGAATACGGCGGCCTGCGCCAGCGCCCGGGGCGGCGCGGATGGCACGGTATCCTCGGTGATCATCGAAATCAGCGGCTCGGTGGCGCGCTCGCCGGTCTGTTCGGCCCACCACCGGCACGCCGGATCGTTGAAGCGCCGCGCGTGATGGGTCAGAAGAACGGCGCCGCCGCCCATGCCGCCGCGTTCGGCGCCGTCGCCAAACGGCTTGATCTCGCCCACCGGCGAGACGCAATACAGGAAGAACTTTCGCACGTTTTGGAAGAACGGGCGTTTGAACAGATCGAAGCCGGTGGCCGCCCGCAGCGACTCGATGGCCGCCAGGTAAATGGTGTTGTAGGCGAGCGCGTAGCTGATGCCTTCGGCCCAGCCGCCGTCGGAATCGCCCCAATGCGGGTAGAAAGTTGTGAGCGCCTTGAGCGAGTAGTCGAGCCACTCGGGCGCCTCGGGAGTCTCGTCCTTGAGGACCAGCGCGTACTCGGCCAGGTAGGCGATCAGGCGGCCGTCGTGGCTTTCGGCGGGACTGGTCAGGTAGTTGTGCCGCCGCAGCCGTTCGAGGATCTGCTTGCCGCGGTCCACGGTCATCCGCCGCGCGCGTTCGCGCTCGCCGTCGGTGAACAACGGATACAGCCAGTCGTAGGCGCGCTGGCCGTGCCGCGCCAGGCTGAGGCCCGGTTCGTCGCCGAATGGCGACAGCAGCGACATGGGCCCATCGACGCCCCAACCCCCGATTTCCAACAGCAATTGCTTGGCGCGCTCGCCGTAGCGTTCCTGTCCCGACAACAGCCAGGCCAGCGACAGCGCGGTGAGCGTGGAATCGACGCGGCTGCGAAACTCGCGGAAATAGCGGGTGTAGCCCATCCGCTGCCGCTCCCTTCCTTCGAAGGTGTGATACAGCGGCGGCTCGGGCAGCGGCCTTTTCAGCGCGCCGGCGGCCTGTTCGAGCAGCGCATCCCAGGCCGCGCGGCGCGTGGTCTTGAGCGTCTGGCGAATGCGCGGCAGTTCGGACTTGAGGAAGATGTAGCGCGAATGTTCGGCCGGCGCTCGAGAAAGAATTTTGGCCGGGTCCTCCCATGCGAGTTCGGGCAGGCCCTTGGGCACACGGAAGCGCCACTCGCCGCGGCGCGCCACCACCGCGCCGTTCCCGTTCAGAGCTTCGACATCCCAGCGGTACTCGCCCGGCGTCAGGATTCGATCCGGCAAGTGAACCGGGTCCTTAAGGTTCGCGGCTTCGCAGGCCGTCTTGCCCGCGCCGTCTCGAACCACCATGCGATAGCTCGCCGCGCCCTGGACGCGCCACCAGGCGAAGCCCGGAGGATTGACACCCGCCGCCGCGCCGTCGACGGGACACGGAAACAGCGCGCGCTGGGGTTGCGTCTCGGGAAAACCGGCCGCGGATGCGGCCTCGGGCAACCCCGCCAGGGATGCCAGTTCGAGAAAATGCCGACGCTTCATTCTGATCTACTCCTCGGGAAACATAATCTTCGACAGGTCTTCCACTTTCTTGGGCCGCGATTCCAGCCATACGCCACCGGTCAGGCTCGCCGCCGCCAGCGCAAAGACCAGGATGAACGGCCAGCGCAATCCGCCGAAGAAGAAGACCGCGTAAACGCATACCGTCGTGCGTAGCGCCCACCCGAAGGTTGCGCCGCGCGTAACTTCACCGCGCCGCAGTTTGACCGCACCGCGGCCGAGAAAGTACGCGAACAACACCCCCAGCGCGCCGAGCATCGCCTGAAACGGTCCGGTGGGCATCTGCGAAGAATCATACCGAATTTCGGGGACACTCTCGAAAATAGCAGAGACCTGGGGACACTCCGGGCTAGCTTTACGCAAACCACCGCTGCAACCACCCCGCAGGCGTGTCCCCCGTTTTCATCACCTTCGGTGAGCGCGACGCGATCATGACCACAGGCTA
>JAUYBU010000211.1 GCA_030693045.1 Bryobacterales bacterium | reverse complement strand
GTGCTTTGCGGGTTTGACCGGCTGGTATTTCGAGGCCACCTGCGGGGGATCTCGTACGTGAAGGGAATGGAGCGGTACCTGTGGGCAAACCAGGTGCTGAAGAAAGAGTTCGGTGAGCACGCCGAGAAGGTGACGGAGCGGCTGAAAGAAGCCTCGCTGGCGGAGGCGGGGAGATTGCAGCGTCCGGTCCGGTATCTGGCATCGAGCAAGATCAGCAAAGAAGATGTCGCGCGCGCCATCGCTGCCGAGGACCGGATTAGGGACGGGCTGGTGTGCGTGCTGAAGAGCGTGGAACCGTGCTGGAGCTTTGACATCCACCGGAATCGGGAGAAGCAAAAGCTGGAGTTGGTGGTGCGGGAGCGGCAGTGTCTGTTTCTGTATCACTACTGGATGCACCCGGTGTTCGGCTTCGTGAACGCGCGCATCCAGAGTTGGTTTCCCTTTCCCATCCAGATCTGCTTGAACGGGAGGGAATGGCTGGCGCGGCAGATGGATGGCGCAGGATTGAGCTACGCGCGGCAGGACAACTGCTTTCCCTGGGTGGAGGACTGGGCGCGGGCGCAAGAACTGATGGACCGCCAACTGAAGGTGGACTGGCCGCACCTGTTGAATGAGATCGCACAACAACTCAACCCTATCCACAACGAAGCGTTCGCGAAATACCGGCTGGGCTACTACTGGTCAACGTATCAGAGCGAGTGGGCCAGCGATGTGGTTTTCCGCGAGGCGGCGACACTGCGGCGACTCCAACCGCGTTTGCTGCGGCACGGCATGACGGCGCTGGGGTGCACGGACGCGATGCGGTTTCTGGGGCGGCGCATCCCGCGCAACGGGGAAGTCCCGAAGTGCTTCAACGGGGAAGTGGTGACGGATGTCAAAGAGCGGGAAGAAGGAGTCCGGTTGAAGCATCATGTGAATGGCAACAGCGAGAAACTTTACGACAAGGCTTACACCGCGGTGGGGAGCGTGCTGCGGCCGGAGTGCACCATCCACCAGGTGGAAGATATTCGCACGTATCGCCCGAAAGAAGGAGACCCCGATGGTCCGCTGGCCTGGCGCCCGATGCGCCGCGGCATTGCCGATCTGCACCGGAGGACGGAGGTGTCGCAGAGAGCCAACGAACGGTACCTGGATGCTTTGGCCAGTGTGGATGAGAGTGCGACGATCGCCGAACTGACGGAGAGTTTGACGCGACCGGTGAGTTGGCACGGCCAGCGGGTGCGTGCGTTGCGCCCCCTGGAGGCGCAAGATAGTGCCTTGCTGGAAGCCGTCGGCCGGGGCGAGTTCGTCATCAATGGCCTCCGGAATCGCGACTTGCAGCGGCTTCTGTTCGATACGCAGCCAGATTCTCCCCAAGCGGCAAAACGCCGGTCGGCGCAGGTGAGCCGGAAACTCCGCATGCTCCGCGCCCACGGCCTGCTCCAGAAGGTCCCGCGCACCCATCGCTATCAAGTCACCGCAGCCGGACGTAAGGCCATCACTGCAATCCTAACGGCTCGACAGGCTTCCGTCGCTCAACTCACGAAGGCAGCGTGAGAATCGTCGCGAGCGGAGAAGATTCTGATCGTTAGTAGGACAGCGCGTTTCCCGGCGAAGCGCGTCTTCCAGGCGTCCTCGTCGGCCAGCGAGGCGAGGATCTGCGATGCAATCGCATCCTCAGCATCCTGGGGCAGTGCGACGACTTTTTCCAGGGCCTTCTCCAACAGCGTCGCCATGCCTCAATTCTATCAGTGGACACAGCGACCCGCCATGCCACGCCCTGAAGCGGAGGGCGTTTTCAAATGAACGGGGCTGGCGGCAATGCAGTCATGTGGAAGCCATTGGCTGGCGCAAGGGTGTTTGTCGCTCCTGATCGTTCAGGGACGGGGACTCTAGAGGACCGATGCACCAGGTCGCCGTTTGAGGATCGCTTGTGCTGCGCGGGCGCCGAATTTGGCTTATGTACGGCCGCTGATGATACCGCCCGCCGATTCGTTTCGATCTTGATGCTGATAATCCAGTGATTTCCGAGTTATGCTGAGCGTAGATGATCGCCTACGTCTTCGGCGCTGGAGCCTCGGCACACGCGGGCTATCCACTTGCGTCCAAGCTCTTGATGGAGCTCTCAAACTGGCTTGAGGTTCAGAATATCGAAGACATCCACATCAGGAACTTCCGGAATCGTCTCGTGCAACTTCGGGCACTCTTTCCCTCGCTGGATGATTTCGAAGGAATCCTGAGCAGTCTGGGCACGTACGGCCACGACAGGGTCAACATTGAGTCGGGGGCTCCTCAAGCGCAGCGGGACATTTTCGAAGATATCGTCCGGGGCGATGTAAATGCTGAATCGAAGGGCTTTTATCCACAATATTTGCGGGACGACTTGGTCAGCGCCGTCCGCGAATTCTTCTATCACCTGGAGTCGGACCGATCTGGGAGCAAGGCTTATGACGACTTCGCCCATCACCGCGCTTCCGCAGACGATACACTCATTACGTTCAACTACGACGTGGCGTTGGAGCGCGCACTGAAAAGGGCGGCAAGGTGGGACATCGGCTCAGGTTACGGATTCCCGCTGTTCGCGGAGAGGCCTGGTTCACAGGCAACGGTGTTTAAGCTACATGGAAGCGTCAACTGGTTTCAGCTTGCCATCCAGAACGCCCCACCGCCGCTCGTGTTTCCACGTGATCTCGAGTTGCTGGGATACGAGGATCTTAGGGACACCCGGATTGGCGCAAACGGTTGCGCAGTAAATCACACAGGTACGTTGATCCCTCCAGATACCGACAAGCGCTTCGACTGGGAGCCGTTATGATTGTCGTTGTGGGAGTCCGCGGCGAGACGGCTTCGTAGCGCTCGAGAAGTCTTCATTCACGGATACAGTCTGCCGTGTGCGGATGCCCGTGCCCGCCGCTTATTGTTCGACAGCGTCAGTCCTCACGCCTCGGTACACATCTTTTGCAGGGGTGCTAGCGAGCGCATCGCCGAAGAATTCCGCCAGCTCGGCTTCTCGGATGTCCGTCCGAATTCGAAAGTCGGATTCGAGGCTTGGTCATCCGACAGGGGGGAGAGCAGCTAGATCCGGTGCCCGTCGGAACAGATGACTCCCGTGAGACTTCGGGAACTCCCGAAGCAACGAACGGCGCGCTGGGCGGGCGCGCGGCAACACTGGCGGAGGGGGCTTGCGGAAACCAACCGCCGTCAGACCAGTCGGAAGCCAGAACTCGCGCTACTTGGGAGGCGGAGTCGAGAACCTCGGGGGACAGGCACAAGAGAGGTCGTCTGCTCTACTATTCCCTGGGTTCCGGCTGGATGGCAATAAGATCGTATCTCGCGATCACGTCAGCGGCGATCTCTCTGTGGATTGGACTGGACGCGTGAAAGTGAATTTCCGTCTGGAAAGGCGGCCACTGACCAGCACATCGGATCAAGAATACGACCTCAGCTTCGATCGTCTCCATTGCTGACAACGATTGCCTGTCTGGTGCGCTGTCGTCGCACCAAATATCGAGGTTCGCTTCTTTGAACTGATGACGCCAAGCGTACACTCGGCTGTCCGGAGTGCTCGTTCGAATAGAGCGCGGCGCCTGTGGCATCCCGGAGACGAACTTCTCCAGGGTAACGATTTGCCGGCGTTCTGGCGAACTCTATGAGCTTACGAAACTGCCCGCGATTGATCAGCGCATGAAATCGGCTTGGAAATGGAACTGGCGAGCTGGTCTCGGCTCGGCGCTCATTGTGTTCTCACTCACGAAGATGAGACAGGCGTTCTCGATGAACTCCTAGTCTTCCGCAGGTGAGTGGGGAGAGGTTGTCGGCACGGCGCTTGCGCTGTGTATTGGGATCTAATTCACGATGCGCTCTGAATGGTGAGGACACCGCCAGCGGTTATGGTGCCCGCTTTCGCCTGCGCTGGCCAGCCGCCAATACAATTCTAACGTGGTTTGTTCCGAGCGCGCCTTGCAGAATGGGTCGAAAATCACGGCATCCCGTCCCAGTTCCATCGCGGAGGAGGCTATCGCCGTCCGATGCAAGGGTAGACGGCTGTCGGATCGAGGCGCGGCGTAATGTTCCGGTTCGCCGTCAGGTAAACGACCGGCTTGCTATTCAGAAACAAGACCGGCGGAGTGTTCGTGTACGGGTTGAAGGGGCTTAGTAGCGAGTTCTGCCCACCATAGGTCCCGTACTGGTTGAAAATGCTGACGGAAGAGTACGGGTCCCCGTAGTTGCCATATTTGTTACCCAGCGATTCGGAATCGTAGGTGTTGGATGTCACTTTCCCGAGGTACTGCCCGTCGTGTGCAAACAGCAGTGCGCCTTCGATTGAGGAACACGAATTCCCAACTCCGGGCAAGGTGCCGCTGGACGTTGCGACGCTCACCGTCGCCGCCTCGCTATCCGCCTGCCCGCAAGCGTTGGTCACGCGCACCCAGTACGTCGTGGCCGCCGTCACCGCCGGCGTCCTGAACGCGGCGCTGTTCGTCCCCACAGGTTTGGTCGAGGTTCCTTTCGCGCCCTCGTACCATTGATACGTCAGCGGGGCGCTGCCGGATGCCGTCACCGCCAGGTCGGCCGTCGAACCGGAGGCAATGCTCCGCCCGGCGGGTTGGACGGTGATGGCCGGAGCGGCGCACGCCGCCGAAACCTGGATACCGCCTCTCTGCGTGCAGGCGCTGGCGCCGGCCGCGCTGGCGGTCATGGTCCAGGTATACGAGCCGGACTGCCGGTAGGCGTAGGAGGGGTTCTGCTGCGCCGCACTGCCGCCGTCGCCAAAGGCCCAACTGTAAGCCGGCGAGCCGAAGCAGCCGGCCAGTGTCGCCGAAGCGGTGAAGGACACCGGGGCGCCGGCCGTCGTGGCGGACGGCCCGGACGCCAGGCAGGCCAGAACACAGGGTTGGGCCGGGATGACCGTCGCCGCCGCGCTCTCCGCCTGCCCGCAGGCGTTGGTCACCCGCGCCCAGTACGTCGTGGTCGCGGTCAGCGTCGGCGTCCTAAACGTGGCGCTGTTGGTCCCGACAGGGTTGGTCGTGGTTCCCTTCGCGCCCTCGTACCATTGATACGTGAGCGGGGCGCTGCCGGATGCCGTCACCGTCAGGTCGGCCGTCGAACCGGAGGCAATGCTCCGCCCGGCGGGTTGGACGGTGATGGCCGGAGCGGTGCAGGACGAGGATGCAGCCACTTCCCGCACACACCGGAACCCGAAGTCGTAGTTCCGGTACCCCGGCGCGATCCTGTGGCGACTCGAAACGCGCTCGCCCCTCGCAGGGACGCCAAAGGAACCGCCCCGATCTGTTCGAGATTGCCCCGAGGACGGCCCGGTTGGATTGTCCGCCGCGTCGCTCGAATAACTTCCGTACCAGTCCTGGCACCATTCATAGACGTTGCCCAGCATGTCATACAGCCCCCAGGCGTTCGGCCGCTTCTGGCCCACCGGGTGGGTTGTGCCGCCAGAGTTGTCCTCGTACCACGCAACGTCTCCCAATGCGCTCGCGCCCGCATACTTGTCCGTGGTCGCCGCGCGGGCCGCGTACTCCCATTCCGCTTCCGTCGGCAGGCGATACCGGTAGCCGTCGTTGCGGGCATTCAGGCGTTGCAGGAACCCCTGAATGTCGTCCCCGGAGACCTGCTCCACCGGCAGCCTGGCGCCTTTGAAGTAGCTCGAGTTGGAGGTCATCGCCGCCTGCCACTGCTCCTGCGTCACCTCGTACTTCCCAATCTGAAATGCTTTGGTGATGCGCACACGATGGGCCGGCGATTCGTCGCTATAGCACTCACTGTCCCCCGGCGAGCAGCCCATGGTGAACTCCCCGGGCTGAAGCTGCACGAACTCGATTCCTGAGGGTACTGCGATCACTCCCCGAACCGGCATGTACGCCGATCTGCTCGATTGGCCGAGCATGGTCAGCACCACGTAGAGTCCCCCGCTGACGTCCGCCGGGACAGTGCAGTTAACCTGGTACAGTCCGACTGAGCCCGGCGTGAGCCCGGCGAACTGAATTGCCGTTGCCCGTCCGCCGATGTTGACGGTGAGAGCGTTGGACGCCTTGGAGAGTTCCGTCAGCGACGCCGGTTGGCCCGACTGCTGGGCGCGGTCCACCGCGCCGAGACCAGTCGCATAGAGCACCACCATTTCACCTGGCTCGGCGGGGCCGGCCGCGGTTACCAACTGGTTGGTGATCCCATGCACGACGACGGCGCTGGCGCCGTCCAGCGTGAACAGGCC
>JAUYBU010000355.1 GCA_030693045.1 Bryobacterales bacterium | reverse complement strand
GACATGTTCAACCCGACCGCGGTGGCGATCGCCGATTCCAACAACCGGCGGGTGGAGCGCGCGGCGTCCGATTTCGACGTCCGGCAGGTGTTCGTGGCGAGCTGGCTGTGGGAGGTTCCGCGCGTCCGCCGCTGGGGCTGGGTGGGCCGCTCGCTGTTGGACGGCTTGCAGGCCAACGGCATCATGCGGGCCGACAGCGGCACCGCCTTCACCGTCACCTCCGGTCGCGACTCCAACTTCGACGGCAACACCAACGACCGTCCCGACTGGGCCGGCGACCCTTCGCTTCCGCGCGACCGCACGCGCGACCAGCAGATCCTGAAGTACTTCAACACGGCGGCCTTCAAAGCGGCGCCGGACGGCACCATCGGCAACGTGGGCCGGAGCATCCTTTACGGTCCGGGCTCGGTCAGCTTCAATCTCGGACTGTTCAAGAAGTTCCGCGTTACCGAGCGTCATTCGGTGCAGTTCCGCGCCGAGTTGTTCAACGCGTTCAACCACACCAATCTGAGCAACCCGAACGCAGGCATGAACAACACCAACTTCGGGCGCATCCTGGGCTCGGCCGGGGCGCGGGTGGTGCAGTTCGGGCTGAAGTACGCCTTCTGAGCGGGGACGGGCTGGGCCCGGCCGGCGCGCGGGTGGTGCGGTTCGGGCTGAAGTACGCTTTCTGAGCGGAGACGGGCTGGGCTCGGCCGGGGCGCGGGTGGTGCGGTTCGGGCGGCGGCATGAAACGGGTGCCGGCCGCGGGGCGTTGCGGCCCGGGGCGTGGGTGGAGCAGCAGCTCAGGCACGGGTCGTAAGCTCGCACCACGGCCTGGACGCGGTTGAGCATGCCTTCCTGGAGGCGGTTGCCGTCGATGAAGCGCATGGCCACCTGTTCGACCGAGCGGTTCATGGCCAGGTTATCGCGCCCTGCTCGCTCACTTTGTAGTGATGGATCACTGAAGAACATGAATGTGAACTTGACCGACGACTGGAAGCTCATAGGAAATCTCCAGAAGCCGCTGGACCGTGGGGTTCAGACTCATTGAGGCTGACGGATGGTATCACGTCAAGACTCGGGGCAGTCACCGGCAATACAAGCATCCTCTGAAGCGAGGGCGCGTGACAGTGCCCGGGCACTCGGGCGATATTCTGCACCCTGGTACACTGAAGAGCATCCTGGTCCAGGCTGGATTGAAGGGGAAGGCATGAAGAGATACGCGGTTGTGATAGAGCAGGGACCGGACAATCTGTCCGCCTACGTGCCCGACCTGTCCGGTTGCGTCACGACGGGGAAGACTGTCGAGGAGATCGAGCGGAACGTCCGCGAAGCGATCGGTTTTCACCTGGAGGGTATGCGCGAAGATGGCGAGCCAATTCCGGAGCCAACGACAGTCGCGCTTGAGATCGAGGCGCCCTTCGCTGCTTAGAGGGAGTGCATCTGAGGCGGTCAGCCCCGGAGTCTGGCGAACAGCCAAATTCCCGCGACGCAGGTGAAGAAGACGAAATCGACCTGCGCCGCACTCAGCGCGAACGGATCGGTGGTTCCGCATGCCGAAACCGGCCAACTCAGCCTACAGACGAGCGAAGAAATCGACTACCTCTTCCATCGGCTCTTTGCGCTGATTCGGCTTCTGCTTCGAAGTACCTGCCGGGCAGACTGAACGATTGCCGGTCGGACGACCGGGCGGCCGTGGTATCTTGCGGGTAGGATGTCTCATCGAAACATCTCGGACCTTCTGGAACTGCCTGTTTCCGAGCGGATTCAATTGGTCGAAGATCTCTGGGATAGCATTGTCGAAGTGCCGGGAGCTTTGCCAGTCACCGAAGAACAAGGGCGCGAACTTGATCGGCGGTTGGAAGCGCACAAGGAATCTCCCGACGACGCCGTTCCGTGGGGCGAAGTCCGCAAGAGGCTGATCGAGCGCCTGTGATTCGGCGAGTGGTGATTCGGCCCGAGGCCGAGTTAAGGGGCCGCGAGGCGGGAGGCGGCGCGGCCCGGGGCGTCAGTTGTGGATCTGGTCCAATAGCGTGCCATCGGCGGCGAGTAACTCGATTTGCAGCGGGACTTGGCCCAGGGCGTGGGTGGAGCAGCTCAGGCATGGATCGTAGGCGCGCACCACGGCTTGGACGCGGTTGAGCATGCCTTCCTGGAGGCGGTTGCCGTCGACGAAGCGCATGGCCACCTGCTCGACCGAGCGGTTCATGGCCAGGTTGTTGTGACCGGTGGCGACGATCAGGTTGGCCCAGGTGATCGCGCCCTGCTCACTCACTTTGTAGTGATGGATCAGCGTGCCGCGCGGGGCTTCGATCATGCCCACGCCTTCCAGCGCGTTCACGCCGGCGATGGCGCGGACATGGGTTTCCAGAATCGACGGATCGGCGAGCAGCATCTCGATTCGTTCGAGAGCGTAGATGATCTCAATCAGGCGCGCGTAATGGTAGTGAAACGCGCTGTGAACAATGCGGCCGTAACGCTGGCGGAATTCGGCTAGCTCGATGTCGGCTTCGGGCGTCCCGCACTGATCGCACGCATTCAGCCGCGCCAGCGGGCCGACGCGATAGACGCCGTTCGGGAAGCCGAGCGGCTTGTAGTAAGGCGCTTTCAGATACGACGTCGGAATGGAAGCTTCGCCGATGTAGTCGGCGTAGCTATTGGATGGCAACTCAACGGCGTCGAGGAACCGAAGGCAGCCGTCGTAGATCTGCAGATTGCCCTTCGCGTCCACCATCCCGGCGTACATCGTCGGCGTGTTGCCGAAACTGGCGATCTCCTCGGGGAAGCTATCGACGGTGGACTTCCACAGGGCGATGGCGCGCCGCGCGATGGCCTTGGCCTCGGGCAACTCGAGTAAGATGCGGTCGCGCGCCTCGGCGGCCAGCGGCGCGTTGACGCCGCCCGGCACGGTCCAGGAAGGATGGATGCGCTCCTTGGCCAGCCGCTCGATGATCTGCTGGCCGAATTTGCGTAGAGCGATGCCGTCCTTAGCGATGTCGGGATGCTGGGCCAGCACGCCCAGGACATTGCGCTGCGCGGGGTCGGAATCGAAACCCAGCAGCAGGTCGGGCGACGACAGGTGGAAGAAGCTCAGCGCGTGAGATTGCACGAACTGGCCGAAATGCAGCAACTCGCGTAGCTTGACGGCGGTCTCGGGAATGCGGACCGCCATGATGGCGTCGCAGGCCTTCACCGAGGCCAGCAGATGGCTCACCGGGCAGATGCCGCAGATGCGCGCCGTGATGGACGGCATCTCGTAGTAGGGACGCCCTTCGGTGAACTTCTCGAAGCCGCGCACCTGGGTCACATGCAAGTGAGTGCGGGCGACTTTGCCTTCCTCGTTCAGGTAGATCGAGATTTTGGCGTGCCCTTCGATGCGGGTCACATGATGAATGGTAAGTTTCTTGGTCATCGTCCGACTCCCTCGATCATCCGAATTTCACCTTGGTGGCGACGTCCGGTTTGCGGCCGTTGAACAGGTCGGAAAGCACCTGCAGAATGACCGGGGCCGGCGGCGGGCACCCGGGCACGTGCAAATCCACCTTGACGACTTCGTGGATCGGCACGGCGTTGCGCAGCAACTGCGGCACGCCGTCGTTGGGGATGCCGGGCTGCGCGGTGGCGCCCTTGATGTAGATCCGGTCCAGGAGTTGCTTCACCGGGATGGGGTTGCGCATGGCGGGCACGTTCGATGTCACCGCGCAATCGCCCAGCGAGATGAGCATTTTCGAGCGCTTGCGAATGGTCTGAATCAGCTTCAGGTCGTCCTGGCTGGAAACCGCGCCCTCGACGATGGCGACATCGACGCCCTCGGGAAACTCCTGCGCGTCCACCAGCGGACCGTAGACGATGTCGGCGTTCTGCGCCACGACGGCGATCGCCTCGTCGATGTCGAGCACCGACATGTGGCAGCCCGAGCAGCCATCCAGCCACGCGGTGGCGAGCTTGATCTTACTCATCGGTTGCCTCCCTGCTGCCGGATGGCGAGCCGGCTGATGTTGTCGTTGCGTTTGACCATCTCCTCGACCGCCAGGCCCTTTTCGGTCAGCGCGCCGGTGGGGCAGGACTGGACGCACTTGCCGCAATTGGTGCAGCTTCGCGACTCGCCCCAGGGCTGGTTCATCTCGCTGGTGACCATCGACTTGATGCCGCGCGAGCCGATGTCCCACACGTGCGCGCCCTCGACCTCGGAGCACACGCGCACGCAGCGGGTACACAGGATGCAGCGGTTGTGGTCGAGCACGAAGCGCGGGTGCGAAACGTCGACCGCCATTTTGGGATAGGTGTACGGATAGCGGGCGTGGGTGACGCCCAGGCGGGTGGCCATGGACTGCAGCTCGCAGTAGCCATTGGACACGCAAACCGAGCAGTAATGGTTGCGCTCGGTGAGCAGCAATTCGACGGCGATGCGCCGGTAGCGGTTCAGCTTCGGCGAGGTGGTGGTCACGGACATGCCGTCCTGGATCGGGGTGGTGCAGGAGGGCAACATGCGGTTGACGCCGGAAACCTCGACGATGCAGACGCGGCAAGCGCCGGTGGCGGTGAGGCCTTTCATGTAGCACAGCGTTGGGATGTGCTTGTTGGCGGCGCGGGCCGCTTCGAGAATGGTCTGTCCTTCCAAGGCGGAGACCAGTTCGCCATCGATTCTCAGTGAGATCTTTTTCCGCGGCATTGGAATCCTCCTTGTCAGTCGCCCTTCTTGATGTCGCAGCGCAGGCAGCGCCCGGCTTCGGCCAGCGCGTCGCGCGGACTGAAGCCGCAAACGGCCTCTTCGAAATTATTGACGCGGATGGCGGCCGGAATTTCCTTCACGTGGTGGCGGCGGCACTCGCTGGTGTGCTCGGGCGGCTCCTGGTCGTAATCGAAATCGGGCCAGAGGTCTTCGAACCGGCGCACACCCATGAGGCGCTCGTCGATGATGCGGGCCGCCTTCTTGCCGTAGCCCATGGCGTTGGAGACATTGGATGCGCCGCTAATGGCGTCGCCGCCGGCGTAGAACTTGGATCGCGAGGTCTCCAGGGTATAGCGGTCCACTTCGATGACGCCCGAAGTTTTGGTCTTCAAGCCGGTGGCGCGGCCGAAGTCGGGGTCCACCGTTTCACCGACGGCGAGGATCACGGTGTCGCAGTCGACGCGGACGATCTCCTCGGTGGAAATCGGTTTGCGGCGGCCGGAGGAGTCGAATTCGCCGAGGCGCGTGCGGACGGCTTCGAGCGCCTTCACGCGCCCGTCGCGGTCGCCGACGATGCGGTGCGGCGTAGCCAGGAAGACATACTCGGCGCCCTCGGCTTCGGCGGCGTCGGTCTCTTCGACGATGGCCGGCATGTCCTTGCGCTCGCGACGGTAGACCACGGTGGCCTCCGAGCCCTTGCGCAGCGCCGAGCGCGCGGAATCGATGGCCGCGTTGCCGCCGCCGATGACCACCACTCTGCGGCCCAGGGCGACATCCGCGTCCTTCGACACCGCTTCGAGAAACTGCAAGGCGTGCGTGACGCCCTTCAATTCCGCGCCGGGCAGAGTCACTCCGGATTCCTTCCAGGTGCCGATGGAGAGAAAAACCGTGTCGTACATGCTCTCGATCTCGCTCAGACTCAGGTCGTAGCCCACCCGGGTATTGGACACGAACTTAACGCCCAGCTCGCGGATGAGATCGAGTTCCTTGTCGAGCACGGGTTTGGGCAGCCGGTAGTCGGGCAAGGCGTAGCGCAACATGCCGCCGGGATCGGGATTGGAGTCGTAGACCGTGACGTCGTGGCCCAGCAGGGTCAGATAGAACGCGGCGGTCAGGCCGGCCGGGCCGGCGCCGGCGACCGCCACCTTCTTTCCGGTGGGCGGCAGTTTGCGCGCCGCCACGCGCGCGATGAGCTCGGAGTAGCGGCCGGAGTCGTAAATGGCGTCGGCGATGAAGCGGTGCACTTCGCGCATGTTGACCGGTTCGTCGATCATCAGGCGGCGGCAGCGGTGTTCGCAGGGGTGCTGGCAGACGCGGCCGGTGGAGGCCGGCAGGGGGTTGTCCATGATCACGGACAGGAACGCGTCGTCGAGCCGGTCCTCCTTATAGAGCTGGAGGAAGCGCGGAATGTTCATGTGCAGCGGGCAGGAGTTCTCGCAAGGCGACAGGGCGAGTTCCTCGCAGGTTCCGGCGCGGCAGCGTTTGGCGCGAACGTGGTCCTCGAACTCGTGCCGGAAGTGGCGCATGGCGGTGAGCACCGGGTTGGGCGCGCTCTGACCGAGGCCGCACAGCGAGGTGTCGCGGATCATGCGGCCCAGCTCGTCCAGCATATCCAGCGCCGCCACCGACGCCGTGCCGGTGGTGAAGTTGTTGAGCACTCGCAGCGCCTTGTCCAGGCCCACGCGGCAGGGGACGCACTTGCCGCACGACTCCGAGTGGGTGAACTCGATGAAGTAGCGCGCCACGTCCACCATGCAGTTGTCTTCGTCCATGACCACCATTCCTCCGGAGCCCATGATGGAGCCCAACTGCGCCAGGGTTTCATAATCCACCGGCGTGTCGAACATCTCCATGGGAATGCAGCCGCCCGAGGGGCCGCCGGTCTGGACCGCCTTGATGTGCCGCCCGTTGACGCCGCCTTCGCCGATGTCGTAGACGAAAGTTTTGAGCGGCGTGCCCAGGGGCATTTCGACCAGGCCGGTGTTGCGGATCATGCCGACCAGCGAGAAGACCTTGGTTCCAGGGCTCTTGACGCTGCCGGTTTCGGCGAACCAGGCGGCGCCCTTGGTGACGATGGGCGCGATGTTGTACCAGGTCTCGACGTTGTTGATGTTGGTGGGGCGGCCGTAAAGGCCCTTCCTGGCGGGGTAGGGCGGGCGCGGCATGGGACGTCCGGCGCGGCCTTCGAGCGAGGCGATCAGCGCGGTTTCCTCGCCGCAGACGAACGCTCCGGCGCCTTCGACCAGGTGGATGTCGAAGTTGAATCCGCGGCCCAGGATATTCTCGCCCAACAGGCCGTACTCGCGCGCCTGCTCCAGGGCGCGGCTCAGGCGGTGAACCGCGAGCGGGTATTCGGCGCGGATGTAGACGATGCCCTCGGTGGCGCCCATGACGTAGGCGCCGATGGCCATGCCTTCGATGAGCGCGTGCGGGTCGCCCTCGATCTCGTTGCGGTTCATGTAAGCGCCGGGGTCGCCTTCGTCGGCGTTGCAGATGATGTACTTTTTGTCCGACTCGGCCTTGCGCAGGAATTCCCACTTGATGCCGGTGAGATAGCCCGCGCCGCCGCGGCCACGCAGCTTCGCGGCCTTGATCTGTTCGATGGTGACGTCGGGCCGGGCGTCGATGAGAACTTTATATAGAGCCTGATAGCCGCCCACGGCGATGTACTCTTCGACGTCGTCCGGGTTGATGAGGCCGCAATTGCGCAGGACGATTTTCTTCTGGCCCTTGAAGAAGGGGATTTCCTTCCACAGCGGAAGTTCGGGATAGCCCGCGCCGAAGCGCACGTGGGCGGTGATGTGGTCCCACTCCTCGATGCGGCACAGGGCCAGGTCGGGGGTGATATCGCCGGTGGCGAGGTGGTCGAGGATGCGGGGGACGTGATCGCTCTGCACCTTGTGGAGGATGACCATGGGCCGGCCGGGGGCCCAGACGCCGACCAGGGGCTCTTCGGCGCAGAAGCCGAAGCAGCCGACGCGGGCGAGCACGATGTCCATGCCGCGCCGGTCGATCTCGTCGGCGAAGGCGTGGAAGACGCCCTCGGCGCCGTTGCCCGATCCGCAGGTGCCCATGCCGATGGAGATTCGGGGCTTGGCCGGAATGTACTTGAGGAGGCCATTTTCGCGGACTTCGTTGAAGCTTGCGATGTCCTGAATCCGCATCACTTTGCGCTCCTGCGTCCGAGAGCCTTCACTTCGCGCTCGAGGGTGTGCTCGTTGACGTGCCCGTGGATGACGTGGTTCACCTCCACCACGGGCGCCAGCGCGCACTGGCCGAAACAGGCCACCGTGCGCAGCGTGTACTTGCCGTCGGGCGTGGTGTAGGAGAGCTTGTCGGCCCGGCCTTCCTCGCCGCCCTGATCCAGACCCAGTTCGAGCTTCAATCGCTCGAGCAGGTTGCGCGAGCCGCGGGTGTGGCAGGCGGTGCCGCGGCAGATGCAAACCGTGTTCTTGCCTTGCGGTTCCAGGTTGAACAGCGCGTAGAAGGTGACCACGCTGTAGATCTGGGCACGCGGGATGTCGGTTCTGGCGGCGATGTAATCCAGAGTCTCGAAGGGAAGATATTTCCGCGGATTATGTTCCTGGACGTCCTCCAGGATGCTCAACAGCGCACCGGGACGGTTCTGGTTCCGGACGATCTCCTGGTCGACGAAATCGTGGTCGTCCGGAGTCGGCGGCGCTTGAGCCGATGAGGTTGCCATGGACTGGACTCCTTGCTGAAACTAAGTTGCGAACGGAGGTTGAAAATCTCCCCACGCGAGCCGTGGAGCGGTGGGACATGCTTCGGGCGGTTTGTTGCGGGGACTGGCTGGGGAACTTTCGGCATGCTGCTTGAAGACTCCAGCCCGCCGGTTGTCGCCCGAACTGGCCGGACATCCGAGTATACCATCTTTTAATCCGAGGAGGGGGCGGGGCGGGACTGAAGTCCGGGCCCAGAGGGCACACCGGCTGAAGCCCACCCTCCGGGTGGCGTGGGATGGCGGTGGGTTCTTCCTGGGTTCTTCCTGGGTTCACCCTGGGTTCTTCTTGGGTTCTTCTTGGGTCCTTCTTGGGTCCTTCTTGGGATGCCGGAGGCGGAGGTTTCGGGGGCTTCGCGGGGTGAGGTCCGTGGGAGGGGGATGTGTGTTCGGAGGCGCATGGAATAAGGCTCCGGCGGGTGCGGCGGGTTTCGCCGGCGGGCGCGGCGTGCGGCTGATCCGGGGCGTGCCTCGTCGGGTTAGGACTAACATCTTTTTTTTGGCCGGGCCGGAGCGGGACCGGGAGGAGGCACTCGAGGCTGGCGCGGAGGAAGAGGAAGAAAATTCCGTTGGCGCGGGAAGCGGCTTGTTGAGCGGGCGTTGGCATATGGTGCTTCTCTGGTCCTAGTGTATTGGACGCACTCACGCCGATTGGGGTGGTGCTCGGCTAGGGCATTGACAGGAAAGGAATTATTTAGATCTCCCGCGTGTGAACGGTGCGGCGGGGGGGCGATTTGGGGGCGGAATTTCGGTTCGGCTCTGCCTTGTGCATCCTCGCAACTGGTTCGAAGGCGGCGCGGTGCAGCGGCTCAGCCAAGTAGCTCGCTATGTGAGCCAAGCCGCGCCAGACGTAGGGTGTCGGCGTCGGGCTTGCAGTAGATCAGTAGCGGGTCGGGCTTGATGTGGCACTCGCGGTAGCCCACCCAAGAACCGCTCAAGGCGTGGTCGCGGGCATTCTCTGGTAAGACTTGATCGGACAGCAGCAGCGCCACGGCGGTTGACACCCGCGATTCCAGATCTTTGCTGTGGTGCGGTGTTGCCTTCGCGCGCTTGTAGTCACGCTTGAATGCCGATGACCGTTCAATCGTCCGCATTCAAGTCTGCCATCAGGGC
>JAUYBU010000152.1 GCA_030693045.1 Bryobacterales bacterium | reverse complement strand
TGGTTTGCCCACAGGTACCGCTCCATTCCCTTCACGTACGAGATCCCCCGCAGGTGGCCTCGAAATACCAGCCGGTCAAACCCGCAAAGCACCCCGCTGATCTGATCCCCGAACTTCGCGATAAACTCTTTCATGGCGTTCCCCTCTCGTTTGGATTGTCTTGTCTTCGAACAACAAACATCCTACGATAGCGGGAACGCCTTCATCGTTTGGTTGCGGCTATGCCGCGCTATGATTCGTCGAATGGCACGCGAGGCCCTTAAGGAAGGCGAAAGGGGCGAGACGCTGCCGTTGGACGATCTGCTCTGATGCAGTCCCGGACCACCAGGCAAGCCTGCCTATTCTCATCCCAAACTCCCTCTCCCGATCCATCCACGCCGGGAACCGCCAGTACCCCTTCTTCCGCGCCGTCCGGTACGCCAGCGCCACCGCGAACACCAGGTCGTCGTGCGTCCCTCCCCGCCACGTCCCGCACTGCTCCCGCCCCTCGCACCCCGTGCCTCAACCCCGCCGCAATTTGCGACCCCACGCGTTGCGGCAACACCTCACTTGGCTGGCAAGGTTGCAGTCGAAACTGGCACGGACCGCCGCGCTGCCTGGAAACGCCAGAGACGGAGACACTTCCACGATTCCAGATCGGCGATGCGTACCCAGCGGTTGGCACGGCGTGGAGATCGGCGCGACCGTCAGGTTAACGGATGGAGATTTTGGCAAAACTCGCATCGGCGGTCGTCGCCGGGTCGGCCAAGTCCAGAAACGGAGATAGCCGGAGGCGGCTCCACAACTGCGTTCAAACTCCGAGCGGCGGTTCCGCGAGCATCATCACTTTCAGGCCCGCCTGCTCGAAGTGGCTATCCGTGGTCAGCGCCTCCGTCAGACGGCGCCGCTCCATAACTACAAAAGACAAGCAATCGGTGAGGCTCCAGTCCTTGTCGGGCCTCGTCCGATAGAGCTGCACAGCGGAGTCGATCAGCCCGGGCTGGAACGGTACCACCTCGATGCCGGCGTCCACATGGGCCCGGCGGTAACCCTCGGCTGCTACGCCGCGAGTGCTCGTGTCGGAAAGGCCGTTCAGCCATTCCCATAGCACGGCCTCAGTCGTCACGATGCTGCTCTTGGTCCGGATCACGAACTGGTTCCATGCGATCGCGCGCCGATTATACTGATCTCGCTTGCGCGAAAGCGCCATCCAGAAGGAGGTATCGGCGAAGTAGGCTGCCACTATCGCGGCCTGTCCTTCGCAAGACTGCCGTAGAGGTAATGGTCGTGTTGATCGGCAAGATCCGTGGGCAGTCCGTCGTTCTCGACCGCATTCGCGGCGAGCCAAGCTAGGGCCGACTCCTCCGCTGGCTCACGCGGCCCCACCCGCTCGGTCTGCAGGATCAAGGCCTGATTCGGTGGCATATCGAGTGGCTCATCGGGGATGATGGCCCTGCCGTCAAAATGTGCGTTGACCGTCATGAACCCTCCTACCGGCGACCTCTTTCAGTATGCCAGGAACGACGGGAGGTAGCACGGGGAAACAAACATCTTATCCCGGGCGCACCAACGCCATGTTCATTTTGGTTGCGGCTTCGCCGCGCTGTGTCCATCCGTGGCCATCTTCCGTTCACATATCCGGCCAATGTGGGCCTATTTTTCGGATTTGGTGACGGACACGAGTTTTTCGAGGCGGGAGCGGATTCTGAGGAGGCGGCGCGCCAGTAGCTGGAGTGGCTTATCCTGATCGGGACCATTCTGCTGGCGAAAGAGGTCCAGCAGCCGGATGGTAGCGGACAACCGTTGCAGGAGCGTGGGAGCATCAGCGAGATCCGGATCGGGCGCGACGGCAGAGGCGGGCAAAGGAAGCAGATGACGCGGGTTCTGGCGGGCCAGATGAAACTCGCGCTGGAGGTCCTTCTGGGTGATCTCGACGTAACGCAGCGTCATATTGGCGGTGCGATGGCCGAGTAGCTTCATCAGTGCCGGCAAGCTCACGCCGGCGCGCAGCATAGTGGTGGCGTAGGTGTGACGCAACTGGTGCGGCACGATATGAGCGGAAATCCCAGCCCCGGTAGCCGTCTCCGAGAGAGCCGCGCGAAGCTGCCCGCACAGCACGCCTCGGCCCTTGGGACGAGGCAGCAGAAACTCGGGAGAAGCGGCGGGTGGCAGCGTGGCGAGAAAACGCAGGCGCGCGACGATGGAGCGAACCGGTTCATCGACCGGCGTCCAGCGTTCGTTGTGCAGCTTGCCCACCGGCACATGCAACGCCCACTGGTCGCCGCCCAGATGGTGGAGACAATCGGCGGAGAGATCGACCGTCTCGCCAATGCGCAGGCCCGTCAAACGCGTGAGCAGCAGAGCGTTGGCCAGCAGATCGTTGCGGCAGCACAGTTCGGTCTGGAGCCGGGCGTCGTCTTCCGGCGCCAGTGGACGCGGCAGCGTCTGATCGGGACGCGGGATATCTTCACTCCACAACAAGCCGGGGCGGGGCGGGAAAGCATGATCGGCCAGCAGGTCGAACAGCTTGCGCAGACAAATCAGGTGCTTGCCGCGGGTGTTGTTGGACAACGGTTTCGCGGAGCGGCGCACGCGCCGCATCCACAGATGTTCCAGCCAGCCGAGCAAGTGCGGATCGCGCCGCAGATCGCTGGCGCGCCGGACATCGGGAAAGGCTTCGCGCAGATATTGCAGGAAGCGGCGGACGGTATGTTCATACTGCCGCACCGTTGCCGGACGCAGGGTGGTGGCCAGCAGGCGCACCCGCGCCCGCAAGGCTTGTTCGAGGGGATGGGGCGGAGGTTTCATGGCCGGGCCGGCGGCTCCGGCTTGGTCATCCGCTCGACCGCGCGCGCGTACTCGGCGAAGACATCCTGCGGCGTGAGCTGAATGTAGACCAGCGTAGTCTGGATATAGGCGTGCCCCAGGAGGCGTTGCAGGGCGGGCAGGCTGACGCCGGCGCGGATCATATCGCTGGCAAAGGTGTGGCGAAACCGATGCGGGTTGGCTTCGGGAACACTGCTGGTCGAGCGGTGATGGCGAAACAAAGAACGCAGCCCGGCCGGAGTCATGGCCTGTCCGCGGGCTTTGCCTTTCAGCGAAACGAAGACTTCCGGCGCATTGGTGAGCGGCCGCTCCGTTTTCAGCCAGCATTGTAGAATCCGGATCGTCTCCGGCGGCAGCGGCAGCAGGCGCACGCGCAATCCCTTGCCGCGCACCCGCATCTGAGCTTCGCTGAACGGCAACTCCCCGAGTTTCAACCCCAGCACTTCGCGCGAGCGCAGGCCGTTGAGCGGCATCAGCGCGACAATGGCCAGGTCGCGCGCCGTGCGGAAGCTGCTCCAGAAGCGCGCCACCTCTTCGGCCGATAAGGGAACCAGCACACGTTGCGGAACCTTCAGGTTCAGGTCGGCCTCGACGACTACCCGTCCTCGTCCATAACCGAGCGGCGACCGTCGCAACCGGGTTTGCTGAAGCCGGTATGGCCCATGAGGCATCTCCTCCTGAAAGTAGAAGCGGAACAGGCGGCGCAGCATGGAGGAGCGGTTGTTGATGTTCAGGGGACCGGGGGGCGGCTGCTGATTGACCTGATCGCGCACATAATCGACCAGCGTGGCCTCGGTAAACTGATCGGCGGTGAAGCGCGTGGCATCCACGCCGGGCCGGTTGCTCCACCAGCGCACGAAATGCAATATGGTGTTGGCGTAAGCCCGCAGGCTCAGGGCTGCCCGTCCACGCATGTGCTGCACATCGAGGAAACGGTTGGCCCATTCCACCTCGCGATCCAGTTCATCGACGATACGGAAGGGCGCCCGGCTCTGGTCGATGCCGATACGGGGAAGCATTCGAAAGGTCATGGCCGGGCCTGCTCCAGGCAGCGCCTTAGATCGGCGGCGCTGGCCCCGCCGCCCAAGAAGCTGGCGGGGTCTTGTCCGAGCGGCAGTTCCACGCGCCAAGCCGCGGCGCCGGCATGCCGCAACTGAACACTCAACCGACGAGCGGCGCTTTGGCCGCTGCCATTGCGGTCGGCGTCGAAACAGATATAGATCTGCGGGAACCGGCAAAGCTCGGCGATCTGTTGGTGATTGAGATACGCTCCCAGGGCGGCGACGGCATTGTCAAAGCCGGCTTGCCACAACGCGGCCACGTCGAACAAACCTTCGACCACTATGACGTTGGGGAATGCCAGCGCCTGCCTCAGGCCATACAGCCCGCCTTTGGCGCCCGGCAGGAAGCGATGGCGGCAGACGTGGTTGGCAATCGAGCGGCCGTAGAGATTCGTGGCGCCCTCCAGCGGAAACGTCAGACAGCGGAAAAACACATCGCGGTCCTGCGCGTCAATCAGCCCACATCCGCGGAGCGCCTCGCGGCGGTAACCGAGACGTTCCAAACCGCCGCGCAGACAAGCGCCCGGCGCATAGCCAATGCCCATCCGGGAAACCATGGCCTGGTCGTGGATGCCTCGCCGGACCAGGTAGGCCCGCGCCTCTTCGGCTCGCGCCAGTTGCTGTTGATAGAAACGGCAGGCCGCGGCCAGCGGCGGCCCACAGGCCACGGTGTCGCTAGCGGAAGCGGGTTGCGGTTTGTCCGCCAGCCAACCGATCAACCGGCCCAGTCCGCCGCCGCGGCCGCAGCCATGGCAGTAGAACACCTGCTTGCGGCGGTTCACATAAAACGAGGGGTGGTGGTCCTCGTGCAGGGGACACAGCCCCGCGACTTCTTCCCGTCCGCCGTCGCGGACGGGCTTCCAACCTCGTTCAATCAGGAACTCCAGCAGCGAAATCCGCGCCGGAAAGGCTCTGGGAGGGACATTCATCATGGCGGAGCGCTCTCCACCGTCAGAATACGGGCCGCGGCGCGAAAATCCCAGGCAAAGAGGGTGGGCGCGCATAATAGAGCCGTCCACCGCGCCGCCGCGCAGACCCAAAGGCTTTCGATGCGCCGCCAGGCCCAACGCCGGATGGTGGAAGGATCGGCCGTGCGGTCCGGATCGCGGCAATCGCCAGCCGCCTGTTCAACGGGGAGCCCCTTGGCCACCGCCCCGATAGCTTCCTGACGGGCCGGCGCCGTGTAGGGAGAGCCCGGCACGCACCAGAACGGGAGGGCGGTCAGGGTGCGGTGGCACTCTTTGCAGATTCCGCGGCGTACCCGAATCGAGTGGTGGCTCCGGTCATGCGCCTGCCGGAAGCGGCGTCCATGGCCGATAATCGCAGTCCGGCCGCATCCCGGGCAATCGCGCGGCAGCCATTCGCCGTCACAATCACCCGGCTTGCATTCCAGCGTGGAACGTGGGATAAAGACGATCATGGGTGCGAAGGCACGCCCCGGAATCGCTACCCGCCAAGGCCACTGATTCCGCGGCTCCGCCTTCGCTCCTAATTATCAGATTCCACACTGGAAAAGAAGCCCATCCCTGACTTTTGCCGATTGGCCGGTTATCGTTCACACTGCCTGCGTGTTTTTTTCAGACACTCTCCGCTTGCGCCCATCCAATTGATTCTAAACCGAATCCAGCGACACTCCTCCCGCTCACTCTCTCCCCGGTTGGGCTTTTTTCTGAGTACCCGGAGGTAATGTTAGGGCAGGAGATAGTATGTCATCCGAGAAACGCATCCTTTCTTCCCGCGCCAACGGCGCCCGCTCCCGCGGCCCCGTCACAGCCGCCGGAAAACTGACCTCTTCCCTCAACGCCATCCGCCACGGCCTGCTCGCCCAGTGCGTCGTCCTGCCCACCGAGGACCGCTCCGGCTTCGACATCCTCATGGACCAGCACATCCAGCACTACCGCCCCATCAACGACGTCGAACTCGGCGTCATCGAGGATATGGTCGCCTGCCTCTGGCGTCTGCGCCGCACCTGGGCCATCGAAACCCAACTGCACGCCGACGCCATCGACAACCAACCGCCCGGCGACGAAGTCAGCCGCCTGGCCGCCGCCTTCACCGAACTGGCCTCCACCCCCCAACTCGCCATCCTCCATCGCCACGAGACCCGTCTCCACAACATGCGCCAGCGCGCCCTCAAGAACATCCACATCCTCCGAACCACGCCCCCCTCACCCAACCAGCCTGATTCCGACCCTCCATCATCCGACGCTGAACCCGTTCCCGAAACGCCCCTCGCCCCCGCGGAACCGGAGCCCCCGGATTTTATCTACGAACCCACTTTCACTCCCGCCGTATTCGACATACCCGCTCTCATCCCCACCCCTGCGGAACTCGCACCTCAAAGTCCTGGGAACGAGCCCACTTTAGCCCCCGCCGAACCCGATCCCCCCG
Organism: Bryobacterales bacterium; assembly: GCA_030693045.1. Taxonomy (GTDB): domain Bacteria; phylum Acidobacteriota; class Terriglobia; order Bryobacterales; family Bryobacteraceae; genus JACQZT01. Next base: position 17,869 of record JAUYBU010000152.1, on the reverse strand, counting down.
AGGAATCCGAGGAATCCGAGGACCCCGAGGACGACGAGGAGGACGAGGACGACCCCTTTCCATCCAATCACATGTACGTTGTAGTAACCCAGGGACCATTCAATCTCTCCGATTACCTTGAACCCGATGAACCGGAAGAGGATCTCCCCGACCTCCCAGATCCAATCCCGCCCGCGCCGGCTCTCGGCCACCACCCCCAAGCCCCTCTGGCTGTCCCCCGCCTCCTCGACCCCGGCCGTTCCGCCAGCAATGGCCCCCGCCCAACACGTTGTCGCCTTCGCACTCCGCAACACCCTCCCGGAATCTCTCGCAACTGCCGCCAAGACCGCAATCCTCGTGAAATTCATCCGGGCCGCCTTGACCTGTCCGGAGCCGAGGGAATGAGATTGACAGTACCAATCGCCCTAACTCATATCCCGGTACCCTCAAGTTCTATGATTTCAACGTTGCCTGGTCACTCCGGGCAGGGCTGCCGCGCCGTGAGGCGCCCTGCCGCCCTGCTAAGGGCTCAGAAGTTCACGAACAGACCCCAGCGGGAAAGCAGGGCGCGGCCGTCCGGGCTTGAAAGGTAGTCCAGAAATCTAAAGGCCAGGGCGCGGTTGGGACTGGCCGCAACCACACCCGCCGCCTGACGAATGGGCGCGTGCAGCCCGGCCGGTATCAGAATGCCGCCGCGGTCGAAAACCAGCGACCAGGCGGTGATGGCCGCATCGACGTTGCCGCTTTCGGCAAATTGCAGCGCCTGCCGGACGTTTTCCGCGTACACGATGCGGGTCTCCAGGCTCTTCCAAGTGCCTTCTTTCTCAAGCGCTTGGCGTGCGGCCACCCCGTAGGGGGCATGCGCCGGATTGGGCAGCGACAGCCGGCGGACCGAGCCCAGATCGGAGAGCTTGCCAATTGAGCGGTCCTTCGACCAGATCGCCACTCGGCCCAAGCCGTACACGCGCACGGACTTCGGGTCCAGCTTCCCCTGGGCCGCCAGGTCAACCACAAACCTCTCATTTGCAGACAGATAGACGTCGTACGGGGCGCCGTATTCGATCTGACGGGCGAGCATTCCGCTGGATCCGAAAACGAAGCGGACTCGCCCGCCGGCCGCTTTCCGGAAGCCCTCTCGCAGAGGTTGCTCGAGTCGAGCGACATCCGCCGCGGCGGCTACAAGGAGGTCGGCGGCAGGCATTGGCTGGGCGAAAGCAAAAAAAATCGCAAGACAACTTGACAACAACGCACTAAGCTTTGATAATGGAGTTGAACTAATAAGTCTGGAGGCTACGACAGCATGAGCAAGATTATTGGGATCGATCTGGGGACGACGAACTCGGTCGTGGCGGTCATGGAAGGCGGCCAACCGGTAGTGATCCCGAACCAGGAAGGCGGACGCACGACCCCGTCGGTGGTCGGCTTCGCGAAGGGGGGCGAGCGGCTTGTCGGTCAGGTCGCCAAGCGTCAAGCGGTCACCAACCCCGAGAATACCATCTACTCGATCAAGCGTTTCATGGGGCGCCGGCAGGAGGAAGTCAGCGAAGAGATGAAGATGGTGCCCTACAAGGTAGTGCGCGGGGACCACGGCGACGCGCGTATCAACGCGGGCGGCAAGTCCTACCCGCCGCCCGAGATATCGGCCATGATCCTGAACAAGCTGAAGGAAGCGGCCGAAGCCTACCTGGGCGAAAAGGTCACCCAGGCGGTGATTACGACGCCGGCCTACTTCAACGACTCGCAGCGCCAGGCCACCAAGGACGCCGGCAAGATCGCGGGTCTGGAGGTGCTGCGCATCATCAACGAGCCCACGGCGGCGGCGCTGGCTTACGGTCTGGACAAGAAGAAGGACGAGACCATCGCGGTTTACGACTTCGGCGGCGGAACCTTCGACATCTCGATTCTGGAGGTGGGCGACGGCGTGGTGGAAGTCAAATCGACCAACGGCGACACGCACCTGGGCGGTGACAACATCGACCAGCGCATCATCGAGTGGATCGTCGGGGAGTTCAAGAAAGAGAACGGCATCGATCTTTCGATAGACCAGATGGCGTTGCAGCGGCTGAGAGAAGCCTCGGAAAAGGCCAAGATCGAGTTGTCGACGCTGCTGGAGACCGAGATCAATCTGCCCTTCATCACGGCCGACGCGGCGGGTCCCAAGCACCTGGTGATGAAGCTCACGCGGGCGCGTTACGAGCAGATGGTGGAGGACATTCTCCAGCGTTCGGTGGGGCCGTGCAAACAGGCGCTGGCCGACGCCGGCGTGACGCCCTCGCAGATCGACGAAGTGGTGATGGTGGGCGGATCGACGCGCATCCCGCGGGTGCAGCAGATCGTGCGCGATCTGTTCGCCAAGGAACCGCACCGGGGCGTGAACCCGGACGAAGTGGTGGCCATCGGCGCGGCGGTGCAGGGCGGCGTTCTGGGCGGCGAGGTAAAGGACGTGCTGCTGCTGGACGTCACGCCGCTTTCGCTCGGCATCGAGACCCTGGGCGGCGTCTTCACCCGGCTGATCGAGCGCAACACCACCATCCCGACCCGCAAGAGCGAGGTTTTCTCGACCGCTTCCGACAGCCAGATGTCGGTCGAAATCAAGGTGCACCAGGGCGAGCGCGCCATGGCCCACGACAACCGCCTGCTGGGCGTGTTCCAATTGGTGGGCATCCCGCCCGCTCCCCGCGGCATCCCGCAGATCGAGGTCACTTTCGACATCGACGCCAACGGCATTCTGAACGTCACGGCCAAGGATCGCGCCACTCACAACGAGCAGAAGATCACCATCACTTCCTCCAGCGGCCTGAGCAAGGACGAGGTCGAGAAGATGGGGCGCGACGCCGAGGCGCACGAAGCCGAAGACCGCAAGCGCAAGGAAGAGATCGAGGCCCGCAACCGCTCCGACCAGATGATTTACTCGGTCGAGAAAACGCTCAAGGAGCATCGCGACAAGATCGGCGAGACGGAGGCCAAGAACGTCGAAGCGGCGCTCGATGAAGCCAGGAAAGTGAAGGACTCGGGCTCGGTGGAACAGATCAACGCGGCGCTGGACAAGCTGACGCAAGCCTCGCACAAGCTGGCCGAGGCGATGTACAAGGCGGCCGGCCCGGTGCCGGGCGCCGGCGCTGCGCCTCCCCCTCCGGGCGCGGACGCCTCCGGTGCCGGCAAAGGCAAGGACAACGTGGTAGACGCCGAGTTCGTCGACATGGACGACAAGAACAAAAAGTAGCGGCCCATGGCTTCCCAGCCCGACTATTACGCGACGCTGAGCGTTCCGCGATCGGCGAACGCCGATGAGATCCGCAAGGCGTACCGGCGGCTGGCTCGCAAGTGCCATCCGGATCTGAATCCCGGCGACAAGGCCGCCGAGGAGCGGTTCAAAAAGGTCCAGGAAGCCTACGACATTCTGAGCGATCCGAAGAAAAAGCAGATGTACGACCAGTTCGGCTTCTACTCGGAATCGGGAGCCCCGGGCGGGGCAGCCGGCGCGCGTCCGGGGCCCGGCATGGGTTTCGGGGGTTTCGACTTCTCCGACTTCGTGCCGCCCGCCGCGGGAGGCCGCGCCTCGGCCGGCCATGCCGGAGCCGGGGGGAACTTCCGCGACCTGTTCAGCCAGTTCTTCGGCGGCCGGGAGCGGGAAGAGCAGCCGCGGCCCGAGCGCGGCGGCGACCTCGAATACGCCCTGAACATCGATTTCTGGCAGGCCATCCGCGGCACCCAGGTGCGCTTGAACGTCAACCGGCACGACGGTTGCGCGGCCTGCGGCGGGGCGGGCGCGGACACGGGCGCGGCGGCCCTCTGCCCGCAGTGCAACGGCTCGGGCAACGTGAACCAGATGGTGGGCGCGATGAAGTTCAGCATCGGCTGCCCGCGCTGCGGCGGATCGGGCCGGTTGAAAAACACCTGCCCGTCCTGCCATGGCGACGGACGCCAGGCGCGGACCGAATCGGTCGAGGTGCGGATTCCTCCCGGCGCTCAGTTGGGATCCCGGCTGCGCGTCGCCGGGAAGGGCAATGCCGGCGCCATGGGCGCTCCCGCGGGCGACCTCTACATCACCGTGCGCGTCGAGCCGCACGCCTTCTTCCGCCGCGACGGCGACGATATCGAGATTCAGTTGCCGGTGACGGTGAGCGAGGCGGCGCTGGGCGCCAAGATCGAGGTGCCGACCATTGACGGCCGCGCGCTGCTCAAGATCCCGCAGGGCACCCAGACCGGGCAGAAGTTCCGGCTGCGCGAGAAGGGCGTCGAGAACACGCGCAAGGGCGCGCGGGGAGATCAGATCGTCGAGGTGGTCATTCAGGCGCCCAAAGCCAACGACGAGCGGGTGCGGGAGATCCTGCGCGAACTGGCGCGCCTGAATCCGGAGGACCCGCGGGCCGATATCTGGACCAAGGTGTGAGGCGATGGCGAAACGGGCAAAAGCGGCTTACATGATTTCGGCGGTGGCCGAGTTGTACAGCGTCCACCCGCAGACGCTGCGCCTGTACGAGCGCGAAGGGCTGTTGAAGCCCTCCCGCAGCGAGGGCAACACGCGCCTCTACACCGACGGCGACCTCGAGCGGCTGGAAGTCATTCTCAAGCTCACCCGCGACATGGGCGTCAACCTGGCCGGCATCGAGATCATCCTGAACATGCGCGAAAAAATGGCCGAGATGCAGCGCGAGATCGAGGACTTCATCGCCACGCTGAACCAGGAACTCTCGGCCCGCGCGCGCCCCTCCGAATCGCAGCCCCACAACTCGCTGATCCCGATGGCCGACCTCCGCCCCGCCCGCAAGCGCTCCTGAAGCCGCGCCCCCCTATTTCGGGGACAGGCTACGAAATCCCGAAATACCGCCGCTGCCGCCGAACGCATGTCAGCATGGGGCCTATGATGAGCGTCTTACGGTTAATGCGGATTGCGGGTCCGATTATCTTCTTGGCGCTGTGGTTCTCCGCCATGGTCATCTTTTTGAGTGTTGCATTGCCGGCGCAGACGGGCGCCGGCGGGGTCCAGGGACCGTGCGCGACAGTTCCGGCGCGGTGCTTCCCGGAGCCACTGTCAAGCTACTGCAGGTGGCGACCTCCGTCCTAACCTCCACCACCACCACCGGGCTCGGGTTCTTCGTTTTTCCGGCCGTGCCTCCGGGCAACTACCGCATCACTGTCGAGGCGCAAGGGATGCAGTCGTGGGAAGGGCAACTGCTCGTGCAGACCGGGCAGGCGGCCCAGGTGGAGCCGGTCTTGAACGTCGGCGGAACGGCCACCGAGATCACCGTGGCCGGCGATGTCAGCAATCCGATTAACGTGGACAACGCCACCCTGGGCGCCACCTTGGAACGCCAGCGCATCGACCAGTTGCCGCTGAACGGGCGCTCCATCACCACCTTGATCGGCGCCACCACGCCGGGTCTGGAGGGCACGCGGGCTTATGGGCTGGCCGCCGCGGCGCTGGACGTGGTGCAGGACGGCGCCGTGCTCCAGAACCGCGACCTCGGTGGAGTTTTCCAGCGTCCCCCGGGCCTGGATTCGGTGGAGGAGTTTCGCGTCGAGACCAACGGCTCCTCGGCCAAGGTCAACCGGCCGGGCACCGTCATCCTGACCACCCGCAGCGGCACCAACCAGTTCCACGGCTCGATGTTCGAAACCGCGCGCAACAACGGCTTCGGCGTGGCGCGCCGGCGGCAGGATTACTATGAGAAGCCGCCCCACCTGGTGCGCAACGAGTTCGGTTTCTGGAATGGCGGCCCGGTGTACCTGCCCAAGGTCTACGACGGCCGCAATAAGACCTTCTGGTTTTTCAACTACGAGGCGTACCGGACCTACGCCGCCACCACCACCTCCACCACCGTTCCGACCGCGGCCATGCGCGGCGGCGATTTCAGCGGCCTCATCGACGGCACGGGCCGGGCCTATACCATCTACGACCCCTGGACCACCGAGTCCAAAACCTGGCAGCGGCAGCCTTTCGCCGGCAACCGGATTCCGGCCAGCCGCATGAGCCCGCTCGCCAAGTATCTTTACGGCATCACGCCGATGCCTACCCATACGGATATCAACCCCATGGTGCGGGACAACTTCATCGGCCCGGGGCCGGCGATCCGGCGGGACCATGCCGAAACCATGAAGTTCGATCACAACCTCAGCCAGCGCGACCGCGTGTTCCTGCGCTACACGCACGGCAACAAGTACGACAAGCGGCTGGGCAACGACCCGTCCTTCCCCACGCTCAACGATGAAACCAACGTGACATTCACGCCCGCGCGCAACGAATCCGCGGTGGTCTCCTGGACCCACACCATCTCGCCCACGTTTTTCAGCGAAACCGCGGGCACTTACGCCTACCAGCGGGTCAACGTGCAAGGCGGCACCCCGGGTAACTGGGCCGAACAGATGGACCTGCCCAACCCCGCCGGGGGCGCGCTGTTCCCCAACATCATCAATACCGGCTTCTACCAGTACAAGCAGCCCGACAACGAGCGCAACAACCGCACCTGGATCGTCACCCTGGACCAGAACTTCACCAACATCCGCGGGCGGCACGAGTTGCAGTTCGGCGGGCGCATCCGCGCGGAGCGCTTTTTCGAGCTGCCGGATGGCGCGCGCTCCGGCTCGGTGAGTTTCAGCGGTCCGCAGACCGGCCTCTACGATCCGGCCTCCGGCGCTACCTACGTCGCCGTGCCGCGCACGGGGCACGAATCCGCCAATCTCTTCCTGGGCCTGCCCACCAATTACCAGGCCGCTTTCGCGCACGGCATGTTCCACTTCCGCGACCGCGAATACGCCGGATACCTGCAGGACACCTGGCGCGTCAGCTCGCGGCTGACGCTGAACCTGGGGCTGCGCTATGAGTTTCAGCCGCCCATCTCCGAGCGCGACGGGCTGCTCACAACCTTCGACCTGAAATCGAAATCGATCGTCAACCGCCCCACCCTCGACGAGATGTACAGCATCGGCGCCACCCGGCCTCCGATCATCGGGGCGTTCACCAAAATCGGCGTCAAGTTCATCACCGCCAAGCAGGCCGGCCTTCCCGAGAGCATGATCAAAGGCGACCTGTGGGACTTCGGCCCGCGCGCCGGTTTCGCCTGGCGGCTCACCTCCGGCGCCAGGACCACGGTGCTGCGGGGCGGCTTCTCGCTGTTCGCCTACCCGCCCTACGTGCGCACTTTCTATTCCCGCCTGCGCAACGACGCGCCGTTCCAGGCCACCTTTACCGTGCCCATGAACGACGCCGCGCGCAGTCCCGACGGCCTGCCGAACTACGGGCTGCGCTCGGCGCCGCAGTCGGTGGCCGGCGTGAACACGCGAAACATCGTCACCTTCGACAACCCGCCCAACGTCTCGCGCGGCGGGTTCATCACTTACTACCTCGATCCGAACCAGCCCTCCACCCGCGTGGCGGAGTGGAACCTGACCGTGGAGCGGGAACTGGCCAGCCACATCGTCGCCCGCGCGGCTTACGTGGGCAACCACGGGTACAACCTGGAGCAGTGGTCCGCCTTCAACCAGAACCCGACCAATTACATCTGGTTCGCCACCACCGGGAAAGCGCTGCCCACCGGCGAGTACGCCAGCGTGGCGCGGCGGAAGTTCGACAACAGCACCTACGGCGACATCCAGGTCTACCAGCGCTCCGGCTGGTCGAACTTCAACGGCGTGCAGGTGGAGTTCGAGCGGCGCTACGCCAAGGGCTACGGGTTCCAATTCTTCTACATCCTGGGTAACGCTTACCGCTCGGGCGGGGATGGCTGGAGCGACAGCCTGATCCAGGCGCCCGACTCTTTCATGCCCGGCGCGGTGCCCACCGACCCGCGGAAGCTGAACCGCTTCCTCAACTATCAGCGGGACACCGATATTCCCAAGCACCGCGTGCGCTGGAACTGGCTCGCCGACCTGCCTTTCGGCCGCGGCAAGAAGTTCGCAGACAACGCCGGCCGAGTGGTGGACCGGCTGATCGGAGGGTGGCAGTTCGCCGGCTTCGGGACCATTCGCAGCCGCTACTTCGCGCTGCCCACCGACAACTGGGGCCCTTCGGGGAAAGTGGAAGTCTACGGCACTCAGTACAAGATCGAAGATTGCCGTTCGGGCCGCTGCTTTCCCGGTTACCTCTATTACAACGGCTACATCCCGGCCAATCGCATCAATAGCTCCGACGCGCAGGGGAAGCCCAACGGCGTGATGGGCGTGCCGGCGAACTACCAGCCCGCGTCGAATCCCGTTATCCCCATGCCCGCGGGCGGGCCTGTCGCCAGCGATCCGCTGGCGGCTTTCTACGGCACCAATACCGTCTGGGTCCCCATGGCGAACGGGACCACCCAGCGCGTGGCCATCGACACCAACCTGCACCCCTGGCGCAACCAGTGGGTATCCGGGCCGAAGCTGTTTTCGCTCGACGGCTCGCTGGTCAAGAACACGCGCCTCACCGAGCGCTTCACCCTGCGCTTTAGCGCCGACTTCTTCAACGCGCTGAACATGCCGGGGCTGACGCTGCCGAACAGTTCGAGCGGCATCCTGAGCCTCCAGAACTCGGGGCAGGGCGCGCGCGAGCTGCAACTCGGGCTGCGCCTGAGCTGGTAGCGCTCACTCCACAACCAGCATGGCGTGAAGTTCGAGCTTCGGCACCGTGACTTCCGCGACGCCGCCGTTGCGTGCAATCGGCAGGACGCGCCCGCCCGGAACCAGCAGCACGCGCCTGGCGTCGCGGTGGATGCGCACTTTGAGCTCGTGCACCGGGATGATTTCGCGCCGGAATCCGTAGCCTTCGGGGTTGGGCGGCGCGCCGCGCCCGTAAGAGGCCTGGTCGTTGAGCAGGTGCATGACCAGGCGGCCGTTCTTGGTGAAGCACACGGTTTCCACTTGCTCGGCGCCTTCCAGTTCCACAGGTGGCGGTTCCTTGGCCGCCCAGCGGATGGCGCGCTGCAAAAGGCGGGCCGTGGCCGGTGAGTTGTTCAGGAAATAGGCGCGCCCCAGGTCCACCGGGAAGTACACCACGCGCCCTTTTCCGAACTCGCGCGCCACGAAGGCCGGCAGTTCGGGCCCGCCCACGCGGATCTGCCCGAGCGCCTCGGCGGGCCTGGATTTCGGCGTTGCGAAGCCGATCTCATACGCCTGCGCGTTGCCCGGTTTGTGGGTGATGATCTGGAAGTTCCTGGTCGGCTCGATGGCGCCCTGCGACCAGACGCCCAGCCGCCGGAAGATCTCGTCGCGCGCGATGGGGTGGTCCACTCCGTACACGCCCGCCGAAATGACATGGCTCTTGCCCTGACCGCCGTAGCTCGTGCCGAAGACGTCGGCGAGAGCGAAATCCGCGCGCCGGCGGCCGGCTTCGTCCGAGAGCGAGGTTTCGAACGTGGCCACCACCCCTCCGCCCGCCCGCACGTATTCCCGCAGGGTGGCGACCGATGGCCCGGAAATGGCCGCCGTGTTGGGCAGCGCGATGACGCGGTAGCGGCGCAGCACCTCCGGCGTCAGTTGCCAGTCGGTGAGGATGTCCACCGGCAGGTGGCCTTCCAGCGCCGCCTGGAAAGTTCCATAGGCGTTCTGCACGTAGGGCAGGCTGGCGGCTTCCTCGGTGGCGCCGTAGTGCCACGCCAGGGTCTTCTCCGAATACGCCATGCCCAGCCACGGCAGCGCCTGGCTGCCCACAATCCACTCCTCGCGCTGCTGGATGTCCTGCCACAGCACGCCGCGCCAGTCGAGGTTCGAGCCCGTAGTGGGGTTGGGCACGTTGCCGTGCGCCAGCATGTTCAGGTTGCGCGCCCGCAAATCCACCAGCGGCATGGCGTGCGTGCGCATCCACATAAAGCTGGCCCCGTCGCCGCGCCGGCAGCGCAGCCAGGTGTTCTGGAAGCTCTCGCGCACGGGCGCGGCCTGCGGTTTCACGCCGGAGGAATCGTAGTCCCACCCGAACTCCTCCAAAATAACGTCCACGCACTCGTGCAGGCGGCTGGAGACGAAACCGTTGACGGCGATGTTGTTGTGCCAGCCGCGGTCGTGGTTCACGATCATGGCGAATTCGGGGTTGACGGCGTGGGCCGCTTCGGTCCACCGCAGCGCCGCTTCTTCGCGCGTGAAGGCCTGGAATTCCATCCAGCGCTGGAACACCGGGTCCTTCGGATCGCGGGTGCGCGGGGCGGGCGCGCCGAAGCGCTTCTCGAAAGCCCTCAAGCAGTATGGGTTGCGGCAGCCGGCGCGCGCGCCCATGTGCATCATGTCGATCATGAGGCCGTCCACCGGGGCGTCCCGCAGGATGGAAACCAGCCGGTCGCGGAAGGCCTCGACGAAGGGCGACGAGAAGCACGCGTTGTTCTTGACCGGCTTGCCGGATTCGTCCATCTCGCGCCATTCCGGATGCTGGGTCAGAATCTCGTCCTGCCGGTCCCAGAAGTCCCCGTAGAGCACCAGTTTCATGCCCTGCCCGCGGGCGGCGGCCAGGTATTGTTTCACCCACCCGTAGCCCGGCGTCCACTTACCTCCGGGCGGCGGATCGATGTGGTTCACGGCTACGTCGGGAATGTTGCCGAGCGCGATCAGCGCGGCGGCGCCCAGCGCTTTCGTGCGTGCGGCCCACTCTTCCAAAGGGACGGGCTTGGCGCGCTCCCAGTGTCCGTAGGCCACCCGCAGGGTCTGCGAAATCCACTGCGGGTGGCGCGCGATGGGGCGCTCGTGCCGCAACTCGGGGAGCGTCTGTGCGCCCGCCGCCCAGGCGAGCAGGGCTGTAACTACGATGACGCGCATTACTTCTTCCGCCCAGGCGAGCAGGGCTGTAACAACGATGGCGCGCATTACTTCTTCCGCCCGGGCGAGCAGGGCTGTGACAACGATGGCGCGCATTACTTCTTCCTCTGTTGGCGTGCCCGGGGGCTTTCGGCCTCTTCGTTCGCGCCCAACGCCTTGATCTTCTCGCGGAGCGATTCGCCGTACTCCCGGTTTTCTTCCTCACCGTACACTACCGGCGGATAGTCCGGAATCCGCTCTTCCGGTTCTCCCTCCCGGGCGAACTGCCGATAATAGGCCAGGCGCTCGCGCAGCCTGGATACGATCTCCGGCCGCTCCGCCGCGAGGTTTTGTTTTTCGTAGGGGTCTTCGCGGATGTTGTAGAGTTGCAGCGGCTGGCCGGTCCACTCGTAGTAGCTGGCGCCCTGCTCGATGAACTTCCAGTCGCCGGCGCGCATCACCTGCAACGAATGCACGATCTCGCTGCGCGGCGAGGATGCGCGGGAGGTCATGGTGGGCCAGGCGTCCCGGCCGTCGAGCGGCAGACCCTTGCCGATGCCGGCTCCGGCCAGCCGGCACAGCGTGGGAAACAGGTCGATGGCGTGCAGCATCTCGTCCGTGGACCCGCCCGCGGGGATCTGCCCCGGCCATCGCGCGGCCGCCGGCACCCGAATGCCGCCCTCGTGATAGTGCGACTTGAAACCGCGGTAAGGCCCGTTGGCGCCCACCACCCGCGGTCCGCCGTTGTCGTTAAGGAAGACGACCAGCGTCTGGCGGTCGACGCCTTTATCCCGGATGGCCTGGAGCACCCGCCCCACGGCCACGTCCAGACACTCCATCTGCGCACGCTGCGCGCCGCGACACTGCGCGCCGCGCCCGCCGCCCAGGTGTTCATATTTCTTGAGATAATCCGGCGGGGCCATGTGCGGGCCATGCACCGCGTTGAAGGGCAGGTAGAGGAAGAACGGCCGCTTGCCGTCGTGCCGCGCGATGAGACTGGAAGCCTCTTTGGCCAGCGGGAAGGTGGAATAGCCCTCCTCCACCACCGGCTTGCCGTTGCGGTGCCAGTCCAGAACGCCGCCGCGCGTGTGGGTGTAGGAATCGATGAGCGCGCCGTAGTGGCCGTAGTGGTGATCGAATCCCCGCGCGCGCGGCAGGTGGCCGGCCTGCCATTCGCCCAGGTGCCATTTGCCCACCATCCAGGTGGCGTAGCCCGCCTCGCGCAGCGCCTCGGCCACCGTGCGCTCGTCGCGAAGCATGCCCTGCCGAGCCGACCCGGTGGGGCGTCGCTCGGTCCCCGTCTTCCACGCGTAGCGGCCCGTGAGCAGGCAGCTCCGAGAAGGCGTACAGACAGGCTGTACATAGAACTGGCTCATCTTGAGGCCTTCGCGGGCGATGCGATCGATGTTCGGCGTCCGCACTTCCTTGCCGCCATTGAGCCCGACCTGTTCCCACCCCATGTCGTCCGACAGCAGGACTACGATGTTGGGGCGGGGCGCTCCGGCGGGCGTCGCGTGGCCGCGCAACGGCAGCCAGGGATTCAGTCCGGCCATGCTCAGCAGCAGGCCGCGCCGGCTCATCCGGTCGTAACTCTTGGGGATCATGGAAAACCTCGATGATACCCGATCCATGCACATCGGCGGGCCGGGTCGAGGTTTTTCACGTGGCCGGTAAGGTTGCGGTCGAAGTCGGCTTGGAAGGCCTCGCCCTCCTAAGCGTAGGGGGAGCGGCGGTCGCGCGCAAAAGGGCGCGAATCTCGTCCGATGCTTGCGCTCCGCCAAAGTAGGGAGTCACGCAACCATCTACGATACTCCGGCTGGCGACCCGTGCTCGCTGGAGAATTCCCGCTGTAACATAATGACCCAGTAGTGTCAGGAAACGGCTCGACGCACCGGTCTGCGGGGAGCGGAGGCGGCACCTGATCGAAGTGCCCGTGGCTGGCGTGCTGGCGGGGATATCACTGGGGCCGGTGGAGCGGTTTCTCGATGAAGCGGAGGCGCGGCTAGCGCCCCAGTTGCCGAGTTCAAGTCTCCACCAGGCAATCTGAATTGTGCCATCTGGCCTCGACGCCGTCCGCCGGTAGCCGTAGACTGTGCCATAGCGTGTCGGTTCGTCCAAGAGCCGAACACTCAAACGGGAGGTGTCAACGGCGGCTTTCTCCGTCGATCTGAAGAGACGTATTGGCTGTTAGGCCTGCGCACTGGCGTGCAAACAGGAGTTCGCCGTGACGATCGGCGAGCCGCGAATCGAACTCCACGGCGCCGGGCAAAGCGCGTATCTCTCGGTCGACGCGCGGGGTTCCGCCGATAAGCCAGGCCAGAAGGGCGTCGCGGAGAAACGCGACCTCCGCATGCGAAGGCTCGACCAGGGCCTGCTGCCGGCGTGCCTGATCATCTGTGATAACGCCGGCCCAAAGACGCTGTACGGAACCATGGGGGATGAGCCAAAGGGGCGAACTGCCAGCTACCTCTCCCCGGTACCATCCCACGATTGAGGAGAGACTCCATGAAGCCAGAAACTCCCGCTGCACGAGAGTTGAACGCCCAGGCGGACACTTACGGTTTTCTCGCACGCGTATTCGGCTCTCACCCTACTGAGGAGAGTCTGAGCACACTTGCCGGAATCGCAGCCAGGTTGGGAATTGAGTGCCCGAACTCTCTCTCAGCTAGCGAATTAGGCCGGGAGTACACGGCTGTCCTCACTCCGGGTCCAAGATACCCGGCGTCTTGCGAACCCGTGCTCCGAGATCGTTGGACCCTCCCGGCGGTCCTGAAACGCGGACCCGGGGAGACCGGAGAGACCACGGAAGGTCCGCCGGCCGGCGAGGCGCGCACGCTGGCGGAACCCGGTCGGCGGTTCCGGCGGGGACACCTCATCAAGTGGATCGGCGACCTCCGCAAGAAGGTCGTGGAGAGAGACCGGCTGGGCTACTATCGCGCAGCTCTCGAGGTAGCCGAGGCGGTTCTCCGGGAGGAAGCGGACCCGGTGGCGCCGGACTGTCCGCCCGCCCGTCTCGTTACACGACTTTCCCAACGCCCGTGGAATCCCGGCGGAGAAGCGCACACTGCCGGGCATCGACTTAGAGACCTCCGTACCATTTTGCCCACAATGCCAAAGTTGAAAACTCCCGCATCGGTTCGCGGCCTCGCCGGAATTCTTATCTTGTGTGTTGTCCTATCCGGGGCCGACAAACAATCAGCCAACAAGAAGAGTCTTCCGAAGCAAGCGCAGCCGGTGTCGGAGCCGTCACCCTTAATCTGGCCGCTCCCGCCCGATCCGCCGAGGATCCGCTGGCTCGCGCAGTACAGTGACATGGCCAAAGTGAAGAAACCCGTCGCCCGGAAGCCGGGCTGGCTGGAGAAGGTCACTGGCACAAAGACGGTGGATGAAAAGCTGGAGCTGAGGAAGCCGTACGGAGTCACCACGGACAAACGGGGGCGAATCTACGTAGCCGACACGGAACTGAAGGTCGTCTTTGTGATCGATCCCGGAGCCAAGGCGGTCGAGCGGCGCGCGGGAGACAGCCGCACACCGCTCGCCATGCCGGTTGGAGTTGCCGTGGATTCGGACGATCGCCTGTTCGTCTCCGATGCCGCGCTTCACTCGGTGATTTGCTTCAGCCCTTCGGGTCAGCCGATAGCCCGTTTTGGTACTACCGTTTTGGGACGTCCCGGAGGCATCGTGATCGACCGTCAGCGCAACCGGCTGTACGTCGCCGACGCCAAGGAGGGCCGCATCGCGGTTTTCGACACCGGATCGTTCAAGTTCCTAAGCTACTTCGGCGGTCCAAGCAAACTAAGGCAGCGCGACAACGGCACGTTCTTATCCCCAACCAACGTGGCTGTGGACCGGCAAGGCAATATCTATGTGGCGGACACGGGGAACTACAGGGTCCAGATCCTGGATCCCACTGGAAGATTCCTTCGCGCGTTTGGAACCCAGGGAGACGCGCCTGGCGAGTTCATCCGACCCAAAGGCATCGCAGTGGATTCGGAGGGGCACGTCTATGTGGCCGACGCCGAATTCAACAATTTTCAGATTCTCACACCCGAGGGTCAGCCCCTTCTCGCGGTGGGAACGCTGGGCGATGAGCCCGGCCAGTTCGCGCTGGTCGCGGGATTGCACATCGATTCCGAAGACCAGATCTATACCACCGAAATGTTTCGCGGCCGCGTCCAGGTATTCCAGTACATCTCGCAGCGCGGATCCGTGGAAGGAAAGGAGGTGAACCGGAGCGGCAACTAACACGAGCACTTCCAGGAGTAAGCCGCGGTAGCAATCGAACGCGGCCGGAAAGCAGTTAACTAAACACTCAGAGAGGACACTTATGAACTCAAAAAGCCTTACATTGGCCGCCCTTCTCGGGCTGTCATCGTTTTCGTTGCCGGCAGCCGCCCCAAGGATGCCCAAAACGAACTTGGCGACCCACGATGTCGGCGGAAATGGCTGCAGGTCGTGTCATGCTCCCCATAACGGCTCGCTCGCGAACGGGGGGACGCAAAGCACGGGTGCGATTCTGATGTGGTCGCGATCGTTCCCGGCCTCGGCCAACACGTTCTTGGTCTACGATTCCGCCACGATGGCAAACAAGGCGGTGGAACTCGGTGGCACCGCCCTGTCCGCTTCAACAGATGCCCGCATGTATTCGCTGCTCTGTCTGAGCTGCCATGACGGAGTGACGTCGAGCTTCTCCCCCTCCATGCAAACAGTAAACCAGGTGGGATCGAAGGCCGGCACGGCCCTTTCGCTCGGTCTCTCGAATGATCACCCTGTAAACATGCCTCACGATCCCACCAGAAACACATCCTTGCAGGCCGTCGCTACCGTTACGGCTTCCCTGCCGTTGTATGGGTCCAATAACACGGTGCAGTGCGGAAGCTGTCATGAGCCGCACAACAACGGAAATACCCGATTCCTGCGCCAGGCCAACAACGCGGCGGGTTGCACCACCTGCCATCTGTAGTCTCTGTGATGCGGTGGGTTCGGATCATCATCCGCGCTCACCGCCGTTTTGTCAAAGCGGAATCAGTGTCCCTATGTTGAAACAACGAATGTGTTACGGCGGAATCCTGGCGGCATTCGCCGTTTCACTTGTGCTCCGCGGCCAGGAAAAGCCGCTTACAGTGAGCGGAACGTTTTCTACTGGTTACTACAACACTACCACGCGCGGTGAAGCCAACCAGTCCGTAAGCTTCGTGCCACTCGGCGCTCGATTCGACATGAGCAGCTATTTTCTATCGCCGGATTTGCTAAGCGTTTCGGCACAGCCGGAGCTGAATCTCGGTCCACAGGCCAGCGAAGCGGGTTTTCAAGGCGGCAATGGCATCAATCTTAGAGTCGCCCTGCTTCGCAAGAGTATCGTGCCTCTGACATTTCGATACTCCAATGTTCAGGTGGAGGACGTGTACTTCGGAAGCCTTTCGCAAGTCTCGGGATATACGCTCAGGAATCGCACCAAAGACCTGGGACTAACATGGGAATTCAACCCCAAAGGTTTGCCGACGACCACAGTCGATTGGGCCACGGGATCGGTCGGCTCCAAGTCCGGCACCGACGGGATCTCCGATTACCAGTCTCACGGGAACCACCTGAACGTGGATAGCAAGTATGAGCGAGGGGGATGGGATATGCGTGGCTTCCTGCGCCGCAATAAACAGGATTCGGACTTGTTGGCGCCTATCGACGGCGGAACATTTACTGGCTCGCTGCGCCAGACGGTGAAGCATTATCAGGGGTCCGCGAGACGAAGCTTTCTGGAGGATTCGGAATTGTACGTGGATGCCGGGAGTCAGGCTACGTCCAGCCTTCTGTTCAAGTTGCCGATCGATTTGAGCACGCGTTATGCGGGCGCGACCCTGCAACTGAGGCAGAGGCGACGATGGAGATCATCGTTGCGGGCGGGTTACACGTCGAATCTGGCCAGTCAGTTCCTGGAGCGGGCCGCCAGTACCCTGAGCGTTCCTGGCGCCGTCGTGCCGGACGGGAACATTCTGGCGCCGTTCTCTCACGGCATTGCGAATCTAACCCTCAACGGCATCACTTCCGTCACTCTTGGCCGAGGTTTGGGACTGTATGGCAGCGTGGAGCGGAGTGCGATGTCTTCCTCATGGCAGGGCAACCCGCTCAAGTCGGAGTATTTCACCAGCTCCGCCGGCGTGACTTATGCGCGGAAGTTCGGTTGGGGAAACCTTTCGGGTGAGTATTCACGGGAATTCGGCATCGGTTCTCTTATCGGACAGTCCGGGACCATTCAGGGCCAGCACTATGTGGTCAGCGCTCAACGCGGAAACTCCGGAGGCCTGCAGTTCGATGGCTCCGTCCACGGGTCAGACCAAAGGGTTCAGGCCGTTCAGCCCCTTTCGAACAAGAGCATTTCGGCGGAAGCAAGCGTCGCGGACCGGGTGGCCGGCGGCTTCAGCGCGCGGATTGGAGGCGGCTGGGAGTGGGGCTCCATCGTAAACGGCGCGAACGAGTTTCGCACCAACGGGTACACTGCCCGTGCCGGCGTCGAGCACTCCCGAATTCAGATCAGTGCGTCCCTGAATAACAGCCTTAGCAATTCCCTGCCATTCTATAACCAACTGTTCGGCGGACTCGGTTTGGGGTCGGCATTCGATATACCGTTGCAGATCATCCCGAGCGATTACCGGGCGATGAGTTTCACCCTTCACTCAAATCCGCTGCGCAAGGTTGAGCTTTCCGCAAGCTGGACACGCTCCAACCAGAATCTGGCCGGCCTTCTGACTAACGACTTTGAGCTCCTGAACGTATTCGCCACTTATCATTTTCGAAAGATACAGTTTGAGGCGGGTTATATCCGTTCCAATCAGATGTTCCTGGCTTATCCTCAAACGCTGCGCGGACGGTTTTACATCCGCATTGTGAGGACTGCGAGGCTCTTGTGACGATACGTCAGACTCATCTCCGGTGTTTCCTCCTGTGCGCGACCTGTTTCTCACAGATGCCCGCGGGCGCCGTCACGCCCGCGCGCGGGACAGTCCAATACCTGCGGACGGTACCGTCCGTGCGGGAGTTTACAAAGCCGCGCGGGTTCTTCTCGAAGTTGTTGACGTGGGTGGCTGGCGCGGCCGAGGACAAGCCGGAGATCATGCGCCCCTACTCGACGGCGCAAGACAGTATCGGCCGCTTGCTCGTGGCCGATCCGGGACAAAAGGGCGTGCACATCTACGATTTCGAG
>JAUYBU010000147.1 GCA_030693045.1 Bryobacterales bacterium | reverse complement strand
CTTCACCTTCGGCAAGGTGATACATTGTTTATCCGTGTTCATCCGCGGCTACTTTTTCCTGGAGGCATCGATGACCAGCGGATCCTCACGCAGGCAGTTCGGTAAGACAGCGTTGGCGGGCGCGGGCATGCTGGCCGGCGCGCCGCGGGCCGGGGCCAAGGGCAATCCATGGTCGGATACGGGCATGAAGCTCGGGCTTAGCCACCAGCGGCCGGCTATGTTCACCGGAGATTACCTGGACTACCTGAAGGCCATGGGGGTCGAGTACGTCGAGGTGCGCATACCGGCGGCCGAGTGCGGCTACGAAAACCTTGCCGGCATCAAGCGCCAGGTCGAGGCGGCCGGGCTGAAGCTGTTCGAAATTATGCTCGCCGATAAGTACAACTCCCCGGAGGTCACCCTGGGGCTCCCCGGCCGCGACCAGACCATCGCCCTGTTCCAGAACTTCCTGCGCGACCTGGGCAAGGCCAAAATCGATGCGACCACCTACGCCTGGAACACCGTTGGACCAGGGGCCAGCACCGGCGCCACCACCACGCGCGGCTACCGCACGCGCCTGTTCGAGCAAAAGAATTCCCCGCAACAGCCGCCCGCCGGCGGCCGGGTCTACACCGAAGACGAAATGTGGGCCAACTACGAGTACTTCATCAAGCGCGTGCTTCCGGTGGCCGAGGAAGCCGGCGTGAGGCTGCAATTGCATCCCAACGATCCGCCCGTGGATTACGGCGGGATCGCCCGCATTTTCAAAAACCGCAAGGCGTTTCGCCGCGCCCTGGAAATCGCCAAGTACAGCCCCTGCTCGGGCCTGCTCCTGTGCGTGGGTTCGTGGGCCGAGATGAGCGGAGAGGACGGGAAAGGCGAGGACCTGGTGGACGCGATCCACGAGTTCGGCTCGCGCGGCCACATCTTCCAGATCCATTACCGCAACATCAGCGCCCCCACCCCCAATTTCTCGGAGACCTTCCCGGACAACGGCTACCTGAACATGTACAGGATCATGCGCGCGCTGGGGGAGGTGAACTTCAACGGCATGGTGGTTCCCGACCACGTTCCGCGCTGCGGCGGCGACCCCGCCACCAGCCGGGCCGGCGAAGCGTTTATCCTCGGCTACATCCGCGCGCTCATTCAGGCCGTGGATACCGAACTGGGGCGCAAGGGGTAGGGCGCCGCCGGCCCTCGTATCCCCGTTCCCTCAAGTTCAGTAGATCAGCTTCAAACCGAAGACTATCGAGCGCTGGTTGCCGTTAGACGAGGTGATGCTCCCGAAGGCCGCGTTCGTCGGATTGGTATTCGGCCCGGAGAGGTTGGTGTAGTTCAAGGCATTCAGGAACTCGGCGCGGAACTGGAGTCTGAACTTCTCGGGCAGCGAGAAGTTCTTCACTCCCGACATGTTCCACACGTCGACATTCGGCCCTCTTGCGCCGGAGAAGCGCGTGGACAGAGTCTGGATGTTCGAGGCCAGTTGCTCGGCCGATTTCCGGTTAAACGCGTCGATGTTGAACCAGCGCGCGATCGCCCGCCCGGAGTGAAGCGGGATGTCCCCGACGGGGGCGATCAGCAGCGAATTCCCAAACCCCAGGGCCGCTCCCGTTTGACGTTGCCACATCGCATTCGCCTGCCAGCCGCCCACCAGCGCTTGTACAATCCCGCGCGCGCCGGAAAACAGAAGTCTTCCCTTGCCGAACGGGAGTTCGTAGATACCGCTGAAGTGCAATACGTGCGTGCGGTCCAGGTCCGAGATCAACTTTGCGGGCAGGGGGTCGCTGCTATTGAGAAAGGAAGTGGCCTCCATGAACTTGGACCACACCCAGTTGAACTGCGCGGTAAAACCATTTTGGAAACGGCGCTCCGTCAGAACCTGGAGCGAATGATACCAGGAGTAGCCGACCGGTTCGGGGGCGCTGACGCCGGTGAATTGAGGATAGGGGCGGAGCAACTGCTGCCGTGCAACCGTGGTGCCGGACAGGTTGGTGGAAGGCAGCAGCGGATAGAAAGGATTCGCCACTTGAGCGGTCAGGTAGTTGATGGTGGTCTGATCGCGGAGCGGCGATCGGGAGAGATAGGCGTCGGGCGTCGGATCGTACTGGCGCGTCGTCGCCAGGCGCGTGCCCCGGCTGGCCACGTAAGACAGATCCAGGAAAATGCGTTTCGGAAGCTGGCGCTGCATTCCGAAGCTCCACCGTTGCAGGTAGCCGCTCTTCATGTAAGGTGGAAAGGTGCTGACGGACTGGCCGAGTCCGGTCTGTAGTCCGCCTGCCGAGCCCAGTGGCTGGAGCAAACCGGTGGGGAACGGATTGGAGAGGGACGCAATGAAAGTGAGTCCGTTGTCGAGCGACGGATTCAGCGTCGTGGCCGCGGTAAAGCCGGTTTGGTTTGCGGAGTGCCGGTCCACTCCCTGCGGCACGAAGAAGATGCCGTAGCCCGTCCGCACCACGGTGTCGGGCCGGACCTGCCAGGCCAAACCGATGCGCGGGGCAAGGTTCCAGCGGGACGCTTCCCAGATTTGACGCGGTTGCCCCCCGATGCCTGCAAACGTGAGACCGCCGTTCACCCGGAATTGGGCGGCCGGTATTTCCGCAATGGGACTTTTCGCATAGTTTGCGATCACTTGCGGGGCGATGGGGTTGAGGGTGGTGAAATCGAAGTTCCGCACCGAGCGGTTGAAGCGCTCCGTCATCGGGCTGTCGTAATCGTACCGGACGCCGGCGTTGATGGTCAGAGTGCGCCGGAGGCGCCAGTCGGATTGAAAGTACCAGGCATAGTTGCACGACTGATCGGCGTAGGAATCGTTCAGACTGGCCGACCCGGTGGAAGGGATACCGAGCAGGAAAGAGGCCAGCCCTTGGCCGATAGGAGACGCCGCCGCACTGTCGAGCGGACCATTGGTCCACCTCGAGTTAAAGGTGAGGCTTGGATTCTGGGGGAGCCAATTGTACTGATTGTTGCGGTAGACCCGGAGTTCGCCGCCAAACCGGAAAGCGGCCGAACCTTTGTTCCACGACAGGTCGTTCGAGGCGGTGAGGTAGTTGGTGACGTTGTTGTTGTTGGCCGTCCCGCCCATCGCCTGGTACCCGGCAATGTTCAGAGTGGGAAACTGTCGCGCCTGGGGCTCAATCGCAGCCACCAGCGCCGGGGAGAAGCCGGCCGCGGCGAAATCCAGCCCCTGGAGTTTGGGCGTACTGGACTGGCCGAAGCGAGTAAAACCCGTGCGGAAGTTGTTTACCAGCGAGGCGGAAATCACGTAGACATCGTCGAATACCCCGGCATGGCTCCGGCGCCACCGGTCATTCACGTTCGTCTTGTTCTCGTTGACGATCGAATTGCTGATAAAGAGCTGGGTGCCGTGGTTGTAGCGGACGAAAACACGATGCCGTTCGCTGAAATTGTGGTCCACCTTGCTCACCACGCTCACCTGTTGGTTCGTGTTGGCGGCCTGAGTCTGGTAATTGTTGGTTCCATTCGCCAGGCCGGGGAGATTCGGCAAGGGCCAGTAGGACAACAAGCCAGCGGCCGTCTTGTCTAAACGGGTCGCGGGAATGACGTTGCCGGCGAAAGGCTGCCGGGAATAGCGCCCGCTGCCCGCCGCGGTGGTGGTGGCGGGATCGTAGATTTGATATATGGCGCCCACCGGCAGGAGGGCCGAAAAATCGCCTCCCCGTTGGGCCGCGGTCGGCACGGTGATCGGGTTGCCGAGAGTCACCTGGGAGCGGTCGATGCCTTCGTAGGCGAAGGTCCAAAACGTGCGGTTGCGACCGTTGTAGAGCTTGGGCAGAAAAACCGGCCCGCTCAGCGTCACGCTGCCCCGGTTCAGGACGGTCAGCGGGTTCACCTGCGCCTTCTTCTCATCGGTCAGGGGCCCGGTGGTCGGATTATAGAGCCACTGGCGTGAAAACAGGGAGAGCGCCCAAAGATGCTGGTTTGTATGGAACCACTGGGCTACCGCGTGGAACTGGTTGGTGCCGGTCTTCAGAACCATGTTGACGTTCCCGCCGGGAACGCGGCCCACGGTGGCGTCGTAGGTTGCCGTCTGCACCTTGACTTCGGCCACCATTTCGGTGGGAGGGGAATACGCCGCGTTTACGCCCCACATGCTGGGCGCGCCATCGATGGTGAACTCGACATTGTAACTTCGCGCCCCGTTGACCGCTATGTTGGATAACACTTCCAGCGAGCCTGTGCCCAGGCTGGGATGATTCGGGGCCGCCAGATTGACGACGCCCGGCGCGTACTGCGCCAGCGCCTGGCTGTTGCCGGCCGGCAACGGCAGATCCACGATGCGGCGCGTGTCCGTGATTTGACCCAGGCTCGCCGATGCGCTATCGACCAGCGAAACCCGGGCCGATACCACCACCGACTCGGTAATCTGGCCGACGGTGAGGGGGAAATCCAGCACCAGCCGGTCCGTCATCCGGACTTCCACGCCGGTATGCTTGCTGGACTCGAAACCGGGCGCTGAAACCGACAGAGCGTATGTGCCGGGCGCCAGGTAAAGGATCTCGTAAGAACCCGTCTCGTTGGTCGTCGCGGTGGCCTTCACCTGGGTCGAATCCTCGGTGGCCTCGACGGTTGCGCGGGGAATCGGCGCACCGCTTGGATCCAGCACTCTTCCAGTGATGCGGCCGCGAGCATCCTGCCCGTACACGCCGGCGGCGGCGAGAATCAGGCAGAGAACCGCGCCTGCCCGGAACGAGAATGATTTCCTATAGACCCAATTTTGAATTTCCATCATGTCGAGTATACTCCCGGACCCTATTTCGGGGACAGGCTACGAAACCCCCAATTAGAAACCACCGAAACGGCACCACCGGCCGAATCGGAGTTCCGAGGTTACGTAGCCTGTCCCCGGAATTGCCCACATCGTAGTACCCTCAACAGAAGAGGAGTGCAAGCTTATGTCTCGCGGATTTCGAGTTGTTTGGATGGTTCTGTTTGGTTTGTGGCCGGTCCTGGGATGGGGGCAACAGTTTCGGGGCTCCATCACCGGACGCGTGCTGGACGCGCAACAGGGCGCCGTTGCGGGCGTCAAAGTGACGGCCACGGAAGCCGAGACCCAGGCGCGGTCGGAAACGGTCTCCGGCGCCACCGGACAGTTCACGCTCCCGTTCCTGCAACCCGGGCGCTACCGGCTGGACGCCGAGGCGGCCGGTTTCAAGCGTTACATCCGCGAGGGCGTGCATGTGAGCGCCAACGACCAGATCGGCCTCGACATCCTGCTCGAGATCGGCCAACTGGCAGAATCGGTCACCGTCACCGACGAAGCGCCCATGCTCACCACCACCACCGCCAGCACCGGACAAGTGATCAGCGCAACGTTCATCGAGGCCTTCCCGTTGAACGGCCGCTCCCCACTTTCGCTGGCCCAGATCGCCTTTGGCGTCGTGCCCACGTCCGATCCGCTTTTCCAGCGTCCCTTCGACAACGGCCGCATCTCGAGCTTCAGCATGGGCGGCGCCCCCGGCACTTCCAATGAGCTGCTGCTGGACGGCGCGCCCGACACGACTTCGGGCCGGCAGGCCGCCTACAGCCCTCCGGTCGATACCGTCAGCGAGGTGAAGGTAGAGACATTCCAGGTGGACGCCGCCTACGGCAACACGGGCGGCGGCACGGTGAACGTGGTCAGTAAGGGCGGCACCAACGAATTCCACGGCACCGCATACGATTTCAACCAGGTCTCGAAGACCGCGGCCACGGATTTCTTCGTCAACCGCGCCGGCCAGAAGAAGACCAACCTGGTGTATAACCAGTGGGGGTTCAGCGCCGGCGGGCCGGTGCTGATTCCGCGCCTGTTCAACGGGCGCAACCGCGTGTTCTGGTACGTCGCTTACGAGGGAATCAAGCACGTGAACCCGGAGCCCGTCACCACCACCGTGCCCACCGCCCCGGAACTGAACGGCGACTTCTCGCAGCTTCTCCCCCTGGGCGCCAACTATCAGATTTACGATCCGGCCACGGGAGTACAGGAAGGCTCGCGCATCCGCCGTCTGCCGCTGGCTGGAAACGTCATTCCCAAGGCCCGCCTGAACCCCATCGCTCTCAAGTACCTGCCCTACTATCCGCTGCCCAACCAAGCCGGCCGCCCCGATGGCCGCGACAACTTCCTGGCCAACAGCACGCGCCGCGAGAACTTCAACAGCGAAGTCGGTCGCATCGACTTCAACCTGAGCCAGAGTCACAAGTTCTTCTTCAACTACCGGCACAACGAGCGGCTTCAGGACCGCGGCAATTACTTCAAGAACGTGGCCACCGGCAATTTCCTGAACCGCATCAATTGGGGCGGCATGGTCGACGACGTGATCACCCTGAGTCCGACCGCGGTGCTGAATACGCGCTTCAACTGGATGCGCTACAACCCTGGCGGATACCGTCCCAGTAAGGGCTTCGACCAGACTACGCTGGGGTTCCCGGCGGCGCTGGCCGCGGCCTCTTCGCAGGCGGTGATGCCGCAGGTGAGCATCGGCGGCTACAACACGCTGGGCACCACCGGC
The DNA here is from genome assembly GCA_030693045.1 of Bryobacterales bacterium. Taxonomy (GTDB): domain Bacteria; phylum Acidobacteriota; class Terriglobia; order Bryobacterales; family Bryobacteraceae; genus JACQZT01. Next base: position 16,766 of record JAUYBU010000147.1, on the reverse strand, counting down.
ACTTCGATGTCCCCCTACGACCAGTTCCAGATTTACTCCACCCTGAACAAGATCGTCGGCTCCCACAGCATGAAGTTCGGCGCCGATCTGCGCCTGATGCGGGAGAGCGCCGCCAACCTGGGCAGCTCCAGCGGCAGCTATTCCTTCAGCACCAACTGGACCCGCGGTCCGCTCGACAATGCCACCGGCGCGCCGATCGGCCAGGAACTCGCCTCGTTCCTGCTGGGCTTGCCCACGGGCGGCCAGTACGACTTCGCCAGTTTTCGCACCAACCAGGCCGGATACGTCGCCGTCTTCCTTCAGGACGACTGGAAAGCGCGCCGCAACCTGACCCTGAACCTGGGCCTGCGCTATGAGAAGGAACTGCCCACCACCGAGCGTTTCGACCGCCAACTGGCGGGCTTCGACGGAACCTCGGCCAACAGCATCACCGCGCGCGCCAAGCAGGCCTACGCCGCCAGCCCGGTGCCGGAATTGCCCGCCGCCCAGTTCAACCCGGCCGGCGGCGTCATCTTCGCCGGTTCGAATCGCCGCGCCGTCACCGACGCCAGTACCCGGCTGTTCAGCCCGCGCTTCGGGTTCGCCTGGACGCCCGATCGTCTGGGCGCCAAGACCACCGTCCGCGGCGGGTTCGGCGTGTTCTATTTCACCGAAGGGATGATCGTATCCGCTCAACCCGGCTACTTTCAGACTACCCAGTTAGTGGCCACGCTCGACAGTTACCTGACGCCCGCAGCCACGCTCTCCAATCCTTTCCCGAGCGGCATCCAGTCGCCGGTGGGCAATAAGCTTGGACTGGACACCTTCCTCGGCCAGAGCGTGAACTTCTACAACCCCGCGCTGCGAAACGCCTACTCGTTGCGCTGGAACTTCACCATCCAACGACAGCTCTCCCCCAACCTGGTGATGGAGGCCGGCTACATGGGCAATCACGCCGTGCGCCTTAACGCCAATCGCGGTCTGAACTGGATTCCGGAACAGTATCTGAGCAAGCAGCCATTCCGCGATCAGCCGGTCATCGACCGCCTTACCGCCAACGTCGCCAACCCCTTGCGCAACCTGCTGCCCGGCACGTCGCTCAACGGCAGCACGGTGGCGCTCAGCCAATTGCTGCGGCCCTTTCCCCAATTCAGCGGCGAAAACGGCGTCCGCCTCGACGCCGACAGCTACGGCGGATCTTACTTTCACACCTTCCAGTTCCGGCTCGAAAGACGCCTGGCGCGCGGCCTTACTTACATGCTGAACTACCAGTGGTCGCGATTGATGGAGAAGCGCAGTTTCTTGAACCCCACCGACCGGGTCCCGGAAAAGCGCGTCGCCAGCGAAGACCGCCCGCAACGCCTGGTGGTCAGCAGCGTGTATGAGCTGCCCTTCGGCAAGGGCAGGCCGCTGGCCGCTTCCGCCGGCCCCGTGCTGAACCGCTTCATCGGCGGCTGGTCCGTTTCCGGCGCCTATACCTACGCCACCGGCGAAGCCCTCGGCTGGGGCAACGTGATCTACTACGGCGGCGCGCTGGGCTACAATCCCCGCGGCGTCGACGGCGCCTTCGACACCACGCGCTTCAACACCGACTCGCGGCTCCAGTTGGCCAACAACATCCGCAGCTTCCCGAGCCGCTTCGGCAACCTGCGCCAGAACGGGCCGAGCAACTTCGACGCCACCATCCTCAAGAACATCCCCATTCTCGAGAACGTCCGCCTGCAATTCCGCACGGAATTGTTCAACGTGATGAATCACGTCCAGTTCGTCATGCCGAACACCAGCCCCACCAGCTCGAGCTTTGGCCGGATCACCGGGCAATATAACCTGCCGCGCACGGTACAAATGGCGCTGCGGCTGATGTGGTAGCCGCGCCGGCTAAAAGGCCTGGCCGATGCTGAAGAAAAACGCGCCTCTCGACTCGCCCGGCCGACGGTCCAGCTTGAACCCGTAATCCAGCCGCAGCAGGAAATACGGCGTGCGCACACGCAGGCCGGCGCCGGCGGTTTTTCGCAGATCGGCCAGCCGGAAATCCGACACGCGGCTGTATGTGTTGCCCAGATCCACAAAACCCACGCCGTCGAAAATGCTTGCCGCCGGGAAGCGAAGTTCGTTATTCAGGATGAACACCGCGTTGCCGCCCGCCGGGTCGCCCAGGAAGTCCACCGGACCCAGCGAGTTCTGATTGAATCCGCGCAGCGTCGTTCCGCCGCCGGCGAAGAATCGCTCGGTGCGAATCAGTTCCTGGCAGCCCAGTCCGCCCGCCAGGCCCAATCGCGCCGCTCCCGCATACACCAGGCGCGGCTTCATGAGGCCCCCGCTCAAGGGAATTTCCGAAGGCGTCGACAGCGCGATGTACCTGAAATATTGCCCGTAGTAGCGCACGAATCGCACGTCGGAGCCCAACGCCGACGGCGCCCATTCGAACGCGTGCGACAGGAAGGAACCCTTGGTCGCATCCAGAATGTCATCTCGTGTTTCACGGTTCATCGAAAACATCAGCGGAGCGACGCGCAGCGTCACATCGAACGGCAGGAATGGATCGGGCGTCTTCTCGTAGGTGTGCACACGCTCCAGGCGATAGCCGTAGTTCAGCAGGTAGTGCCGCCGGAACCGGATGTCCTGCTGTGCGCTCACTCCCATCCGATCCGTGATGAACGACGGCAGCAACTCACGGTTCACATACGCCGATACAATGCTGTGCACCGGGAACCGCCGCAATTGCGGCTGGCTGAAAAACACGCGGCCCTCGCGGAAGTTGCCGTCATAGCGCAACCGCCCGCCCAGCGCGCGCGCCGCTCCCAGCGAATTCCGGTTCGTGAAATCCACCACCGCGCCCGGTCCGCGTTCGGTGTCATAGTAGGCGCCGTAGCGGATGTCGAACGGCTGAACCTCGCGCACCCGGGCTCTGAGCAGCACCGGTCTGACGCCCGCCTCGCCCACCGGTCCGGCCGGAATGCGCTCCAGGTCCACGAGTGAAAATGCGCCCGTGCTGTAAAGGTTCCGCCGCGACTCGGCCAGCTTCGCCGGCTCCAGCGCATCGCCTTCCTTCAGTGCCACCTGCCCGCTTACCAGCTTCTGGCTCGTCGCCCGGTTCCCCTCCACTTCAATCTTCGACACCACTTCCCGCGGGCCTTCCTTGATATGGAACGTCACGTCCACCACGCCATTGCCCCGCTCGACCGCCGCTTCCACCTGCGCGTCGCGATAGCCCGCCGACAGGTACATCTGCGACAACTGGTCGAGCGACTTCTGCCGCAGCGGCGTACGATACGGCTCCTCCGCCTTCAACGCCGATTTCTCCGCCAGCGCCTCCGTCTTCAAGGCCGCGTTGCCCGCGAACCGCACCGAGCCCACCTTATACCGCGGACCTTCCCGCACCTCCATCCGCACCGTGGCCACCCGCGCTTCCGCGTGAAACTCATACCGCGGCGCCGCGGCCGCCGCATCCAGATAGCCGCGCTCATGGTAGTAACCTTGCACCAGTTCGCGAACCTTCGGAACATCGAGATAGAGCGACGGCCGCATTTTCCGGCGCTTCAGCAAACCCCGCAGTTCGCCGGCGCCGATCCCCACGGCGCCTGGAAACTCAATCGTCAGGCTGCCATACTTCACGCCCGGCCGAATGTCGAACGTCACCCGCTTCGGCCCGGGCGGGAGGTCGGATGCCGCGACCCCGGCGACGGCGGATTCGACCTTCGCCTCCGGATACCCGCCCGCAATCAACTGCGTCCGCAGCGCCTGCACCGCTTCGTCCACACGCTGCGCGTCGAATACCCCCTCGTGCCAGATCTCCCGAACCCGCTTCCGCAGCCGCCGTCCCGGCTCCCAGCCCTCATACACAAAGCTCACCCGCGGACCGGCCTCAATCGCGACGTCCAGGTCCACCGAACGCTCTTTCACTCCACGCTGCACACGCACGCGCGCTTCCAGCAAATCTTCCTTGCGGTGCAAATTCTCCAGCCGGTCCAGGCCCTTGCGCACCTCGAAGAAGTCGTACCTCTTGCCCGGTTTCATCTTGAAGCGGTCCCTCAGCGTCTTCTCCGGAATCGGACCATCCGAGGGTAGCCGCACCGTGCCGATCAACTTACGCTCGCGCGTTTTGGCGGAGGTCTCGGGCCGGTCCCCGCCCAGCCGCAGGTCGTGCCGAAACTCGAATCGGTAGGTGTTGTCGATCTGTTTCACGGCCTTCGTCGTGAACCGTTTGGTCACGTCGTATTCGGCGATGTAGATCTGATCGCCGCCATTGGCCAGGTTCATGGAATAGACCAGCCGCGCCTGTTTTGTGAAGTCCTGCCCAATCGTCAGGCGCGCCGTCGGGTTGGACTCGTTGGCGATCAGATCCGGCCCCACCCGCACCATGCTCAGCCCCGTCGCCCGCTCAATCTGCCGCGTGAAGCGGCTGCCGAAACTTCCGGCGAAGTACGACAGCGCCTGCCGCCCGGCCATCGACGCGGCGTCGTTGCCCCGGATGTCTTCCAGCGGCTTGCCCGTAATCAGCATCGCCAGAATGTCCGGCTCCGACGCCGGCGGTTCGGAGGTGAGCGTAGTCTCCATCTTCTCGGCTCCGCCGCCTGAAATCAGCAGCGAGATGTCGTGCCCGGCGGTTCGCGTGCGGGCCAGAATGTCGAACGTCGGCTCAATCTTCTGTTCGCTGGTGAAGGTGATCACCCCGCGCTCCACCGCATAGGAACGCTCGGCGAAGTACAATTCCCCGCCCTCCTCCAGCGTGATGCGGCCCAGCAGGCTGGGCTGATAGTAGTTGCCCGCCAGCCGCAGATCCAGGTTCAGTCCGGCCTTGGCCAGGTTATTGTTCACCAGCAGCGGCGCATCCGTCTTGATCCCCAGGTCGAACCGCATCCGGTCCAGATACGGGTTCCGCTCCGCCGCGATGCCGGAGTCCGGCGGCGAGTTCAGCATGCCCAGCAGATTGCCTTCCAGCGTCAGCGGATCGCGGAAGGAGCCTTCCAGAATGTTGATGGCACCGCCCAGCACAATCGGTTCCCCATCCTGCCGCAGCGTGATGGCCGCCTTCGACAGCGTTCGCAGACCGAACGGGTAATCCAGGTACATGTTGTCGGCATCCAGCGCGATGTCGATGTCCCGCGCTTCACCGCCCGTGAACCGCAGTCCACCTTTCGCCTTCAGCGTGCCGCCATTCAACAACCCGTCGAACCGCGCGATGGTCAGTCGTTCGCCGGTCAGCTCAATCCGCGCGTTCACATTCTCCGCTGCAATTCGCGGTTCAGGCATGGACATTTGCCCGTCCGTCAACTCCACGAAGCCGGCGGCCTTCAAATCGCTGGCTGGGCCGTAGGCCGACAACTGAAGCCGCAGCGGACCGCGCAGCTTCACCGGACTGACGAACATTGAAAGCACGCCGGTTTCGATCTTCCCCGCCACGCGCAGCGCCACCGGATACTCGCCCTTCAGCCCCACCCGCCCACGCAGCATTAACTCGGTCCCGGGACCCGCCAGCGAGAGACTCTCGACTAACGCCGCCCCATCCGCCGCCGTCAGCGTCGATTTCTCGGTCTGCTCCAGCGCAAACTCACCCACGCGCACCCGCAGCTCTTCAAAGGTCGCCCGCGCCGTCAGGCTCTCCAGGTCGGCCTTCGCCGCCTCCGCCTCCACATGCAGCGACACCGTCCCGCTGGTATTCTCCGGCACGCCTTCGATTGCCGACAGGTCCAGCCCGCGCGCATCCAACGTCAGGCTCGCCGGTCCCTGCTTGCGCGGAAATTCCACCGGCAGGCCGGCCGGAACCAGCGCCAGCGGAAACTCTCCGCGCGCTTCAATCCGCGCCTTGGCCCACGTCCCCGCCAACCGTTCCAGCAGCAGGGCACCGTCTTTCAACTGAACATCCAGTTGAATCTCCGACACCGGATTCAAGCCCTTCGGAGCGATGGTGCCATCGCGCAAGGACACCGTCGCAGTGGGGTCTATTTTCGCCAGGTTCCCACGCACTTCCGCCGCGATCGCCACTCGCCCGCTCAACGTCAGCGAATCCTGCCAGTGCGGAATCAGCGCCGTCGCCCGCGCCAGATCCACTTCGCCCTGCACCCGCAACAATCCATCCGTCGATTTGGCATCCATCGGCAGGCTGCCGGTCACGGCCACGCTCGATCCCGCGGCCATCAGGCGTGCCTGCTTCACCTGCACCGCGCCGCTGGAAAACTCCGCCAGGATCGGGCCCTCGGTCGTCACCGCTTCCTTGTTCCACTCCAGGCCCACCGGTTCCACCCGCAGCGTCGCGGTCGCTTTGCGCCAGTTGTCCAACTCGCCCTGTCCCTCCAGAGCCGCGCGAATCGCGCCCCGCAGCGGCAAGTCCGCTGGCAGCGGCAGCGCCCGCGGATCGGTGACGCCGGCATTCATTTGGATTGACGCCGCGTGCGGCGGGTCCAACCCCACTCGCGCCTTCGCCGTCAGGTCATACTTCGTCGCGCTCGCCTGCAGGTCCGCCGCGCGGTTGGCCACCACCGCCGCCAGTTCGATCGCGCCGTACTCGGCGTCCTGCACCGTCAGCCGCGCGACGCTCAGCTTCGCGTTCAACCGCGGATCGGCCACCGTCCCCGCGCCGCTGGCCGCCAATGCCAATGTGCCCCGCACCGGCACGCCGCCAGGTAATTCCATCCGCTCGATGCGCATCTCCGACGCGTGGGCCTCTATCGTGTAGGCGCCCGATTCGAGATGATACGCGCCCGAGGCCTCGAGCCCTTTCTCCAGCCACAACCCGCTCAGCCGCACCTGCTTCCCGTCCAGTTCCGCCCGCGCATCGAGCGCTCCCAACAACTCCGAATACGCCGTCAGCCCCGACCCCGCAATCGTGACCGTAGCTATTGGATGGCCCAGCGTTCCACTCGCTCGCAGGTCCGCGCGCAACCCGCCGGCCACCGGCCAATCCGCGTGGCCGATGCCCGCCAGGATCGTCTCGATGGCCACATTATCGGTCCGCGCCGTCAGGTTCAGCGCCGGCGAACTGCCCTTCAGGTTGAGCGACCCGTCCGCCAGAATCGCCTGGCCTTTCCACCGCAGCGCCACGCCGGAAACAGTCGCCTCGTCGTCCCGCCAGGCCGCCGTGGCATTCAGTGTCGCTCCACGTACCGGGTCGGCCTGCAACTCCCGCACATCCAGCGACGCCTCGACCGCCGGCTTGCCGATGGTTCCACTCAGCGTCGCCTGAATCGCCGCCCGGCCATCGAAGCCCGGGATGACCACATTGCTCGACGTCACCGCGTTCGCCTGCCGCAACACTTCCGCCAGGCTGTCCACGCCAATCGTCAGAGCGCCACTCAGATTCGTGCGCGACGTCAGTTCTACCGTGCCCGACACTTCCACGCCGCCCGCCGTCAGAGACCGAACCACCGCCGTCATCCGATCCGCCCGGCCGTCGAAAGAAATGTCGGCCGCCACCGGCAGCCGGTTCGCCGCCGCATCGGCGAGCGCCGGCGTCAAGCGAATCGTCCCGCTTCCCGCGGCTTGTTCGAACGCGGGCCCCGGAAACCGCGCCTGCAACGTCATCGCCGCCCGCGCCGCCGGCAACACGGGGAGCTTGGCCCTCTTTGCCAGCCGCTCCAGGTCTACGCGATCCACCCGCGCCGCGATCCTGCTCTCGCCCGCCGTCAGCGCCACATCGCCCGTCGCACGCGCCGATCCGAAGGGCGACTCCACCGTCAGCTCCTCCACCCGCGCCCGCGCGGCCGCCGCGTCGTAGCCGCCCTTCGCCGCCAGCGTCACTCCGGAAAACTCGCCGTACGCGATTCCGTTCCCAGCCACCGTTGCCGCTACCTTGACCCTGGCCGGCTCACCCGTCGCTGTAGCCTCCAGTTCAATCCGCCCGGCGACCTTCTCCGGAATTCCCGCGAACGCCGCCAGCGGAGTCGTGTCCAATACCGTCTTCGCCCGCAGATCGAGTTTCAGCGCGTCGAAATCGTTGACCCGGCCCGCCAGCTCGATCCGCGACGCGCCGCTCTCCAGGGACGCCGAAGCGATCTCCAGCGCATCCTTCTCGAGCGTCGCCGCGATGGCGAGACGATCCACCGCAAGCCGCCGGCCTTCATATGAGACTTCGCCCGCCTTCTCCGTCGTGAGAGCGATCTTGTGATGCCGCGTCGCCGCCGCGCCGTCCATCGTGAGCTTCCACGCCGCCAGCGACACATCGATGTCGTGCCGCCGGTCTTCCACCCGCAACGACCCGCCGGTCGCCACCAGGCTCCGCACCAGCCACTCCAACGGCTTGCTCGCGGTTTTCGACGGCGGCGGCAGTGGAACATTCGTCCGCCCGTCTTTTTCAATCACCAGGTGCAGCGCCGGCTTGGTGATGGTCGCGGATTCGACATCCAGACCCAGCGATGCGATCGCTCGCCAGTTCAACACCACGCGCGCTTCGCCGATGGTGGCGATCGGTGGAAGGCCGGGCGTCTGCGCCGAACGGACCTTTACATCCCGCAGGCCCGCACGAAGACCCAGCAGGTTGTATTCCAGCCCGCTGGCTTCCAGAAGAATGTTCTGCTCGCGCAGTTGGCCGCGCAATCGCGTGAACACCGCTCTGCGGGCCCACTCGGTGTGCAGCAGCAGAGCCGCCGCCGCAAACAGCAGGAACAATGCCGCCAGCGAGATTACGCCGTAACGGATCGTCTTGCGCCGCATAGCCTCCCCGGAAGACCGCTCCCTAACGGTCGCGGCTCGGAAACGATTCTGAGCCGCGCGCGTCAGCAAGCGGAAGAGCCAAACCATGCTGTAAGAGACCTAGCGCGCGGTCTTCAGAATGGTTTGAACGCGCTGTGCTTCAGGCGCCTTGCCCGCCAACTTGGTGAACGACTGGAAGTGGCCGATCATCTTGTCGGGCCGTTTCAGGGCGTTGTAGGAAAGACCGGCGTAGTAATGCGCGTAGGCGTTCCGTTCGTCTTTCTCGCACGCCTCTTCCAGATCCTTCACCGCGCCTTTGAAGTCCCGCTGCCCGGCCTTGATCACGCCCCGCACGTACGGAACCTTCGGACTTTCGGCGTTCAGCGTCACCGCCTCCTCGACCAGCCCATTGGCCTCATCGAAGTTCTTCTCATGCGCCGCAGCTTCGGCCAGCCCCAGCTTCGCCTCCGCGTCGGCCGGATCCAAGTCCGCAGCCTTGCGCAAAGCGTCTTTCGCTTCGTCCAGCTTGCCCAGCCGCAGCAGCGTCATGCCCAGCGATTGCCACGCCTTGGCGTTTTCCGGCTCGGCGCCCACTTCTTCGCGCAATACACTTTCGGCCTCGCCGAACTGATTGGCCTGGTATAGCTCGATGCCTCGCGACGACTCCCCCGCGAGAACATTGATCCATCCCAAAACGAGCACGATTGTTGAGATCAATGTCGTCTTCATACCTCCAGTATAGCTTCGGGTCGAGTCCCAAGATCTCCCCGGACTCCGGTTCATACGCGTTCGGGTGCCGGCATCGGTCGACAGGACCATCCAACACGCCTACTCTGGAATAGTGCACCTGGTGAGAACGGATCTGGATGGCACGCTTCTGGATCATTCCACCTACGCCTACGACGACGCGCTGCCCGCGCTCGAACTCCTGCGGCGCAGGGGCATCCCGGTTGTCTTCTGCACCAGCAAGACGCGCGCGGAGACCGAGGTCTGGCGCGAAGTTCTCCGCAATCGGGACCCGTTCATCGTCGAGAACGGAGGAGCGGTCTTTGTGCCATCCGGCTACTTCCCGGCGCCCGCGCGCGGCCCGGTGCGCCGCGGAGATTACGATGTGCTCGAATTCGGTGCGCCGTACCCGGAGCTGACCGGCGCGCTACGCCTGGCGTCCAGCCGGAGCGGCTGCCGGGTGAGGGGATTCGGCGACATGAGCGTGGATCAGGTCGCTAGCGCGTGCCGGATGAGCGTGGACGCCGCGAGGCTGGCCATGCAGCGGGAATACGACGAGCCCTTCCTGATTCTCGACGCGGAACGAACCGGCCAGTTGCTGGACGCCATCCGGACAACCGGCAAACGCTGGACCCGCGGCGGGCGCTTTTACCATATCGTAGGAGACAGCGACAAAGCGGCGGCGGCGCGGCTGGTGGTGGAGCGCTTCAAGACGATTGATCCCGAGGTGCGGGTGGTCGGGCTCGGCGACGGGCTGAACGACGCGTCATTCCTGAACCTGGCCGACATTCCCTTCCTGGTGCGGTCACCGTCGCTGGAGCAATTACGATCGGCGGTGCCGAATGGGATCGCGACGGCGCAACCCGGCCCGAAAGGTTGGAACGAGGCCATTCTGAGCGTGTTCGGCGGCTGAGCTGCCGGCGCGACACGAGTCGCGCCGGCACTTCCTCGGGCTCGGACTGTGGGTGAGCGCAGTTGCCTCAGACCTTCGCCGGAACGATATAGGGCTTGCGGTAGTCTCGCGTCAGCATCTTGGTCGCCTCGGCGTCGCCCTTGACCGTCCAGGTCTTCTCATCCCAGTTCAACGTGCGGCCCAGCCGGTAGGAGACGTTGGCCAGGTGCATCAGCACGCAGGACATCGCGCCTTCCTCGATGTCGGCGTTCAAGTCTTCCCGCTTGCGGCTGCGCACGCCGGCGATGAAGTTTTCGAAGTGACGGTCGCGCTCGTTCCTGGCGGGCCCAGGCTTTTGATCCCGTCCCATGAAGCTGTAGTACTTGTTGTAGTTGTCGATCACCAGGTACCCGTTGGCGCCGTAGAACGTGTTGCCGATGGTGTTGCCGGCCCGCTCGCCGCCGATGCCGGCTTCGTGATTGCTGTACCAGTGCCGGACGTCGAAGGTCATCATTTTGGTCTTGCCGCCGACGTTGAACTCGAGCGCCGCGGTGATCGTGTTGGGCGTCTCCTGGTCGTCGTCGAACATGAACTTTCCGCCCATCGCGGTCACCTTCGTCGGATGGGTCACGCCCAGGCCCCAGCGCGCGATATCCACCTCGTGGATTCCCTGGTTGCCCAAGTCGCCGTTGCCGGTATCCCAGAACCAGTGCCAGTTGTAGTGGAAGCGGTTCTTGGTGAACGGACGCAACGGGGCCGGTCCGGTCCACATGTCGTAATCGACGCCCAGCGGGACTGGCTCGACGGGGGTTTTCCCGATGGTGTTGCGGGCCTTGAAACACAACGCGCGCGCCATGTAGATTTCGCCGAATTCGCCGGTGCGCATCTTCTGAACCGCTTCCTGCAAGGCGGGCGAGGAACGGCTCTGGCTGCCCATCTGCACCATGCGATTGTATTTCCGCGCCGCCGCAACGACCTGTTGGGACTCGAATACGTTATGCGTGGCCGGCTTCTCGACGTAGACGTCCTTGCCGGCCTGACAGGCCCAAATGGTCTGTAGGGCATGCCAGTGGTTGGGGCTGGCGATGGAGATCGCGTCGATGTTTTTGTCGTCGAGCACCTTGCGGATGTCGCGAACCGTCGGCACGGGCTTCTTGCCGTTCTTGACCAGAGTTCCGACATAGCGTTCCGTATGCGAATCGTCCACATCCACCAGCGCGGCCAGTTCGACATTCGGCTGGTTTGTCCAGGCACTCATGTGGCTGTTGCCGCGCCCACCACATCCGACCACGGCGACACGCACGGTATCATTAGGACTTGCGACGGTCCGGGCCGCCTGGCTGGCGGTGGCCGCCGCTGAACTCATTAAGAAGTAGCGCCGATTCATTTGTCTCCTTTACGCGGCAAAGTGGGCCGCTGCTGTAGGGTATTATACAGCGGGAAACGATGCCGCGGGATGGAGTGGATCGGGCTACTTGGGCGCCTCGGCGTCAAGCCGCCGGTACTCGACCTTTCTCAATCCCGCGACCGTCTCGTACGATGCAAACCCCAGCGGCGTGCACAGATCGATCTCGCCGGGACGAAGCTCCACTCGCCGTCCCTTGATATCGGCGTCGATAATCAACTCGCCGTCGATCCAACCGCGGATCCGGTTTTCGGTCACCGCCAGCCGAAACGCGTACCAGCGCCCCTTCACGAAGTCTTGCGCCGTGGAGGTATCGTTTTCGGAGGCGTCGTCGCCATCCAGGTTCGAGAGTCCCACCACCCAACCGCCCCAGCCGCCGTTGATCCACGAGCAGAACGAGTCCTTGACGGGAAACGTGATTCCGGCGAAGAAATCGCTTCCCTCCAGCCGGGCGGCTTCGAATCGGATCTCATAGCCGGAGCGGGGAAACTCGCCGGTCCACGTGATGCCGGTCAGGTACCCGGTGCCGATCACAATGGTCCCGTCCTTGACATGCACTTCGCCGCGCCCGCTGAACGGCGTCTCCTTCCAGCCTTTGAGGGACTTTCCGTCGAACAACGAAGTCCACTCGGCGGGCGGCGTCGAGGACTGGCCGGCCAGACCGCCAACCGCGGCGCAAACCAGCGCGGCGGCCAATGCGTAGCGCCCTGTGATGGTCATGGCTCTATTATGCGACTACCCGCCCAATTCCGGGGACAGGCTACGTAACCTCGGAACTCAGATCGCCAATGAATGCGGCTTCGCCGAGCTGGAGTTCCGAGGTTACGTAGCCTGTCCCCGGAACTTGCTAGACTCGGAACTCGAAGGAGAGAGGATGGGCGCTGGCAACTCCACGGGAACCTCGACATCGCGGTGGCGCGGGTGTTCCGGAGTCCCTGGGAAGGGCATCGCATCGAGTGTGAGTTTCTGGTATGTCTTCGCGGCCCTGGCCTTGCCGCCGGCGCCGCCGGCCGCCGGGGCTGCGCCGGATTGGATGCGGACCGCGCGCGTGTTCCTGTTCGACGCCTATCAGTATCCGTTCGCGCCCCGGCTCGAGTTCGACGCCGAAGCCGTGGCGCGCACCTGCGCCGAGATGCACGTCAACACCATCCGCTTCCCGGTCATCGGAAAGTACTCGACCATCCAGGACGTGCGATTCTCCAACCACCCGGACCAGCGCGGCCGCGACCTGCTGGCGGAGATGATCGCCGCCGCCCGGCCGCGCGGCATCCGCGTGGTTGCCTACATCGGCACGGGCCACAAGCTCGCCTGGTCCATGGTCACGCGCGATTATCCGGAGTACGCGCAGCGGACCAGCCCGGGCGGGCCGCCCGACCGCAATCACTTCTTCGTCGGAGAAGACCACGGCACCATCTGCTGGAACACTCCGTACCGGAAAGCCTACCTGGAAATGCTGGAACACGTGGTGCGCGACTACGACGTGGACGGAATCTACTTCGACCGGTGGACTCCGCACTACTTCTGGCCGGGCCTGCGCGTGTGCTACTGCGATGGGTGCCGACGCGGATTCCGCCAGGCCGGCGGGGAGGAATTGCCCTACCACGAGAAGCGCGCCGACTACACGCCGAAGGAACTGGCCGCGATCGGGCGCTACCACGACTGGTATCGCGAGGAGTTGGTGGGGATTCTCGACCAGGCGCGCAAGCTGGTGAAGTCCCACAAGGACATTCCGCTGATCGCCAATATCAACAACCCGCACCTGATGCTTACCGAGGACCCCCGGCTGATCGCGCCCATGGATGCGTTCCTCTACGAGCGCGGCGCTTCGATGCTCGAGCGGGCCGAGGGGGTCAGTCTCGCGCGGGCGGCCGGTTTCGGCATCTGGCCGTACGTGGGCGGATATCATAACTGGCCGCGCGTGGCCTACGCCGGGTTCGACTACAGCCAGGAGATCTACACCACGGTGGCCTTCGGCGGCGCTCCAATCGTTGCGCAGCCGACCGGATACATCGAACACACCGAAAATCGCGAGTTCGTGCGGAAGCCATTCGGGCTTCTCAAGGAACATGAGGGCGACCTGCGCGGGTTCGACAACGTCCCGTACGTGGCCGTGGTCTACAACGAGAAGGACCCGCCGGAACACGCGAAATCGGGCTGGTTCTGGAAAGCCGACGCGCGGTCGGCGAGCCTCGGGGCGTTTGCCGCATGTCTGTACCGGCACGTGCAAGTGAGTTCGGCGCTGGATCGTATCCTCGACCATCCCGAGTCATTGGCGCGCTATCGCGTCCTATACCTGGCGGACGTGACCTCTCTGTCGCAAAGCCGGATCGACAATATTCGGGAGTATGTGCGCAACGGCGGCGGCCTGGTAGTCAGCTACGCGACGTCGCTCTACGGGGCGGATGGCAAGCGGCAAGACCGGTTCGGACTGGAGGATGTCATCCGCGTGCGCCCGCGCAAGGCCGAAGGCGAGCTGGCCGGCGCCATGTACACTTACTCCACGATTCTGGGCGGACCGAACGACTTGTATCTGCTGGCGAGGCCCGCGGCGGGCGCCCTCGGGGCGGCGTGGAAGAACCGGCTGGTTCCACTGTGGTTCTATGAGCCGGTGGAGACACTGGAGGGCGGCGAATCGGTAATGGACATCGTCACCGGCGATGGACGGCGTCCGGTGCTGCCCGGCGTGGTCGCCTCGCGGTATGGAAAGGGAAGAGTTCTGTACTCCGCGTCTTCCCTCGAGAGCCTGTTCACGGGCAACAACGAGGCCGTTCTAGGCGACCTGATCCGGGACATGGCGCTATCGGTCAGCGCGGTCCCTCCGCCCTTCGAGATGGATGGACCCTCGGGCTTGATCGCGAACCTGACCGCGAATGGAAACCGGCGCGTGCTCCACCTGGTCAACTGGACCGGAAACAAGTATGAGAAGAACCGCGCGAGTGAGTACTATCTCGGTCCGATCGAAAACGTGAAAGTTCGGCTGCCCGCGGTCAAAGGAAGCGCCGGCCTGCGATCCTATCCGGCCAAGGTGACGCGGCGGCAACGTGGTGATACTCTGGAAATCGCGATCCCGCGCGTAGGAGAGTATCAGGCGGTGGCCTGGTAGGCGCCGGGGGAATAGAGGACGACTATGACACGACGAAACTTCACCGCGGCCGGTGCAACGGCTGCCAGTTACTCGCGGATACTCGGCGCGGCCGACCGCGTTCGCATGGGCTTTGTGGGCCTTGGAAACCGTGGCGACCAGGTGCACACCGCGTTCCTGGAGTGGGGCGACCACCAGACCGTGGCCATCTGCGACCTGCGCGACGACTATCTGGACCTGGCCGCGCGCAAGTCGCGCGGCACGCCCACACGCTACCAGGACTACCGCCGGCTGCTCGACGACAAGAATGTGGACGCGGTGGCCATCGCCACGCCCGACCACTGGCATGCGCTGATGATGATCGATGCCTGCAATGCCGGCAAGGACGTGTATGTCGAAAAGCCGCTGTCGCTGACCGTCGTGGAGGGCCGCAAGATGGTGGAAGCGGCCGAGCGCAGCAAGCGCGTCGTGCAGGTCGGCACGCAACGGCGTTCGGCCAAAGTGATCCAGGAGGCCGTGGCGTACGTGCGTTCGGGCGAACTCGGAC
This sequence comes from Bryobacterales bacterium, assembly GCA_030693045.1. Lineage (GTDB taxonomy): Bacteria > Acidobacteriota > Terriglobia > Bryobacterales > Bryobacteraceae > JACQZT01. The sequence continues at coordinate 1,507 of JAUYBU010000147.1, read as the reverse complement.
AGGTGAGCCTGGCGCGCGGCTACGAGATCAGCAGTGAGTGGCCGGCGGGCATCGGCAATCCTCCCGACCAGGCGCCGCCCAGCGAACAGGAGTGGGACCGGTGGCTGGGCCCCGCGCCGAAAGTGCCCTACAACCCCAACCGCGCCTACTACCTGTTCCGCTATTTCTACAACTACTCCGGCGGCCAGATGACTAACATCGGAGTACACCTCATCGATACTCTGCGCTGGTGCCTGAACCTGGAGTCACCCAGGAAAGTCACTGCGCTCGGCGGCCGTTATGTTATCAAGGACAACCGCGAGATCCCGGACACCATGGAGGCACTGTGGGAGTTCGACGGACCCACCATGGTGGGCTTCATGCAAGTGAATGGGAACGGCTCGGGCGGTAACATGCGTGACAGCGAGATGGAATTGCGGGGGACCAAAGGTACGATGTTCATCACTCCGGACGGGTGGGAAGTGGTCCCGGAGCGGATCAACGAACTGCCTCGCGGGAACAACAACCCCATCGACCGCAGCGTGCAGCGGCGGCGCAACGCGCGCAAGACCGTTATCCAGCCAAAGTCGGCGAAAGGCAGCGTGTGGGCGGACGCGCCGCACGCGCGCAATTTCCTGGACTGCGTCAAGAGCCGGGGTAAGTGCAACGCCGACATACTTACCGGACACCTGTCTACCTCGGCAACCCTGATTGCCAACATCGCGCTCCGGACCGAGAGTCTGTTGAAGTGGGATGCCCGCGCGGAGAAGTTCACCAACCACCCGGAGGCCAATCGATACCTGCACTATGAGTACCGGACTCCGTACAAACTGAGTTAGAGGTACCGTGTCATAGACGCCGCGCTCGCAGTCGGACTACAGGTCGCTCATCCGGAAAGCCTCGAGAAAGATCCCGAACGTGAGCGCAATCATCAGCACGTCGGTGGAGAAGGTTGTGTTAATGCTCGCGCCATCGCGGGTATTCGCGGCTCGCAGACGCAGGATTGTATCCGGATTGAAATAGCCCTGCCGCCGGATGGTGTCGGGACAGAGAAGCTCGTTCACCCACTCCAGTTGCTTCGAGAGAAGGTACGGAGAGCCGGGCGCGACAAACCCGAACTTCTCACGGTTGACGATTTCCCGCGGCAGGAACCTGGCGGCCACGGCGCGCACCACGTACTTCTCCACGGCATCCTTAATCAGCAGCCCGGGAGGCATGGTCCGGGCCGCCTCGACGACGTTCAGGTCGAGAAATGGATAACGAGCCTCGACCGAGTTTGCGTAACACACCCGGTCGCCGTGATCCGATAACAGGTGATCCGCGAGCCGCAGTTTGAAGTCGACGTAGGAGCGTTTGTGCAGGGGATGCCGGTTTCGGAGTTTGTTCTTATTTCTACTGTGTCATAAACTATACGCGCAGGCGACAGCATAAGGGGCAGCACGGAAGCCGCTGCACTAGGAATCGGGCGATCTGGATTCGCAGCGTCGCGATCGAGTGGGGGTTATGCCGTTGGGCGCGAACCCTTTGC
>JAUYBU010000118.1 GCA_030693045.1 Bryobacterales bacterium | reverse complement strand
TCCTGCGCCTCAGGGAGTCGCCGATGCTACGGGAGTTGGCCAATGACATGTTGGCGAAGATCCGCACGATGAAACCCCTCCAACCCTGAAAGTGGCCACTTTCACGCCGGATTCAGGTACTACCTGAACAAACGACAACTCACCACGTCGTACCTGACACGACAAGCAGACAGCACCGACCGCGAAGCCATACGACGGTTCTTCATCAAGTCACTTCTCAAACCCGGCGTGTGGGGCAGCGGACTCGATACCACCCTCAACGACCTACGCGACGTCATCAGAACGCACGGCACACAACACTTCCCCGTCAACGAGTTAGAAGTGGCACTCGCCAAGCGCGGACGAACCCTCCGGTTCGAGGAAGCAGAGATCCAAGACCTCGCCGACCTCGCGTACGGGGACAAGAGAACCTTCCCGTTACTATCACTCCTGTACCCATTCATCGACCTGCGCAACGAGTTCCACATCGACCACGTCTTCCCACAAACGAAGTTCAAGAGGCAAGCACTACGACAAGCAGGCATTGACCCTGACGCGATCGATGGCATACAAGACCACGCCCAGCGCCTCGGCAACCTCCAACTCCTCCAGGGATCACTCAACATGGCAAAAAACGACGCCATGCCCAACACGTGGCTGGACACGATCTTCAAGGACAACAAGCCAGGACGGGACGACTATTTGCACCGCCACGACATCCCACAACCCCCCGAGGACATCAACAGCTTCGAGACCTTCTACAACGGCCGGCGCGAGCGCATCACGGCACGACTACGAGAACTATTCGTAGAACCACAAGCCAAAACAGGAATGCTACCAACAACGCCCGGAGGCTAATGCAGCGCACAATCATTATTGGCGGACGAGAAATCACAACTGAGGCACTTGGGCAACCCATCGACAGCGCCTTCGACCGACTCCACGAAGCCTACTTCGGGAACCTGGCACTCCCCTGGCAGGAGTTCTCGGATGCCGCACTCCAGTTCTTCGACGGCAACCCCACGCCATCCCTCGCACACGACGCATACTTCAATACCTTCACCGTCATCTGGCAAAACTTCCTCAACCAAGCCAGATACGATGACGCCGAGCACATCTGGGGACTCGCGCTCCAGCCAGCCCAACAATGGGAACAAGCCCGACCAGGAAGACGAGTCCACAAAGGCACGCCCTACTACTTCTGGGCTATGACCACACTCCTCCGAGGCGACACCGACAAAGGATACCTCCTTATCCACCAAGCCGTCTATGAAGACGTGCGGACCTCAGGACAGCAGACCCCCGACACGCCAGGATATGCACTCGTTAGCCTCAACTATGCCAGAGTCGCCCAAGCATTCCGCCCGTGGGTCCTCGAACAAGCCGCGTTCCTCAACGACCTCATCACGAACTACACCACCGCCCACCACAGGACCCTCACCATCGAGGACGTGAAGCACCGATTCCTTGACACGCCGCCAACCACCGAGACGGTATTCCTGCTCACGTACACGCTCGCGCGCCTCATCAAGCTCGCCAAGCTGCCCAACCATATCGTCAACAACCCTTTCGCCGGACAACTCGAACTCAATCTCCTCTTCGACATCACGCTGGTGATCGACGCCGCTATCAAAGCCAAGAACCTCGCCGGGCAGCACTTCAGTCACCACGCCGAGCATCTCCTCTCCAACACAGGCGAACGACTCACGGGCGATCAAATTGGAGACATCAACGGGCAGTTCAGAAACAGTTTCGACACCGCGCTGCGGGCCGCACTCGACGGCACTCTCACGCTCCAATCAGGCGCCGCCCTGAGTCGACTCCAGTGCGACGTGGCACTCGCGTACGGCCTGCGAAATCACGGTGCGCACAACACCGGAACAGCAGCGACAATCTGGAACCGATTCCCAGAAGTCCAACAATCGCTCTTCCGCGTCCTGTTCGCCGCCATCGACCACCTCTACTAACGGGAAACCGACCAACGCGACCCACCACCGAATGCAGTCTTCCGGAGTCACAAGGACTTCGCCTAACAAGAGCAACGCCCGTAAAGCGCTCATACGGAAGGGGTCATGGAGCGGGAGACGGGACTCGAACCCACGACGTCCAGCTTGGGAAAACGCTTCAAGACCTTGTATTCAACATCGCGGAGTTACCTGAGACGCACGCAAGTGCATGGTGTTTTCGCGATTTGTTTCGCAACCCTCGGCGAATGGAGTCACAACAGAGTCACGGCTGGTACTGCATCAAAACGCACATCGAAAGTTGGTTCTCACCTCCGCAAACACTGGGACGGGCTTACCATTTCGGCTTCCCGGTCGGAATCGCCATTTTGCCAGAGCTTCGAAAGCTCTTTCGTCCAGCCCAAAGCCCAAACCCTTAGCGACATTGATGTCGCGCGCCGCGCCATCTTCACCTACAACAAGATGCAGTACCATCTCCGCGTTAACCCTTGACCGCCTCGCTTCCTCAGTGCATGCAGGATCGACCTTTGAAAGCAGTTGCGGCGCACTCACTTCACCTCCAGCCTTATAGACACCGGCTGGAAGTCCCTGGTCTCCCATCTCATTCAGCCGCTTCAACTCTGGCCAGTACAGCGACTCTCGGAACCGCCCCCAGAACTCATCAACGAATTGCGCCCTCCCCGGCCGTTCCTTCGGCCAAGCATACTCAAGAAACGCGGGGATCGACCGTGAATTCCCAGTCTCCACAAGTTTCACCATTTCAGCCCACAACTCCGGCGGAGGCGAGCTAGACCCGGGCGGCCAAGAGATCGTAGACCCGGTACGAGCGAGCTCAGCGGCCGACGGTGGATCTCTCTTCATCAGATCCGGCGCGAACTTGTATTGATCGTTCTGGAACTTTAAAGGCACTCGAAGTGTGGGGGAACCTGGCAACCCGGTCTTCCAATAGGCAAACGTCCAGTCGGTGTACACGAACTCCGCCACTCCATCGTTGTCAACATCCTTCAACGGACACCCATACGTATGCCCGGTGTTGATATCGGCTATGAGTTTAAGCTGATCAGCTTCGACAGTGTACATCTGCCAGGATGCGCAGCAATTCGCAGCCATATAGTTATGTTTCCTGATGATAACATCCGCAACGTGGTCCCCCGTGACATCATCACCATTAGTCCATCCGGGGAGCTCGCAGTCCAGAGTGACATCGTAACAGAAGTCTCCGCCTTGGTCTATGATACTTCTCTCACCTTTCTTCACTTCAAGACGTCCCTTTCGACTCAGTACGTAGTCACAGGTAAGAATTCGGAACGTGTAGTCGCCAACCTTCAGAATCTGTACGCCCTCTGGACGCCCGGGCGGCTGCGCTGAGTGGTCTGCGGATGCTCTCCCGGCGTCCACCGTAGTTGGCTGTTGGTAGGTCTCTAAAGGTGTCGGGCTTGTCGTTGTCTTCGGGCTGGCCGTGCTCGGGACTTCATTTGGTGTCTGCTGTCTGGGAACTGAGCTGAACCGGGTCCGCAACGAAGACAGGATTTCGTGGACTTGAGGGATAACCCACGAACCATTGAAGTAGACAAAGGCGACTGCCGCAACAGCCAGGCGCAGAGTCCATTGCACGGTTGGGACTAGCCATACCCGGTAGCGACGATGCGCTTCCTCCGCCGCCAGTTTCTCTTGCTCGTCTGGTCGGTAGAAGAGGAATATAGCCACGGCGAGGAATGCCACGTAGATCAACAAGAGTAACCATTGACGCCAGAGGCCTAACGCGATTCCGATCCCAATTATGATGAAGAAGAATCGGAGAGACACGATAAGGAGCAGGAGGTCGGAAAAAAGGGCCGCGAGACGAGATTCAACCTTGATGTAGACGGACCACATCCAGCGGACAAATCGAACCGCTTGAGTCCACGCCCATCTGCAAGCACGAGCAAAGGCCCGGAGAGCCTCAAGTGCCGCTGTAGTGAGTGCCCGCAACAGGGCTTTAGAAAGAGCTGCGATCGCGGGTGGGATGCCAGAAATGAAACTGCGCGGAGACATGTTCATCCGAGTTCCTCTTGCTCGTGAAGGCCGCGCAGTCCATCTGCGCAATCGGGACCCCCTGCGCCTTCAAGGCCGAGTTTACCGCATACCTTCTGCCGCGTCACGTTCAGACAAAGGCAAAGCGCTGCCAGCCTTTCCACAAAGGCCCCTGCAAGGCCTACCAGACAGCTCGCCGGCATCCGGACAGCGACGGATTGGGAGTCAGGGATCACAAGAACCATGGCGTACGTTCCAGGCGCGGGTGGAGGGTGAAGGAGAAGAACGACTCGCCGAGCACATCACCACGATCATCGACAGCATCGTCATCCCCAAACCCGGCATTGACTGGCTCCGAGCCGCCCTGCGTCAAGACGACAGAACCGCCACGCGAGCGAGAGAACAAGCCCTCGCGAGCGCACAAGCAGCCTACGACCGCTTCAATGCCCGCCTGGACGCAATGTACGTGGACAAGCTCGACGGGCGTATCAGCGCATCGTACTACGACGAGAAAGCCAGTGCGTGGCGAGCAGAACAAGCAGCCCTCCAGGCGAAGATCGCGGAACTCCGCTTAACCACCCAGGCGTACGATGACGCCGTCAACGCCATCGAGTCCATCAGCAACCTCTGCCAAGCTTTCGCACAACAAACCCCGGCAGAACAGCGACGACTCCTCAAAGTCCTCATCACCAAGGCGACCTGGCAAAACGGCGAGTTCCAAGCCACCCTACAATCACCATTTGAGAAACTACGACTCTCGAACCACGCAACAACAACAAAACAAAAGAAAAACGGGAACGGACGAGGGGAAATGAAGGATTGGCTCCCCGGCATGGATTCGAACTGGGGAAAGAGTACTCCGTCCCCGGTTTCTTCAGGCGCCGCAGCACTTCTTGTACTTCTTGCCGCTGCCGCAGCGGCAAGGATCGTTCCGGCCCAACTCCTGTTCGACCTGCTCGGGCTCCTGCTCCTGCTCACCCGCAAAGACGGGCTCCAGACCCAGGCCTGCAAGGCGTTCATCAATCGCGGACTGGACCACTTCGAGCTCGTCCTGAGAAAGGCCCTCGGCTTCGAAATTTACCTTGCGCAGCAAGGCTCGGGCACGGCCGCGGGAGATCTCGGCGGGAACGGCCAGGGCGTAGGCGAACAGGGCGTCCTCGCGGAATTCCGGGTCGTTGAAGAAGGCGCGGATCCGGCCTGCTTCGGTCTGAATGGCAAGGTAGCCGACGCCCCACAGGGCGCGGCGGCGGATCTCCGGGTCGGGGTCGTCAAGGTGCGGGGGAAAATAGGGCGCAAACCGGCGGTCGAGCGACCGGATCATCGCCTCGAGCGCCTTGGCACGCGCGGCCGGGATGCCGTAGAAATCGGCTATCCACGGTCTCACGGCCGGGTCGTCGGCATCGGCGGCCAAACCCAACAGCGCTCCACAGCGCTCCTCCAGGGGCGCGTCCGGGTCGGCCAGCCGAGCCAGCATCGATTCCCGAATCTCGGGCCGCTCGACAGCGCCGGCGAGCGCCTCCCAGGCGCGCGCGCGAACCGTGGCGTCTTCGTCCCGCCGCGCCGTCTCGAACAGCCTGTCGCGAGCCGCCTCACTCAGCTCGTCATTCCAGAAGCTCTCGGCCGCCCCCGCCCGAAACTCGGCCGACGGGCTGGAAAGTAGGTCCAGGCGCTCGGCATCGCTCAGAATCGAGAACTGCGGCTCGGCCTGGTCCAGGTATTCCTCCCAGATGTCGAAGACCGGGTGTTCGACGCGGGGCTCGGGCAGGTCGATATCGGCAAGGGCATTCTCGACGCTCCCGCGAATCCATTTCGCTTGCTCGCCGCTGTCGTCGAGCGAGGCCAGCAATCTCTCGAGTTGGGGTTTGGCGGCGGGGTCGCCGTACAGGCCAAGGCAGAAAGCCGCGTCGGCGGGGTCGGATTCCAGACGGCGCACCAGGAACTCGAGAGTGCGCGGATCGCGCACCCGAAGCGAAGCCAGAAGGAAGGCCACTTCAACGCCTTCCTTCTCTCCCAATTCCTGGTACAGGTCGAGCAGCAGTTGCGAAGACCGCTCGGGGAAAAGCGCAAACGCCTCGACCAGTTCATCCGGAATGTCGAACGGCTGGCGACGGACCAGTTCGACGAAAAACGGCAGCGCCTCGGGCGTCTTCAGGTGGCGGAAGATGGAGATCAGGTCCTCTTCCAGGAGCACCCGGTCGTCCGGGCGCTGCTCCATCGCAAACCGCAGCAAGTCCGGCAGAGACTTTGCTGGGTGGTCCACCAGCGCGTGCAGCAGGCGGCAATCCAGGCCGATGTAGCCCTTGGCCGCGGCATCGAGAAGATCGCGGGCCGAAGCGTGAGCGTATTGGCTGGGATCGGGATAGGTCCCCACGGCCGCCTCCGGGGTTACTCCTCTTCTCTGACGACCTGAACGCCGATCTCGATGGTCACATCGCGGTGCAGCTTGACCGGAACCTTGAACTCGCCCAACTGCCGGATGGGCTCGTCGAGATGTATCTTCTTGCGGTCGATGGTGAAATTGCGTTTTTCGAGCGCCTCGGCGATGTCCTTGGACGTGACCGAGCCGAACAGTTGGTCCTGCTCGCCGGCCTTGTGCGCGATGGTGACGCTAATCCCGGCCATCAGCTTGGCCAGGTCCTCGGCGCCGCTCTTGTCCTTCGCCTCGCGGCGCACATGCGCCTGGCGTTCCTGCTCGACAATCTTCTTGTTGGATTCGCTGGCCGCCACGGCCAGGTGCTTGGGCAGCAGGTAGTTACGGGCGTACCCGTTCGCCACCTTCACCACCTGGCCCCGGCTGCCGACCTTTTCGACGTCCGCTCTCAAGATGACTTCCATGACAATCTCCTCGTTGATCTACCGTTTCAGCCGCCGGATCAACTCTGGCACGCGAACGGCACCAACGCGATGTTGCGCGCCTGTTTGACCGCTTCGCTCAGCCGGCGCTGGTGCGGCGTGCACACGCCCGATATGCGGCGCGGAACGATTTTGCCGCGTTCGGAGATGAACGCCATCAGGAGCTTCGTATCCTTGTAGTTGACATCGTCGATCTTGTCGACGCAGAAACGGCACACCTTCTTGCGACGGAAGTACTGCTTCCTCTGCGTGACGATCGCCTTGTCGCCGCCCGTTGGCCTCTGGCTCGCGGCCCCCGGCCTTCCACCTCTGGTCATTTCCGCCATGTCGGTCTCCTCCGCCTATGCCTTCTCGCCCGGAGCCTCGGCTCCGGCCATCAACTGTTCCGCCGTGGGCGCGCCCGGAGCCGCCGTGGACGGGGCGGGCTTGCGGGCGGCGCGCTTCTCGCGCGCCTTGCGGCGCTTTTCCACGCGCTTCATCTTCTCGTCGATGCGCACCGTCAGGTACTTCAGCACCAGGTCGGAAACCCTCATCCGGCGCTCGAGTTCCTTCACCAGATCCGGTCCGCAACTGATCTGCAACAGGACGTAAATGCCTTCCTCGCGCTTGGCGACGCGGTAGGCCAGCTTCCGCTTGCCCCACTTCTCGACCTTGTCGATGGTTCCGCCGCCGGCGGCGATCAACTGCTTGACCTGCTCGACGTAGGCGTCTACCTCTTCCTCGACCGCGTCCGGCCGAAGGATGAACATCTCTTCGTAAATCCTCATGCTTCCTCTGGAATAGAACCTTGGGCGCGACGATTGAATTTCGTCATGGACTTTTCGACGCCTTCGGCGATTATGGATTCCACTGCTTGAGCCGCTTGGTCCAGCAGTTGGTCCAGTTCCTTTCTTTGCGCGCGCTTGATGGGCGCGAGCACGAAGGCCGCCCCGTCGGAGACGGGATGGCCGGGATGTATGCCCAGGCGAACCCGGGCGAACTCGTTCGTTCCAAGGCCGCGAATAACGTCCTGGACACCGTGATGCCCCCCGGCCGAGCCTTTCGGCCGGATCCGCAGCGTGCCCCACTCCAGGGCCAATTCGTCAAAGATCAGCACCAGCCGCCCGGAGGCGACGGCGTACTTTTCCACCAGCAGCCGCACCGAATTACCGCTCAGGTTCATGAACGTCTGCGGCTTGGCGATCAAAACCGGCTGGCCGGAAATCGCGCCTTCCGCCACCAGCGCCCCCCACACCCGGCGCGCCTGATGAATTCCGTTGCGCTCGGCCACTCGCTCGACAACCAGGAACCCCAGGTTGTGATAAGTCCACTTGTACTCGGGACCGGGATTGCCCAGCCCGACGATCAGCCAGGGACCAACGCTGTCGGAGGGTTCCACTCAAGCATCCCGGGCCGCGGCCGAAGGCGGGCTACTTCTTCTTCTTCACCTCGGCCTCGCCCTCTTCTTCCTTCTTGCCCTTCTTGATCACCTCGGGCTCGGCGGCGGCGGCGGGCGTGGCGGCATCGGCGGCCACCTCTTCCGGCTTGACCTCTTCCACCACCCGCATCGCGATGACGTGCGCGATCACCGTGTCCGGCGCGCTCAGCAACTGCATCGAGCCGGTCATCACGACGTCGCTGGCGCGGCGGCTCTGGCCGAGCATCAACTCGACCACGTCGATGACGAACTCCTCGGGGATCTCCTCCGGCAGACACTCGATTTCGATCTCGCGCGTCACCAGCTCCAGCAGGCCGTCTTCCTGCTTGACGCCCTTCGGCTCGCCAATCGTGTGTACGGGCACCTTCACGGCGATCCGCTGAGTCAGGTCGATGCGCTTCAGGTCCGCGTGCAGAAGGTTGTCCCGCACCGGATCTTTTTGCCAATCGACGATCATCACGGGCGAGTTCTCCCGGTCCTGGATGTCGATGTTGAAAATCGTGTTATGGCCGGACTTGCTGCGCAGAATCCGGTTCAGTTCTTTCGGGCTCACCGCCACCGCCACCGGCTCCTGGCGCGCGCCATACACCACGGCGGGGATCTTGCCGCCGACTCGCAGACGGCGGGCTTCGTTCTTCCCACGCGAGTCACGCAACTCGGCGGTGATGGTTATCTCCAGCTTCATTCCGACTCCTCAAAACCCATTTCAACCGCTCCTTGCCCAGAGGGCACCCAGTCGCGGCTCGATAACGCGCACCGAGCCGCGACCGTCAGGGAGCGGTCCTAAACAAACAGCGTGCTCACCGATCCGCACTCGTGGATCGCCTTGATGGCCCCCGCCAGCAGCGGCGCCACCGACAGCGTCCGGATCTTGGCCGACCGCAGGGCCGCGTCCCGGAGCGGGATCGAATTGCTCAAAACCACTTCCACCAGCGGCGAGTTCTCGATTCTCTCGACCGCGTCTCCCGACAGCACCCCGTGCGTCGCGCAGGCGCGCACGCTCGCCGCTCCAGCCTTCTGGAGCGCCTCGGCGCCTTTGACCAGCGTGCCGGCGGTGTCGATCAGGTCGTCCACCATCAGGCAGTTCTGGCCCTCCACGTCGCCCACGATGTGCATCACCTCGGCCACGTTCATTTCGACCCGCCGCTTGTCGATGATGGCCAGCGGCGCGCTCAGCCGCTTGGCAAAAGCCCGCGCGCGCTCGACGCCGCCCGCGTCCGGCGACACGACGGTCAGATCCGGAATCGCGAGACCCTCCAGGTATTCGATCATCACCGGCGTCACGAACAGGTGATCCACCGGAATGTCGAAGAATCCCTGGATCTGCGCGGCGTGCAGATCCAGCGCCAGCACCCGGTCCGCCCCGGCCGTTTCCAGCAGACTGGCGATCAATTTGGCCGAGATCGGAACCCTGGGACGGTCTTTGCGGTCCTGGCGGGCATACCCATAATATGGTAACACTGCCGTGATACGCTCCGCCGAGGCCCGTTTCAGCGCGTCGATCATCAGCAGCAGCTCGAACAGGTGGCGGTCCACCGGAGTCGAGGTCGGCTGGACCACGAACACGTCGGCGCCGCGCACATTCTCGAGAATCTGCAGGTAGATCTCGCCGTCGGCAAAACTGCGCGTCGAGCACTGTCCCAATTCGGTGCCCAGCGACCGGCAGATCTCGTCGGCCAGCGCCGGGTTGGCGCTTCCGCTGAACACCTTGAGTCTGTATGAGTTCATAGCCCGCACCGGCTCTCACGAATACCGGCCCTCGGGCGGCCAGGACTTTCGACCCAGGTGCGCCCCAAGGCATTTCCACCACATCGCCCGGTAGCGGGCGCGGCCGACGGTGGCGATCGGAAACACGTCCTGCTCCGGCAGGGCGGCAGCCGCGTCAGCCACCTCGCTTCGGGAGCGAAACAGTCCGAACAGCGCGGCGCCGCTACCGGTCAGCATCGCGGGTCGCGCCCCCAGTTTCCGGAGTTTCCGCTTAATCGATTTCAGTTGAGGATACTGGGCGAAGACGACGGCTTCGAAATCGTTTTCCAGCGGTTCCTCCCAGGCCCCATCCGGCACACCGCAAACCAGCCGCCAGACAAGAGCCTGGAAACTATTAATGGTACGTGACCCGGCGGCCGGTGTCAATTCGCGCCGCAGTGCGCGGTAGGCGTCCGGCGTCGAGACCTGGACCGGCGGCATCACCACAAGTCCTTGCCGCGCCGGAACGTCCGGCAATGGATAAATCTCGGTGCCGCGCCCCACGGCGACCGCCCCGCCGCCCAACAGGAAGAACGGCACGTCGCTGCCCAGCCGCCCGCCCAGCTCGACCAGCGTCTCCAGGTCCACGCGCTTGCCCGCCAGCGCGGGCAAGGCCAGCAACACCGCGGCCGCGTCGCTCGATCCACCCCCCAGGCCCGCGCCCGCCGGAATGCGCTTGGTCAGCCGAAAACGGGCGCGCCCTCGAATCCGCAACGCTTCCATCGCCAGGCGCGCGGCGCGCTCGACCAGGTTGTCGGGAATGTCCACGTCCGAGACCAGTTCGACCTCCGACCGGCGCCCGGGCGTGAACTCGATGTCGATGCTGTCGGCGAGCGAAACCGTCTGGAAGACGGTCCGCAACTCGTGGTAGCCGTCCGGGCGCTTGTTCAGCACCTTGAGACTGAGATTGAGCTTGGCGAGCGCGCGCACGCTCGCTCGCCTTGGCGTGCCGCTCATTTGTCGTAGCGAACCAGCGAGAAGACGTCGCGGCCGGCCAACTTTTCGCGGCCGCCGAGGAAGTCCAGCTCGACCACAAAGGCCAGCCCGGCCACCGTTCCGCCCAGCTTCTCGACCAGCCCGGCCACTGCGGCGGCGGTGCCTCCGGTGGCCAGCAGGTCGTCGACAATCAGGACCTTCTGGCCCGGCTCGACGGCGTCTTTATGGATTTCCAGCGCGTCGGTTCCATACTCGAGGGCGTATTCGGCCCGCACCGTTTCGGCGGGCAGCTTGTTCGGCTTGCGGACCGGCACGAACCCCTTGCCGAGCGCACAGGCCAGGGCCGGGGCGAAGACGAAACCGCGCGCCTCGATGCCCAGGACCAGGTCGATGGGCGTCGCGGCATAGCGCGCCTTCAGCGCGCCGATGACCGCGGCCAGACCGGCCGCGTCCTTCAGCAGCGTGGTGATGTCGTAAAAGAGAATGCCCGGTTTGGGGAAGCCGGGCACTTCGCGTATGAGTTTTTTCAGATCCATTCTCAATCCTTGATTCGAAATCCGGAACAGTTCTCCAGGCTCGTGTCCAATTCTTCGACGCCCCGCACGTCCGACCAACGGGGCCCCTGGCCGAGCATGCGGGCCAGTTCCGTCACGGCCTCGCGCGAGCCCGCCGCATAGACTTCCACGCGGCCGTCGTCCAGGTTGCGTGCATAGCCCGTGACACCCAATTCGCCGGCCTGGCGCTGGGCGAAGTACCGGAACCCCACCCCTTGCACCCGTCCGTGCACGAAGAAACGTCTTGCAACCGTATCGCGGGCCACCTCATCATTGTAGGCAGAAGCGGCGGGGAGTCGTAGAATAGGAAAGTGACCCGTATGACATCTACCCGGATTCTTGGCGTCATGGCCCTGCTGGCGGCCGGCGCGGTGGTGTACGGCGCCGAGGCGAAGTCCCCGCGGCGCCTGGAGTCGATCACCTGGAGCCCTTCCGATCACAAGCTGAGCTGGGTGATCTCGAGTGGCACCAAGGACACCGCGGGAAAGTACAAGCCCGTCAAATCGCAGACCTACAACATCGACATGTCGGCCGCGACGATGACTCTCAACGGCGAAGGCCGCCGCTTCAGCCGCGACGAGGCAAAGAACGTTCAAGTCCTGATGGATCTGGTTTCCAAGTACGCCGTCGAGTCCACCGTCTGGTGGGACCAGGGACAGGGCACGCCTCTGGGCAAGGAGAACAAGAACGAAACCGACGTCAACCAACAGCAGCCGCGGCGCACCCGCCCCGCAATTCCCCCGCGCCGCCCCGCCGACCTGGTAAAAACCGAATAACCGCCCCCGTAAATGGGGACAGTAACAAATAACCCCTTTTCCGGTTGGCGCAGCCTTGAGACTGTGTTCACAAGGACTTGCGACCCGGAAAAGGGGTTATTTGTTACTGTCCCCATTTACATCTCGCGGCGGTTTTCGAGCGACTTGGACATCGTGACTTCGTCGGCGAATTCCAGATCGCTGCCCACCGGGATGCCCATGGCGATGCGCGTCACCCTGACGCCGAGCGGCTTCAGCAGGCGCGAAAGGTAGGCCGCCGTGGCCTCGCCCTCGCCGGTCGGGTTGGTGGCGAGAATGATCTCCTTGACCTGGCCGCCTTCCAGGCGCTCGATCAGGTTCTTGATCCGCAACTGCTCGGGGCCGATACCGCGCAGGGGCGAAAGCGTGCCGTGCAGAACGTGGTACTGCCCCTGGAATTCCCGCGTGGATTCGATCGCCGCGATGGTGTGCGGCTCCTCGACCACGCAGACCAGCGAAGGGTCGCGGCGCGGATCCCGGCAAAAGGGGCACAACTCGGCATCCGAAATGTTGTTGCAGACCGCACACAGGCCGAGCTTGTCCTTGACGTCCAGCAAGGCCTGCGCCAGGCGTCCGGCGCTGTCGCGCGGCGCGCGCAGGACGTGGAAGGCCAGCCGTTGCGCCGATTTCTGCCCGATGCCGGGCAGGCGCTTGAATTCCTGGATCAGGCGGGCGAGGGGTTCGGCGAAATCGGGCATCGCTTAGAACATTCCGGGCGGCAGGCCGAGACCGCCCAGCATGCCAGACATCTTCTGCTGCGATTCGTCTTCGGCTTTCTTGAAAGCTTCGTTCGCGGCGGCCAGAATCAGGTCCTGCAGCATCTCGACGTCGCCGGCCACTTCGGGATCGATCTTCACGTCCAGCAGCCGCTTCTGGCCGTCCATCTTGACGCTGACCATGCCGCCGCCG
>JAUYBU010000112.1 GCA_030693045.1 Bryobacterales bacterium | reverse complement strand
GTCATCGATCACATGGCCGATTGCCCCATCGACCAGCCGCGGGAACTCGACAAGCTCATCGCCCTGGCGCGCTTCCCCAAGGTCTTCGTCAAAATCTCGCACACCTGGTCGCTCTCCCGCGAGCCGTATCCGTACCGGGATGCGCAGGAACACGTGAAGCGGCTTCACGCCGCCTTCGGGCCGCAACGGCTGATGTGGGCCACCGACTGGCCCATCGTCCTGCAGCGCGCCAGTTACGCCCAGGCCCTGCGCGTGGTCCGCGACGACATGCCGTTCCTGAATGCGGAAGATAAAAGTTGGATCCTCAGCCGGACCATTGAGCGGGTGTGGCCGTTCCCGGAGTAGATATGGACAGACGTTCTTTTATGAGCCACTCGGCGCTATTTGGCGCCCTCCCCGCGGGCAGTCCGCTTGAGCTGCGCCTGGTGGAGGCTTTCGACGACATGGAGATCGTGGACTCGCACGAGCACCTGCTCCCGGAGGAGGCGCGCATCGCGCAGCCCGCCGACTTCTTCACCCTGGCCGGCCACTACGCCATGAACGACGTCACCTCGGCCGGCCTGCCGCGCGAGTCCCTGGAACGGATAAACACGCCTGAAACTCCGCTGGCCGAGCGCTGGCGGCTCTTCGAGCCCTACTGGAAACTCGCCCGCTTCACCGGCTACGGCCAGGCTCTGCGCACGGCCATCCAGGACATCTACGGCTTCCCGGAGATCTCCGCTCAGACCCTGCCCGGCATCAACGCCGCCATCCTGGCCCGCAATAAACCGGGGCTCTACCGTTACGTGATGAAGGAGCGCGCCAGGATCCGCTTCGCCGTGGTCGACGACAACTACAACGCCGCCCCGGCCAAGCTGGACCCCGAGTTCTTCCGCGTGGCGCGCAAGTTCGACCGCTTCATCGCGCCGGGCGGCGCCAGCGGCGTCAGCGCGGCCGAGAAGCTCACCGATGTATCGATCACCTCGCTGGCGGGCCTCAAACAGGCCGCCGAAAAGAGCTTTCGGCAAAGCCTCGACGTGGGCATGGTGGCGGTGAAGAGCACCCTGGCCTACTCGCGCGAGTTGCGCTACGACGAGGTCACAGAGGCGGAGGCCTCACGCGACTTCGACGCGCTCATGCGCGGCGAGCGCAAAGCTCCCGCCGGTTTCCGCTCCTACGTCGACCGTCCCTTCCGCAAGCTCGAAGACCACATGTTCCACCACGTCATGAAACTGGCCGAGGCGCACCGGCTGCCGGTCCAGATCCACACCGGCCTCACTGCCGGCAACGGCGGCTGGCTCACCAACTCCAACCCCACGCACCTCACCAACCTCTTCTACCTGTTCCCGAAAACCCGCTTCGACCTGTTCCACATCGGCTACCCCTACCAGGGCGAGCTTTCCGTGCTGGGCAAGCTCTTCCCCAACGTCTTTGTGGATTTTTGCTGGGTGCACGTGATCTCCCCGGCCGTGGCCTGCCGCACGCTGCACGAGTACCTGGAGACCATCCCGGTCAACAAGATCTTCGCCTTCGGAGGCGACTACCGCTTTCCGGAACTCACCTACGCGCACGCCAAAATGGCCCGTCGCAACGTGGCCCGCGTCCTGGCCGAAAAAACCCGCGACGGTTTCTGCTCCGACAAGGAAGCGCTCGAAATCGGCGCGCTGCTCCTGCGCGACAACGCCGAGCGCTTCTTCACCAGTTGAGACGGATTTCAGAACTCGATGCGGCCTCCCGGTTGCAGGGTCGCATGAGAGTTTCCGTACTCCGGCCAGACTCCGCGGGGGCCCGTGACCACGCCGGCCTGGGTCGGCGCATTGCGATTGTAGGAAGCGTTGGACCGGTGGAGACTGGGGTGTTTGAATTGCAGGTTGTGCGCCTCCAGTCGGGAGGTGGCCCGCACGTGCTCCGCAAAGGTCCAGGTCTCGTTCAGCGCGAGGGCCTGCACGTTTACCCCCAGGCCTTCGAAGACGTTCCGGCCCTGCGTCCCGGTGGGATAGGCGGCCGGGTACCCTCGTGCGCCAGGCGGTCCAGGTTGGGCGTCGCGATCTCGGAGCCGAAGCGGCCGATGTCGGAGAAGCCCATGTCGTCGGCCAGGATCAGGATGATGTTGTGGCGCCTTGCGGCGGGCGCGGCGGAGCAAATGGTGACTCCGCCGAGGGTGGAAAGAAAGTCGCGGCGGTTCATCGCCGAAATTGTGCCACACGGGCACACGCGCGGCATAGCCAGACTCGCCGGCAGGCTCGGCGGCGAAGGGCTGTCATTCGTAGTGCGTCCACATCCGCAGGATCTTCACGACCCGTTCCTGCTGCAGCACCTGGTAAACCAGGCGGTGCTGGATGGTGATCCGCCTCGAAAAGGCGCCGCGCAGGTCGCCGGCCAAACGTTCGAATCGAGGGGAACTCTGAAACGGATTCTGGCGGAGGATTTCGAGGAGTTCCTCGGCCCGGGGTCGCAGTCCCGCGGCAGCGAGTTTCTTCGCGTCCCGCCCGGCTTGGGCGGTAAAGACGAGCCGCCAGCTTACCACTTCAGGTGGGACGCGCACTTGGAGACGGGAGTGGCCATACCCTCCCGGATGGATTCCCGCATCCCCGGAACGGAGAGCAGGTACAATGTTTCCTGGATGGACCGCCAGTCCTGTTCGGACACCAGGACCGCGCTGCCACGCCGGCCGGAGATGAGAACCGGTTCCCGGGAAGCCGTGACTTCGTCCAACAGGCGATATAGCCGCTCGCGGGCCCGGCTGGCCGTGATGTTGTCCACGCCCTGATCGTACGATATATCGTACGCTTCGTCAACTCCGAGTTAGGGGCGGCGGGGTTCCGCCGTGAAGCGGGAATCGTCGCGAGACGCTTGGTTGTCTTTTCCATCGGACGGAGGGAGGCGCGACCGAATGCCGAGCATAGCCTGATTCGGGTGACCGCGCTGAGCCAGTGTATTACGCTCATTGGTGCTGGCGATGAAAGTGTAATAGTTGGTGGTATCGTAGGCCAGCACCCGTCGGCTCACCAGTGGTCGGTCCTTCCATAACGCCAGCAAGCGCTGTTGGGCTTCCTCCAGCGGATACTGGTCCTGGTTCAGGAATCGGCTCTGCCGTTCGGGCACCGGGTGCGGACTGCCGCTCATTGGGTGGTGCATCTGCAACAAGTGCGGGCGGCACGGGACCCGGAGGATGACCATATCCTGGCATGTGCTCCGACAGCAGGCGCGGACGTCATCGTGACCGGCGCCCATGACCTGTTGGTTCTTCATCCGTTTCGCGGCGTGGACATCGTCACTCCCGCGGAATTCCTTGCGAATAAGTCCACCCCCGGCCCGGGCGACAGGCAACCCCTGGCGGGGGGAGGACAGATCCTGACGCCGCACTGTAGGGGCCAACTCCCGAATCATCACTCGGAGACAATCCTCGACCCCATCGGCAATCCGCGGGACTACTTGTCGCCACCTCTGGGTCACCCGCGAGAAGCTGGCTCATGTAGTTGAGCAGTGCGCCGACGGGGCGGGTCTCCGCCCTGGCAATACGTGAGTGAACTTCCGAGATGACGCGCTTAGAATGCCGTCGTCGGCGCGCCGCCCGGGGCCCGGCGGGCGCTCTGCTCTCATCGCGCCGGTTGAATTTTGGCGGCGGCCTCGACGATGGGCCGCGCCCCGGCGGCCATTGCCACCAGCTCGGTCGGCGCCTGGAAGAACTGGAACCCTTCCTTGAAGAATTCGGCCATGTCGGCGGCGCCCGCGGTCCGTCCCACCGGGACCTTGTGGCGCTTGCATGCGGCGACCACCTTGGTGATGGCGGCCTTCACCTCGGGCGTTTGCTGGCCGCGAAAACCGTAGGAGTGCGAAAGGTCGCTGGGCCCGATGAACACCACGTCGATGCCCGGCACGGAGACGATTTCGTCGATCCGGTCCACGGCTTCCTTCCGCTCGATGATGATGATGACCATCGCGTTCTTGTCGGCAAAATCGGGGTAGCCGCCCGGGGCCGGCCAGCGCATGGCGGCCAGCGACGGGCCCGAACCGCGCTGCCCGAGCGGGGGGTACTTGCAGGCGGCCACCGCCTGCCGCGCCAGCTCGGGCGTCGAAGTGAACGGGAAGATCACCCCCAGCGCGCCGATGTCCAGCGCCCGCTTGGCGGTCCAAAGCTCGTTGACCGGCACGCGGATGATCGGAACGGTCTTGCTTCCCTGCGTCGCCAGGATCATGTTCCGCGCGGTTTCCAGCGTGATCGCGCTGTGTTCCATCTCGATCCACAGGAAGTCGAATCCCAGGCGCGCGCCCTGCAAGGCCACCTCCGTGCTGGGAACCGAGATGGTGAGCCCCACCACCGGCTTGCCCTCGCGCAGCGCCTTTTTGACCGGGTTCTCCCATTCGGTTTGAGCGTCGAGCGCCGAGGCGCCCATCAGGATCGTCGCGAACATCAATTTGCTCCTCATGGCTTGTCCTTGATTTGCCCATGGTCGCACATCCAATCTGTTGCCGTCGGCCGTCTTTCGGGCGATGATGGAAGACGGAGGGAGACGTCCATGTCCAAAGCGACGATGTTGGGCGAACTTGGAGCGGCGAAGGAGTACTTCGACCGTTCGACGCGGGTTTTGGAGGAGGCGGACTCCGCCTTCGCCCCCAAGGAGGGCATGTACACGGTGGTGCAGTTGGTCGCACACGTGGCGCAGACAGTCGACTGGTTCATCCAGGGCGCTTTTGCCGCCAACGGTTTCGATCTGGACTTCGAGCGGATGGACAAGGACATGCGATGTGTGACGTCGCTCGGCGCCGCGCGAGCGTGGATAGAAAAGGCTTGGGCCGAAGCCAAAGCGGCCATCGAAGGGCACACCGAGGCGGAATGGGCCGAATTGCTGCCGCCGGGGCCAATCATGGGCGGGCAGCCCAGGTTCACCGTTCTCGGAGCGCTGGCGGACCACACGGCGCATCACCGCGGGGCGCTGACAGTGTACTCGCGGCTTCTTGGCAAAGTGCCGCCCATGCCCTACATGGACATGTGAGAACGCGCGAGTCAGAGCTTCGGCAAGAGGGAAAGCACGGCTTGAGAGGGGCTCGGGATGACGTGGGCGGCAATCAGTTTGCCGAGGCCCTCGACGCGCGCCTTGCCGGCTTCGACGGCGGCGGTCACGGCGGCCACGTCGCCTTTGATGAGCACGGTGATGTAGCCGCCGCCGAGTTTCTCGCGAGCCAGCACCTCGACATTCGCCGTCTTCACCGCTGTGTCGATGGCCTCAAAGACCGCCGTAAACCCCTGCGTCTCGATTAATCCGACGGCAAAACTCGACTGCTGCGACATGGTCTTCTCTCTTTTCCGGGCCGCCGGCGGAATCTGCACCGTGGCCTGCTCGAACAAAGCGTTGAAATCGGCCTTGGCCTCGTAGGCCGGCCGCGCCGCCGGGTCCGGTCCCGCGATCACATCCACGACGATCGCGGTCCGCATCGCCCCGGCGATGGAACTGGCGACTTCGGCGGCCGCTTGGACATCGCCGAGATCCCCTGCAAGCTTCAAACACACGCCCGGCTGGTCATTCAACTCGGCCTGGAGAACCCGCACCCGGGAGGCCTTCTCCATCGCGTCGAGAATGACCATGGCCGGCGACCAGCCGCCGACCTCGATGAATACCAGCGCGTCGCTCAGAGGCTGTGAGCCCCCCGGGGGACACTCCGGGCTGGCTTCACGGAAACCATCGCTTGATCTACCCCACAGGCGTGTCCCCAGGTTTTTTCTACAAGTTCTCACGCTCGCTGCTCAGAACAGGAGGCTGCCATGCACCCCGGCTATGT
>JAUYBU010000054.1 GCA_030693045.1 Bryobacterales bacterium | reverse complement strand
CGTCAGGGAGCGGTTGGAACCGTTGTTTCTTGACAGACCCTAAGGTGACAAGACGTTCGAAGGCGGAGCCCATCGCCGCGACGGCGCTCCGCCGCCGCGGACGCCTGACGTTGGGCGGATGTCGCACCGTGGCATTGAGGGCGGTACAATGTTGCCGTGAGTGGCGCCAAGACACTTCGCCGGCTCCTGAGCGGCACGTCCGATGCGGCTATCCGTTTTCGGAAGGCTGGGGTAGAGGAGAGAATTAACCTGCAGCGGGAAGGCAGAAACGCGCTTGGTGAAGTCGAATGAACAAGTACGAGGTCATCATTTATTGGAGTGAAGAGGACGAAGTTTTCGTCGCCGAAGTGCCCGAACTCCCTGGGTGCGCGGCGCACGGTCCCACCCAGGAGGCGGCGCTCGCCAGCGCACAGGAAGCTATTCGTCTCTGGGTCGAGACGGCGAATGAGTTTGGCGATCCGGTTCCAGAGCCCAAAGGTCGTCGCCTGATCTACGCGTGACCCAAGCAATCGTCTAACCAAACCGCTGCGGGCGACGGCAATAGCGCTCGGAACTTCGAAGGTACTGCACCTCTATCGGGAGCGCGACGCATCGCGAACGCGTTGCGTGAGTTCCGGCACACGTTTGGCCAGGAGCGCTAGAAGTTCTTCGGTGCGAATCTGGCGAGCCCTGGCCTGATCTTGAAGTTTCTCAATGACGCGATCCTGGTCGCGACAGAACTGGCGCACCAGAAACTCGTCGGGCGTGAGCACCTCGACGTCGTAGGGCGCCGTGGACTCGAGCGGGAAGTGCTTGACGTTGCTGGTGACGATGGCGTGCGCTTGGCAGCGGACGGCGGCGGCGAGAACGTGCCGATCCTTGATGTCATTCGTCAGTGATGGGACAAGATTCTCGTAGCCGGTGACTTTGGCGTCCTCGAAGGCGGCGCTCATCGCCTCGATCCGGCGCTCGGCCTGCGCCGGCGCATAGCCCATCTTTATGAGCGTGGATCGAAGTTCGCGCAAGATGTCGTCGGACCATTTCGGAACGTAAGTTGCCGGTTCTTCAGCCAGCCGCAGTAACGTGTCGCAGAGCGGCATCGGGGCCAGCACGCAGGTGTCGAGGACGATGGTGTACTGGTTACTCAGCGCGATCATCCGGCAGTTCCAGATCGTACAGGCCGTCTTCGGCTTCAGCGCGGGTCAGTTGGTCGAGGATCTGGTGTCGCTTCGTGTCCCTCTTCGCTTTGTACGCCAGCAGGTCGCGCACGTAAACGCGGCGGTGGGCGCCTACCATGTGGAACGGCATTTCGTCGCGTTCCAGCACCTGGACCAGGAACTGCCGCGACACACCCAACATTCGTGCCGCCTCCACTGTGGTCAACTGGGCATCGTTCTGCACAATCGCCACGGACTGCCCCTCACTTAGGCCGGCGATCAGTTTCGACAGGAACCCGTGGAGCGAAATCGGCAAGTTCTCGGTTCTCCCGTCCGAGCCGACAAGCCTTGCGCGGCTGCGCTGGATCTTGTGGTAAAGATCCAGAATCTGTTGCTCGTCGCTTTCGGAGATTGCCAGAGCTTGATTTTTGGGCGACATCGCGCCCTCCCATGGCCATTATACGCCACATCTGCTATAGACGCTATATCTGTCGCGGGATGGGCGAAGAGCGGAGCTAAAGCTCCGCGCGGGCTGAAGCCCACCCTCCTATGGTTTGCGGAGGGTTTCGGCGACGCCGCGCCATTTGCGCAGGAGGAGTTCGACCAGGTTTAGGAGGATCGCCAGGGCGAGCAGGCCGGGCCATAGGCGCAGGGTCGAGGGGATGACGCGGCCGGCGGCGTCGAAGACGTCCGCGGGGCGGGGATTGAAGCGGCCGCCGGTGAATTCGGCGACGCGGCGGAGCAGTAGTTCGTCGTTGCCGTACTCGCGCAACTCGTCCACCGCGCGGTATAACCCCACCTCGGAAAATACGCGCGATTCGGCTAGCGGCCGGACGCGGAACAGGCCCTGGCGGTCGCCCACCGCGACGCGGCCGCGGTAGGCGCCCTCGCCGACCTTGCGCACTTCGACCGGACGCTGGAAGCCGTCGGCGCCGAACACGAAAATGTCGGGGATGGCGGCCGGGGCTTCGGCGTGGCGGCCCAGGCGGTAATCGACCACCAGCTCGCCGTTGGCGCTGTCGTATTCGACCGTCGCTTCGCCGGACTGCGAATGCGGCAGCAGGTCGCGCGCGACGTTGGCCCAGAAGCGGTCGTAACCCTTCCAAGCCACCCAGTTCTCGGCCCAGCGGCTCTTGGCGTCGGAAGCGAAGACGATCGCGCGGCCCAGACCATACTGCCAGCGGGCCAGCAGCGGTTCCTTCTCATCGATCTTCAGGATGGTCTCGGCGGAGGGCTTGGCGATGAACCGCACATAGCCTTTGAGCGGCGGCGCCGACTCCATCTCGACGCCCTCGAGAATCTCGACTTTCCGGAGCACGGCCGGGGCGACGGTTTTCTCGACGGTGGTCGAGCCGGTGTGTTCGAGAACGTCGCGCAGCAGGATCTGCTGGAGTCCGGAAGGGTCGGTGAGGAAGTAGGCTTTGCCGCGGGAGAAGGTGGCGACCTTCTCGAGGTAGGCGCGATTCACGTCCTGTCCCAAGCCAACCGTCGAGATGGTGACGCGCTGAAGGGCGGCTTCCTTGGCCACGCCGATCGAGTCGCCCTCCTCGGAGATGCCGTCGGTCAGCAGGACAATGTGCTTGAAGGTCGCCTTTACCGGAATGATCTTGCGAAAGGCTTCCGAGAGCGCGGGGGCGATCTGGGTGCCGCCGTCGGGCATGATGCCCGAGACCAGGCGCTTGAGCAGAGCCTTGTCCTCGGTGCGGCGGATGGGCACGGCCCACTGAAACGAGTTGTCGAAGATCAGCACGCCCAGCATGTCCACGGGGCGGAGATTCTCGATGACGCCGATGGCCGCCAGGCGCGCCAACTCCATCTTCCGGCCTTCCATGGAGGACGACTTATCCACGATCATGACCACGCAGGTGCCTTCGGGCGACCGCGGCGGCGCCAGTTTCGCGGGCATGGCGCGCTCGAGCGGGTCTTCCGCGGTTTGCTTTTTCTCGAGGTAGATGTTGCGCTCGCCGCCGATGACCAGCAACCCGCCGCCCTGCTTTACGTACTCCTCGATCTGGGTCTTGCGCGCCGCCGGGAGCGATTCCAGATCCCAGTTGTTGAACACCACAAGCTGGTAATCGTCGAGCTTCGGGGTGAGGGCGTCCTGGGTGGTTTGGACTTCGAACTGGGCCGCGCGCACGGTGTCGAGCAGGTGTTTTTCCGAGCCCGGAGGGTCTTGCGAAAGGTAGAGCAGCCTGGGACGCCGCAGGGTAATGGCCTGAGCGAAGCGAGTCTCGCCGAGACCCTCGGCGCGGATTGCGCCGGTGAGTTCGATGGCGCCGGGCTCGTTGATGCTGGTGTGCACCCGCAACTGGTTCGGGCCGGATTGGATGGCCACCGGACTCGATCCCAACTGCTTGCCTTCCGCGCCGATTTCGATCAGCCCGCTGACGCGGCGCGGCGACTGGACCACCAGATCGATGGCGAACTTCTCGCCCGTGAAGGCGACCGCGGGCATGCTGACGGTCTCGAGAGTCAATCCCGGCTTGGGCCGCCCGGCTAGCGAGAAAACATCGACCGGGATGCCCAACTGCTGGGCCAGCCATGCGCCGCGGGCGATGCTGCCGCGGTTCTCTTTGCCGTCGGAGATCAACGCCACGCGCGGAACCAGGCCGGCGGGCAGAGTCGAAACGGCCTCGCGGAGAGCGGTTTCCAGATCCGTGGCCCGCCCCGCTTCGCCGGAGGTGTGACGCAACGTCCCGGCGGAAGCGCGTTCGCCCGTTTCCACCTGCCGCGTCGAGCGCGCGAACGGAATCACGCGCGCCCAGTGCCTGCCGCGCGCGTTTTCGATGGAGGAGGCGGTTTGGGAAGCGCGCGTCAGATCCTGCTCGGACACGCTGGAAGAGGTATCCACCAGGATCGCGACGGCCATCTTGGTTTCGTACACGCGCAAGCGCGGTTCGGCCAGCGCCAGGATGACGCATGCCAACGCCAGCGCCTTCAGCGCGAGCGCGGACCTGCGCGCGGTGCGACGCCACTCCCAGGCGGCCCAGGCGGCCGGGAGAAGAATGAAGAGCAGGGCCCAGGCGCGGTCGAAACTCATGCGGTCTTCCTGCGCGGGGCCAGGCCGCGTCCGAACAGCATCCACTCGGCGAACAATCCGGCCGCTCCCGCCAGGGCCAGCGCTTGCCACAGGTCGCGCGAGGCGGGCCCGGTTCCGGCCGGGCGCGGCACGCCGCGGAGGGTCTGGGACGGCGGCTCCCAGCGGGCTTCCGCCACTTCGGGCAGGGTGAGGGAGTAGACCGTCTCGCGGTCCCCGGCCAGGACGCGCACGGTGCCCGGGCTGGCGGTGAAAAAGCGCAACGAGTTGTCCTGCATGGTGAATGGCAGCGGACGGTTGTCGGCGGCCAGGACCTGGATTGCGGCCGGATCGGTTCCGGCTTCCATGGGGGTGGTCAGGGTGCCGACGCTGCCGCCATTCAGCTCCCAGCGGCGGAAGACCTCGGGCGCCATCCAGCGCAAAATGTTGGCGAACACCAGCGGCGTGGCCAATTCGAAGCGCATCGCGGTGCGGCCGGGATGGAAGCCGAAAGCGACGGACTTGCGCTTGCCCGGCCGCGCCAGAATCACGGGTCCGGCGGCGCAGTCGGCGATGGGCAAATCGCCGGACGCCGCGGTGAAGACCTCAGTGCTATCCAGCTTCAGGTCGCGCGTGCGCAAGCCCGCGCCGAGAGCGTTCTCCGGGTGCCAGCGTTCCAGTTGAGTTTCCTTCACCGTCGCGAGGACGACGAACGGGGAAGCGCCGGCGGGCGGCTCGATCCACATGGTGTCGGCATCCGGGGGCGCGGGCGGCCGGAACCGGTCCAGGACCACGATGCGCGCCTCGTTTTTCGGGTTGTAAGCGCTGGGGCTGGCGAAGACCGCCGCGACGTTGGGGTTGGCGCTCAGCACGGGCCGCAGCAGATTGGGCTGGTCCGAATAGACCTGCACGCGGACGGCGGGTTGGGCGGGCAGTTCCAGCAGCGCGCGGTTGTCCTCGGCCAGGGCGTCCTGAATCAACAGGCGCGCCTCGATCCACCCGGCGGCGCGGGTGCGGTATCGGAAGGTGACGCCGGCTTCTTCTCCCGGCGCGAGAGAGAGCCGGTCGGCGCCGATGGGAGCGTTGCCGAAGGTCAGCGCGAGCGGCACCTGGCGGGGCATGCGTCCGTAATTGCGCACCGCGACGAAGATCTCCCAGACCGCCGGATCGGCGTGCGAACGGCGCAGGCTGATCCGGCGAAGGCCGCAGTTGTCGGCCGGCTCGCCGATCGGGAGCACCCGAAGCCGCGCGGCGGAGACCTGGGCCGCGGCGTCCTGCTTGGGGACGCGGCCGGCGCCCGCGTAGACGATTTCGCCGGGCGAGCGACCCTCGAGGCGCTGCGCCTGAAGGCCGAAGCGGATGGCCTCGTCCAGGCTGAGGGCGGCGGAGCCGGGACGGGTCTGGCGGACGGCTTCCTCGAGCGCCGCGCGGTTGGACTCGAAGCGGGTGGCCGGGAGGGCGACGGCGTCGGCGCGCACGATCATGGCGCGGTCGGGGGCGGGCATGGCGCGGAGATAGGCCAGCGCGGCGGCCTTGGCCTCGTCCATCAGCGTTCCGGTGCGCCCGCGCGCGGCCATCCAGGCGGATGTGTCGAGCAGAATGACGTGGTCGCGCGAGCCGCTCTCGAGGGATCCCCAACGCAACTGCGCCAGCGCCGCCAGCAGCAGGAGAATGCTGAAGATTTGCAGGATCAGCGACCAGGGTTGCTGGATCCGGCGGCGGTGCTTCATCTCGGCGATTTTTTCGGCGACGTTCCAGAAGCGCAGCGTGCCCACGGTCTGGCGACGCCTGGTGCGATCGAGCAGGTACAGGGCGACCACCAGCGCGGAGGCGGCCGAAGCCAGGGCGAGGAATTCGGCCAGCGACAGGTTCAGCAGGAACATTACTCAATCCCCCGCGAGCGGGCCAGCGGCCCGAAAACCGCGTCTTCGATGGCCATGGAGGTGGAAAGGCCGACGTAGCGGCCGCCTTTCCGGACGACGGTCTCTTGCAGCGACCGCGCCCAGTCGTCGAAAGCCTCGGTGTAAGCGGTGCGCGCGTCCGGGCCAAACGCGATTTCGAGTTTCGCGTCGGTTTCGGCGTCGACCAGCTCGAGGTCGCCGTCCCAGGGCGGGGTGCGATCTTCCTCGGCCCACAGGTGAATGAGCAGCAGTTCGTGGCCGTAATCGGCGAGAAACTGCAATGGGCGGGCGCAATCTTCCTCATCCAGGAAGTCGGACAGGATGATCAGCAGCCCGCGCTGCGGATTCGCTGAAACGAACTGGCGCACAACCTGCATATAGCTGGTGCGCCCGCCGGGCGCGAGCGCCGTCAGGTAGTCCACGGTGGGGGCCAGCCGGTGCCGGCCGCCGCAGCACATAAAGGGATCGCCCAGCCGGTCGGTGAACGGAAACACGGTGATCGTGTCGAGCCGCACCAGGCCGATGTAGCACAGCGCCGCCGCCAGCCGCCGGGCGTAGTCGAACTTGGCAACGCCGCCGGTGGCCATCGACTGGCTGATGTCGATCAGCAGGCGCACTGGCACGCGCGGCTCGACTTGAAACATCTTCAGGAAGAGTTTTTCGAGGCGCAGGTAGGCGCGCCAGTTGACCGCGCGGAGGTCGTCGCCGTGATGGAAGTGGCGATGATCCAGGAATTCCTGGCCGGGTCCGGGGAAACGGGACCGGTTGTGGCCGCCCACCAGCCCGGGAAACGACTTCCGCCAGTGGATGGTCAGCCGCTCGAGCTTTTCGAGAAAGCTCTTGTCGATGATGGGCTCGGTGGCCACGAAGTCCGTCTACCGTTCAGCCGCCACGGGCGTCCTGACCGTCAGGATGATCTCTTTGAGCAGCGTGTCGGGAGTCTGGCCGTCGGCATGAGCGTCGAAGTTGAGGATGATGCGGTGCCGCAGAACCGCCGGCGCCAGCGCCTGAACATCGTCGGTGCTCAAATGGCCCCGCCCGTCCAGAAGCGCGCGCACGCGGCCGCATTCGACCAGCGCCTGCGCGCCGCGCGGCGAGCTGCCGTAGCGGATATATTTTCCCGCCAGGGGGTGCGAGTGCTCCGTGCCCGGCTGGGTCGCCATGACCACGTCGATCGCGAATTCCTGCACGTGCGGGGCGACCAGGACCTCGCGGCAGACCGCCCGCAATTCAAGGATTTCCCGCTGGTTGAGCACCGGGTCGACGTGGATCTCCTCTTTTTGGATGGTCCGGTCGACGATGCGGTTCAGCTCGCTACGCGACGGGTAGTCGACCAGAATCTTCATCAGGAACCGGTCGAGTTGGGCCTCGGGAAGCGGATAGGTGCCCTCCATCTCGATCGGGTTCTGGGTGGCCATCACCAGAAACGGCAATTCCAGCTCGTGCGTGGTGGTGCCGGAAGTGACGGTGCGTTCCTGCATCGCCTCCAGCAGCGCGGACTGGGTTTTGGGCGTGGCGCGGTTGATTTCGTCGGCCAGAACCAGGTTCGAAAAAATTGGACCCGGCTGAAACCGGAGCGACTTCGATCCGCGGTCGTCGGTTTCGATAATCATGCTGCCGACGATGTCGGCGGGCATCAGGTCGGGCGTGAACTGAATGCGCGAGTACTTCAAATGCAGTACGCGCGCCAGGGTCCGCAGCAAGGTGGTCTTGCCCAGGCCCGGAACACCTTCCAGCAGCACGTGACCGCCCGCCAGCAGGCAGATGAGGACGCCATCCACCGCATCCTGCTGGCCGACAATGATCTTGGCAATCTCCTGCCGGACCCGATTGAGCCTGGACACGGAGAGATCGAGCGCTTCCTCGGGTCTCACTCTTCTATTCTAAGCCAAATACTGTTGAATCAAGTTGGCTATGGTTTATGTGGGACCGGCCTCACCCGCGACGGCTGGAGGATGGCGGCAGGGGGCGGCGGCGCACGCAGATTTTGTGGGTGCTTAACCGTTTTGGGGATTTTGCCTGTTCAGCCGCGAAGTCCGTTCCCTGACGGTCGCGGCTCAGAAACGGGGGACCCTGTTTCCAGGCATTTACCGAGCCGCGACCGTCAGGGAGCGGACACGCGAATCGGGCTCCCCCAGAATCGTTAAGCACGCAGATTTTGTTGCGCGCGCGCCCGCCAGTGCGGCATAGTGGAAGTGGCAGAAAGCATGTAGAGCGCACTGGGCGTTGAACCGCCGGATTCGGCTTGGACCGTGTGCGCTCCAGTTGCCTATGGGCGCGGACGGTCAGCGATGGCGGACAACCTGCTCTACCTCACCGAACTCATCGGTCTTAAGGTCTTCGACCTTAAGGGCCGGCGGATCGGCCGTGCGGTGGATGCGGCGCTGGTTCCGCTGCTGGATCCGGTTCGCATCGACCGGTTCCTGGTGGGGGGCGGCTGGGCCTGGCTGACCATCCGCCACGACCAAGTGAGTACCATCTCCTCGGCCGGCATTTACCTGCGCGACGAGCAACTGACGCCCTACCACTCGGACGAGTACATGCTGCGGATGCGGCGCGACCTGCTGGACCAGCAGATCATCGACGTGCATGGCCGCAAGGTGGTGCGGGTCACCGACGTCACCTTCGAGGTCCGCCGCGAGAACGGGCACGACACGCTGCACATGCTGGAGGTGGACATCGGCGTACGCAGCATTTTCCGGCGCCTGGTGCAGGGCGTGCTGCCGTCCCGGTGGATTCGCCGGCTCCAGTCCCGCATCCCGCCGAACTCGATCCGCTGGGAATTCTGCGACATCCTGGAGCACGACCCGCAGCGGCGCCTGCGGCTGAACCTGTCGACCGAAAAACTGGAAAAAATGCACCCGGCCGATCTGGCCGACATCGTCGAGGAATTGAGCCCGGAGGACCGCGAAGCGATCTTCGAGACCATGGATTCGGAAGCCGCGGCCGATGCGCTTTCGGAAGTCGATCCGGAGATTCAGGCGAGAATTCTCGAGTCCCTGGAAACCGAGAAAGCGGCCGACATCGTCGAGGAGATGTCGCCCGACCAGGCCGCCGACGTGCTGGCCGACCTGGAACAGGAGACCTCGGAGGAGATTCTCGAGGAAATGGATTCCGAACCCAAGTCGGAGGTGCGGGAATTGCTCGAATTCGAGGAGGACACGGCGGGCGGCCTGATGAACACCGAGTACGTGGCACTGGATGAGAACGCCCGGGTCGCCGACGGGATTGTGGCTTTGCGCGGCAACGAAGAACTGCTGGAGGTCCTGAACACGCTGTTCCTGGTGGATTCCGGGCAGCGGCTGAAGGGCGCCGTCCCGGTGGCCCGGCTGTTCGTCGCCGACATCGACACGCCGCTGCGCTCGCTTCAGGTGGAAACGTTGATCCAGGTGAATGTGGACCAGCGCCAGGATCGTGTGATCGAGTATTTCGACAAGTACAACCTGCTGACGCTGCCGGTGGTGGACCGGGATGGGAAACTGGCCGGGGCGATCACGGCCGACGACATCATCGCCGTGCTGCGGCGCAAGTGAGCGAGCGCGACAAATGCTGAAACGGTTCCGCTACCACATCGCGGTGTTCTTCTCGGTCATCGGCCCGGGATTCATCACCGCGATGGTCGACAACGACGCGGGCGGAATCTACACTTATTCGCAAGCCGGCGCGAAATTCGGGTACCTGCCGTTGTGGACCCTGCTGCCGATCACGGTGCTGCTGATCGTGGCGCAGGAGATGTCGTCGCGCATGGGCGCGGTGACCGGCAAGGGCCTGTCGGACCTGATCCGCGAGGAGTTCGGGCTGCGGACCACGTTCCTGATGATGATCGCCCTGGTGCTGGCCAACCTTACCAACATCATGGCGAATTTCGCGGGCGTGGCCAGCTCGCTCGAACTATTCCACGTCAGCCGCTACATCTCGGTTCCGCTGGCGGCGCTGGCGGTGTGGCTGCTGATTGTCAAAGGCTCTTATCAGAGCGTCGAGAAAGTGTTTCTGTTCGCCACCGCGCTCTACGTCAGCTACATCGTCTCCGGCATTCTAGTGAAACCGGACTGGAAAGAGGCGGCGATCTACAGCGTTCGCCCGGTGCTGATGCTTGACCCGGGTTACATCGCGATCCTGATTGGCATGGTGGGCACGTCGGTGGCGCCGTGGATGCAGTTCTACTTGCAGGCGGCGGTGGTGGAGAAGGGCATCACGGCGAAAGAGTACAAGGAATCGCGGGTGGAGGTGATAGTCGGCTGTATTGTGATGACGATCATCGCGTTTTTCATCGTGGTGGCCTGCGCCGGGGCGATCTACTCGGTGGCGCCGCGCGACATCCGCGACGGCGCCGACGCCGCGCTCGGATTGAAACCGTTCGGCCAGTACGCCTTCCTGCTGTTTGCCGCGGGGCTGCTGAACGCTTCGATCTTCGCCGCCTGCATCCAGCCATTGTCCACCGCCTTCACCGTGTGCGAAGGGCTGGGCTTCGAATCGGGCGTCAACCGCCGGTTCGGTGAAGCTCCGATCTTCTACTGGCTGTTCACGCTGCTGATCGTGGTGGGCGCGGGCACGATTCTGCTCCCCGGTTTTCCGCTGGTCCCGATGATCCTGTTCTCGCAGGTGCTCAACGGCGTTCTGTTGCCGTTCGTGCTGATTTTCATGATCCTGCTGATCAACCGGCCGGGCCTCATGAAGGAGTGGACCAACTCGCGCGCCTACAACATCGTGGCCTGGGTGGCGGTGGCGGTCATGATCGGCCTGACGCTGGCGCTGGCCGGGATCACGATTCACGACCTGTCGGTGGCCCGGCCTTAGGCAGGCTATCGCAGGTTTTCAGCAGGTTCATCGAGATTGGCTGGCACGGATCGGGACGGATCGCACAAGCGCTCTCGCCAGTGGCGATGAAGCGGAAACAGGAAGATGTGCTTGCGCACCACGGGCGCGTTCCGGTCCCGATCCATGCGCCCGCGGCCTTGCGTGAGACCTGCCTCGATCCAGTTGGCGGCGCGATAACAGCCGCCGTGATAACGCGTTCCATCCACCAGCGTTTCCAACAGCACCGGATGAGCGCGATAGGCGGCCATCCAATCGCGGGGCAGTTGCCGCGCCGCCAACGAGAGGATATGGCTGGCCAGGTTCGGCACCCGGACCCAGGGCAGAATCAGAAAGCGGCTGTGGTTGACTACCAACGGCAGGTTGGCCTGGCGGGCCGTCTGGCTCCAACCGATGCACGCATCCCGAGGCGCCATCTTCCAGGCGGCGCTGGTGAACAGCAAGCAGGCCAGCAGCGGACAGGGCGGCCGCAGGGAGCGAACAAAATAGCGAAGTTGCGCGCCGTAGGGCACCTTGTACCCGAGATAGTGATAGCGCTGAATATACTGGCGAAACAGGCGGCGGTCGTCGACGCTATCGAGCAACTGCAATTGGACGGGAAGGTAATCGCCGATCGGGCCGGTGAGCGGGGGTTGCGCATCGCTGATCTGGTCCCACACGGCCGCGCGCGGACGTAGCTTCTTGGGCTGCAGCTTCAACCAGGGAAGCCATCCGCGGCCGTGCAACGCCTGCAGGAAAAAGAAGCATTCCCGGCTCTTCAGGCCTCCGTTTGGCCGGCGCCACTCCAGCAGTTCACAAACCGTGCTCGCCAGTTCGGTCAGGCTCAGCGTGGAAAAGTCTCGCGTGATCTGCCGGATCAGATCGAGTTCCTCCGGCTTCACCTCCCGGCCGCAGAACGCGAGACCACCACCGATAGTCACTGGCATGATGCGTCACCTGCCTGTGGCAGGCCCACATGCTCATCTTACAGAACAATCACGGGAATGTCCAGCGGATGACCGGCGGCGCCGCATCCATCATAGCGTGGCGGTCATCCAATAACTAGAGGAAACGATGATTACTCTTCGGCCGGCGGCCCAACGGGGCGTGACGTGCATGGACTGGCTTGACAGCCGCCACACATTCTCGTTCAACGAGTATTACGATCCGCGCCACATGGAATTCCGCGGCCTGCGAGTCATCAACGACGACCGCGTCGCGCCGGGCGGCGGCTTCCCGACTCATGGCCACCGCGACATGGAGATCCTGACCTGGGTGCTCGAGGGAGCGCTTGAGCATAAGGACTCGACCGGCGCCGGCGGCGTCATCGCGCCGGGCGAGATCCAGCGGATGAGCGCCGGCACGGGCATTCGGCACAGCGAATTCAACCACTCGGCCGGCGAGCCGGTGCGGTTTCTGCAGATCTGGATTCATCCCCAGCGGCGCGGCCTCGAGCCGGGCTACGAGCAGCGGCGATTCGAAGATGCGGAACTCGGCGGGGGCCTGCGGTTGATCGCCGCGCCGGATGCGGCGGACCGGGCCGTGAAGATCCATCAGGACGCGCGGGTTTATGCCGCCCGACTCGCGGATGGGGACGAAGTCGCGCACTCGATTGCGCCGGGACGCCACGTGTGGTTTCAGGTGGCGCGCGGCGCGGTCACGCTGAACGGGCTGACGCTGGTGGACGGAGACGGCGCGGCGGTGAGCGACGAGACCGAATTGCGGATTGCCGCGCACCAGCCGGCGGAGTTGCTGCTGTTCGATCTGGCTTGATCAGCGGAACGAGGGGCGGACTTCCAGGCCCGCGCGCAGCGCGACGTCGGAGGCGGCCGCGACCGCGTCGCCTTCATTCAAACCTTTCAGAATCTGCACCCGCGTTACGCTCGAAATGCCCGTTTCCACGGGTCGCCAGGCCACTCGGTTGCCGTCCAGGACGTAGACGCCGGGTTGATTGTCTTCGCGCCGCAGCGCCTCCTTGGGGATGACCAGCGCATTCTCGGCCACGCGCGAAAGGATCGACGCGTTGATATTGGCGCCCGGCGGAAGCTCGCGGCCGGGGTTCTCGACGACGCAGGCGACCTCGCCTACCTCGCGCGTGCCGAGCGCGGTCACCGTCGCCGGCGTCTTTTCCACCGTGCCCTTCCACTCGCGGCCGGGCAGCGCGTCCCAGGTGACGGTCACGGGCATGCCGCGCGCCACGCGTCCCAGTTCCGGTTCGTCCACGTAGACCGTGATGCGGAGGCGGTCGAGCCGGCCGATTTCGGCGATCTCGTCGCCGGGGTTGAGGTAGGCTCCCGCGCGGATGGGCAGCCGATAGGCCACACCCGCCATGGGCGCGCGAATCACGGCCAGATCGATGGTCTTGCGCGCCAGTTCCGCCGCCGCCTGGGCGTCGCGCAGGCGCGCCTCGGCCACCTTGCGGTCCAGCGGCGTCACCAGCGCCGCGCGCCGTGCCGCCAGCGCCTGGATCTGCACCGTAAGCCTGTCGACCCGCTCCCGCGCTTCGCTGGCTTCCTGCCGCGTGACGGCGTTTTTCTCCGCCAGGCGCGCCAGCGCCGCCGATTCCTTTTCCGCCTGCTGAAGCTCGAGCCGCGCCCGGGCGTGCTGGCCGTCCATGTCGGCGCGCTCGGCCTCGCGTCCGCCGCGGTCCATGGTTTCCAGTTCGCTCTGGGCCTGGGTGATGCGCGCTTCGGCGGCGGCGAGTTCGGCGCGCGCCGCCGAAGCATCCAGTTCGGCCAGCACCTGGCCCTTGGCGACGACGCTGCCGCGCTCCACCGCCAACCGCCGGAGGGCGCCGGAGCGCTCGGCCCGCACCCTGATCCATTCGATCGGCTCGGCCTTTCCGTTGGTCACCAGGGTGCTCACCAGCCGCTCGCGCCCGACGCGCGTAAACGGCGCTTCGGGCGGCGCGGTGCGGCGCGCCAGCAGCCACACCGATGCGACAATCGCCAGCGCGGCCGTCAATCCCAGCCATTTCTTCACGGGAATTTCACTCCCTCGAATCGCCGCGCCCATTCGGCGCGGGTCGCCAGGCTGTTCCCATCCAGCGCCCGATCCACGGCCAGCACGCCATCCTGATGATCCATCTCATGCTGAAGCAACTCGGAAAGAGCGCCCGAGGCGGCGAGCGTCAGCTTCTCGCCGTTGGCGTCATGATAGCGCAGACGGACGGCGACGGACCGCTCGAGCTTGACCATCAGATTCGGAAACGAAAAACAATCGTCCCACAGTACAAACTTTTCGTCGCTCATCCAATCCCATTCCGGATTGACCAGCGCGCGGGCCGTGTCCTCGAACTCGACGTAGATCAGGCGCAGCGGCACACCGATCTGAATGGCGCTGATGCCGCGCCCGAAGCCGTGCGCGCGCTGGAACTGGTCGAGCGTCGCGCGCAGGTCGCGCACTACCAGGGCGGCGTCCCCGGCGTGCCGGACGGTCTCCGATTTCCAGCGCAACATCGGGTCGCCGAGTTCGAGAATGCGCCGCGCCGGCATGGGGCTAAAGCAGCTTTGCGAATCGCGCCCGCACCTCTTCGGCGAAGCGGCTGATATGCGCCTGGACAAACCCGCCGGGGTCGAGCGACGGATCTTCGATCAGCGGCGTCAGGTCCATGCCGAAGTTGATCATTTCGGCGGTGTCGACGCCGTGGCTCTGGTGGTAGGTTGCGTGCGCGCGGCGGCGGCCGATGGTGGCCAGGTCGTAGCGCTTGCCGCCGGCGATCTGCGAGTCGAACACGCCCACCAGCGCCGCCGCCAGGTTCTGGTGCTGGTCCAATTGGAAAACCACTTTGTCGGAATCGACCATCCAATCCAGGTCGCGCCAGACCTCGCAACCGCAAAGCCTCTTCGGCCGCGCGCCGGCGGGCAGTTCGCGAATCGCCGCGATGGTGCGCAACGCGACGGCGACGTGGGTGTCGTGTTTGTCGGCCAGATTGTGGGTGTAGACCACCTCCGGACGCGCCGCTTCGAGCAGCGCCCGTATGTCGCCGCGGGGCCCGGCGTCGGCCGGATGTTTCACCGCGGAGCTGGGATGATCGAGGAACGCCACTCCCGCATACTCGCCCACGAAAGCGGCCTTCTTTTGTTCCAGGCGCCGGACGCCGCGCATCTGGGCGTCCGTGTATCGGGCGTACAGGCCATCGCGCGGGCTGCCCGCGCCGTCGGTCGCCACGACCCCGAAGAAACCCTTGCCGGTCTGGCCGAAGCAGACCAGGATGCCATCCAGGGCCATGATTTCGAGGTCGTCCTGATGAGCGGAAATGGCCATGTGGGTGACGCGGGCCAGCGCGGCCGCGGCGTCCCCGCCATCGGGAATGTAGATCTCCGAGGTTGACTTGCTAAGTTGCATCAGGCTCTCTCCTTCACGATTTGGGGCAGGCTGGCGGCGGCGATGGACTGGCCCACGCGGCGGCTCTTCTCGTCCGGCAGCGCGAGGTTCACTCGTTCGGAGAGGTCCGGAAATTCCGCGGCAAGAACTTTCCTGGCGACGTCCACCAGGATTTCGCCGCCCTCGCCCGTGGTCACGCGCCCCAGCACCAGGATGTGTCTCAACTCGTAAAAATCGGCATAGTGGGCGACGCCGTAGCCCACGTAAGCGCCGATGGTTTCGTAAACTTTCCGGGCCAGCGGGTCGCCCGCCTTCATCTTTTCCTGCAACACCACCAGCCTCTCGGGCAGGCCCAGTCCGGAGGGAAACTCCATGCCGGCGGCGGTGGCGACGCGATTGGCGCCGACCTGCGAGAAGTACTGCACGCCGCAGCCGCCGTCGCCCGACCACTCATCCGCCGGCGCGCCGGCGCGGTAGTCCACGGGCACGAAGGCGAGTTCGTTGAGCCAGCCGGTGATGTTGCCCGCGTGGTCCACGTATCCGGCCGCCTGGCTGGAGCCGAGCGCGACGCCCAGCACCGGATTTTCCCCGATCGACATCGAGCCGGCCAGGGCCGTGACTTCGCCGTCGTTGACCACTTCCAGCGGAACGCCCAGCTCGTCGCGGATGCGGAGGAACATGCCGGCGATTTCCTCGTCGAAATCCTTCGTCGGCACGCCGCGGTAGAGCGAAGCCACGCGCGCGCGGTTGTTGATGTAGATTCCGGCGGCGCTGCCTCCGACGGCGTCCAGGCGCGGGAGATGCGCCGCCGCGCTGCGGATCGACGCCAGGATTCCCTGGTAGTGATAGTCGGGGTCGCTGGCGTGGCGCGGATCCCAAGCCACTTCCTCGCTGTAAATGGCTTCGCCGCCGATCACGGCGCTGGCTTTGCGGTCGCTCGCGCCCAGATCGAAACCGACACGGCAGCCGTCCAGGCGGCGGCCCAGCGGCACGCTGGTTTCTTTCGCGTTGGGCACGTTGTCCGGATCGGTCGCCACCACGGTGAACGGATTTTCATAGACGCCGCCCATGAACACGGCGTCGAATTCGCGCGCGCCGCCCGGTGCGTACTCGGCCCGGATGTGATCGGCGATCTCCTTCGGGCCACCGACGTGGACCTTCCAGCCGCCGCGCTGCCACAGCAGGAATTTCACGATGCGCTCGACGTAGCGCAAGTTGAGCTCGAACCGGGGCGAGCCGGGCGCGAACACGATGGTCTCGAAAACGGAGACCGAACCGTCGGCGCGTTCTAGGGCCAGGCGCAACGGGACCGCGCCCGCGCGCATGGCCATTTCCCGAAAAGTCCGGTTGTAGACCGAAGCCGGCAGGAAACCCGAATCGAGAACCGGCGGCATCCGCGGTTGAATCGAAATATCGCTCATAGCCTTGACACCCCCATTGTGCGACTGCGGCGGCGCGCGCGTCAAAGATCGGACGAAGTAACATGCATATATGGAAGAGTCCCGGCCCAAGGCGTGGATGAGCGTCGCACTGCGGGTCGGCTTGTTTGCGTTTCTCGAGATTGTGGGCCTGGTGATTTTCGCCCAGGTGATGATGCCCGTGGCGGGGTTGCTGGCCACGGCGGCGTTGGCCACGTTCGCCGCGGCCGCGGTCGCCAACGCCATCACACTGCGCATCTGGGAACGGGGGCGGTTGGCGGATATCGGGATGAACTGGAGCGGGGACTCGGTCCGGAACCTGGCGCTGGGTTTCGGCGGCGGCGCCGGGGCGGCGCTGGTGGTGACCCTGTTGCCAGTGGCGGCGCGGGTGTCGGAGTTCCGCCCCGACCCCGACAATCCCGGAAACTGGGGCTCGTTCGCCTTCCTCTCGCTGGTGCTGCTGTTCGGGGCGGTCGGAGAAGAAATGCTGTTCCGCGGTTACGGCTTCCAGGTGCTGGTGGCCAACCTGGGAACCTTCGCGACCATTGTGCCGGTGGGTATCCTGTTCGGCCTGGCACACTCGGACAATCAGAATTCCGGGTGGATGGGCCTGTCCAACACCGTGCTCTGGGGCGTGCTGCTGGGCTGGGCGTTTGTGCGCAGCGGCGATCTGTGGCTGCCGATCGGGCTGCATTACGGGTGGAACGTGATCCTGCCGCTGGCGGGAGTGAACCTGAGCGGGTTTAAGATGGGAATAACGGGGTACAAAATGCACTGGTACGTGGGCGCGCTCTGGAGCGGCGGCGAATACGGCCCCGAGGCCAGCCTGCTGACGACCCTGATCGTCGGGGGGCTGTTCGTCTACTTGTGGCGGGCGCCCATCCGGAAGCAGCCCGCGTTCCTGCTGCGCAACCTCGAGGAGGACTGAATGCCGGCGCGCGCCATCACCTCGCTGTTCGCCCTGCTGGTCGCGATGGGATCCCTGACGGCGGCCGACAAGAAGCTCACCTTCGCCGAGCGCGTCGAGATCACGCGCGGGCTGACCGCCGAATACGCCACCCTGAAGGCGCCTCTGCCGCGCTCGAGGAAGGCTCTCGAGGTGCGAACCGACGGGACCTACGACAAGCAGCAGTGGGACGCCGCCGGACGCGAGCACGGTCCCGCGGCGCGGGTGGGCGACCTGGTGCAGATCAGCAAGGTCGTCATCGAGGGCGACAGGCTGGTTTTGGACATCAACGGCGGCTTCCGGGGAGGGCGCAAGTGGTATGAGCGCATCGAGGTCGGCGTGGGCGGGAGCACGTCTCCGGTGGGCCGCGGCAATTCCTCCGCGCCCGGCGGCGTCACCATCGCGCTGCTGTTTCCCAAAGGCGTTCCGGCGCTGGCGGCGGCGGAGTTCAAGAAGATGCTCGCGCCGGTGCTGGACTTCGAGAAACACAGCGCCACCGAACAGTACATGGATAACTTGCCGCCCGAGATCCAGGCCGCCATCAAGGAGAAGCGCGCCGCCGAGGGGATGGATCGCGAGCAGGTGCTGCTGGCGCTGGGACGGCCGCGCAACAAGGTGCGCGAGACGCTGGACGGCGTCGAGACCGAGGACTGGATTTACGGGCAGCCTCCCGGCAAGATTACGTTCGTGATTTTCGCCGGCAACAAGGTCGTCAGGGTCAAGGAAACCTACGCCGGACTCGGCGGGTCGGTGGCCGAGCCGCTGCCGCCGCGGTAGGGTTGCCGCATATTCGGAGTTTCCAGTCCGAAATACCAGCCCGCCCCGCCCGCCTTTGGTATGATGGACCTGAACCCTCTATTCGAGAAGGAGAATATCCGGAATGGCAATTAAAGTAGGCATTAACGGTTTTGGACGCATCGGGCGCAACGTCGTTCGCGCCGGCTTCAACAACCCCAATATCGAATTCGTCGCGGCTAACGACCTCACCGACACCAAGACGCTGGCGCACCTGCTGAAGTACGACTCGGTGCTGGGCCCGTTCGCGGCGGACGTGAAGGCCGAGGCCGACGCGATCATGGTCAACGGCAAGCCGATCAGAGTGTTCGCCACCAGGGACCCGGCGGCGATCGACTGGGAGAGCGTGGGCGCCCAGATCGTCATCGAATCGACCGGCAAGTTCACCGACGCCAACCTTGCCAAGGCCCATCTGCGCGGGCCGGTGAAGAAGGTTCTCATCTCCGCTCCGGCGAAGAACGAAGACTGCACCATCGTGATGGGCGTAAACGAAAACGTCTATGACCCGGCCAACCACAACGTGATCTCGAACGCTTCCTGCACCACCAATTGCCTGGCGCCGTTCGTGAAGGTCATCCACGAAAAGTGGGGCATCGAGAAGGCCTCGATGACCACCATTCACAGCTACACCAACGATCAGACCGTGCTCGACTTCCCGCACAAGGACCTTCGCCGGGCCCGCGCCGCCGCGCTCAACATGATCCCGACCACCACCGGCGCCGCCAAGGCCATCGGCCTGGTGATGCCGGAACTGAAGGGCAAGCTCGACGGGTACGCCATGCGCGTGCCGACGCCGAACGTTTCGGTGGTCGACCTGGTGGCGGTGCTCCTGAAGCCGGCCACCGCGGCCGATGTCAATGCCGCGCTGAAGGCCGCCGCCGAAGGGCCGCTGAAGGGCATCCTGGCCTACACCGAGGATCCGGTGGTGTCCACCGACATGCTGAAGAACTCCAACAGCTCGATCGTCGACGGCCAGTTGACCAAAGTGATCGGCGACAACCTGCTGAAGGTCGTCTCCTGGTACGACAACGAGTGGGGCTACTCCTGCCGCATTATCGACCTCATCGAGTTCCTGGCCAACAAGGGCCTCTAAACAGATAGGGACAGAGGCACCCTCTTTGGCACTTGGGGGTATTACCCTCGCCATTCCAGGGTGCCTCTGTCCCTACCTGGTAATCGACAGATAGGGACAGAGGCACCCTCTCTGGCGCATGGGGGTACTACCCTCGCCATTCCAGGGTGCCTCTGTCCCTACCTGGCCTTGACCTGACGGCTGCCTCGCGCTAG
>JAUYBU010000594.1 GCA_030693045.1 Bryobacterales bacterium | reverse complement strand
GGTACCAGCGACATTCAACGCAGCCAAAGCCGGGGCGGCGAATCGGGCACGCAACTGATCTCGGTGAACGGTCAGCGCAGCCAGGACAACAACTACAGCATTGACGGCGTGGACAACAATTTCATGCACATGAACTCGCCGGGCGGTTCGCCGCCCATGGACGCCATTCAGGAGTTCCGGGTGGCAACCAACAACTCGGCCGAGTTCGGCCGGTCGGCCGGCGCCAACGTCAACATTGCCATCCGGTCCGGCACGCGGGATCTGCACGGGAGCGCTTACTGGTACGTGCGGAACGACAAGTTCGACGCCAACCCCTGGTTCAACAACCGCGACGGGATCGACAAGACTCCGTTCAAGCAGAACCAGTACGGCCTGGCGTTCGGCGGGCCAGTATTGATTCCGAAACTATACAACGGCCGCGACAAAACATTCTGGTTCGCGAGCTGGGAGGGATTTCGCAGACGCCGGGCCAGCACGCTGCGCCTGGCCACCCCGCCGGCCGAACTGCGCGCCGGGGACTTCTCGGGAGTGGCCAGCATCTTCGATCCGCTCACCGGTCAGATCGACGCGGCCGGCAGGATCGTCCGGCAGCCGTTCTCCGGAAACCAGATCCCGAAGAACCGCATGGAGCCAAGCATGACCTACCTGATCGACCTGATGATGCCGCTGCCCAACCAGCCGGGCCTGACCCGCAATTTCGTCCGGCAGGAGAGCAGTCGCAACGACCGTGACATTTTCGTGGCTCGCGCGGATCATACGATCAGCTCGAAGGACAACATCTTCGGCCGGGTGCTCCACCAGCGCGTCGGCGAATTCAACCCCAACGCAAACCCGAACATGTATGGGGTGAATCGCTTCGACGTCGACACCGTCGCCGCCGGCTGGAACCACATCTTCAGTCCGACTACCGTGCTGGAAGTCAAGTACTCCTATCACCACCCGTGGAACATCCCGGCCACCTTCACGACCAACACGACGCGCGGGGAGTTCATGTCCAAGACGGGCATTCGGATGTTCGACCCGGTCGCCCTGTTCGATCCTCTTCCCCAGTTTGCCGCCACGGGATGGTACACCGCGGGCGGCGGCGGCGGTAACAACGTCGGCGATTTCAACCAGCAACTGGTGGGCAACGTCTCCAGGCTGGCCGGCAAACACTCTCTGAAAGCGGGCATCAACTACACCCGCCGCCAGTACGAGCAGAATGCTTCCAATCCCACCAGCGGCAACGCGGAGTTCTGGCCCGATCTGACCGCCTCCGACACCGTGAAGGGCTCGGGCAACAGCTTCGCCAGCATGCTGTTGGGCTACCCCAGCTACATCCGCCGCGGCACCGGCATTGCCGACGCACGCGGGCGGCAGAACGCGGCCGAAACGTTTTTCCAGGACGACTGGCGGATCACGGACCGGCTGACCGTCAACCTGGGCCTTCGTTACGAGTTCCACAATGCACCCTACGATGCCAACGACAGATTGGGCAACCTCCTGGTGACGCGCGATCCGCTGACCGGAAAGATCGAGGCGCAACTGATGTGGGCCGGGATCAACCCGCTGCCGGATCCTGCGACCGGTGCGGTGAACTCGCCGCCCCGGCGGTTGGGTTACGGCCGGGCACTGAAGAAATCGGACTTCAACAACTTTGCGCCCCGCATCGGCGTCGCCTGGCAGCTCACCGCGAAGACGGTGATCCGCTCCGGTTTTGGCGTGTTCTACAACGGCACGTTCATGCAGGAACTGAACGACGAGCGGAAGTTCTGGCCCTACCTGCCGCAGCAGGAACTCAGTCCCAATCGCGGCGCCCGGCCCGATTTGTCGATCCGGGATGCGGGGCCAAGTTTTGCGAGCACCCAGGCGGTCGGCGGCTGGCCGCAGGATCCGAACAACCGTTCGCCCTATTCCCAGCAGTGGAACTTCTTCGTCCAGCAGCAGTTGATGGCGGACATGGCCATTGACGTGGGCTACGTGGGTTCGGCCACCCGCAAGCAGGTCGGCTACCACGGCTGGAACAATGCGCTGAAGCCCGGACCTGGTCCCGTGGATCCGCGGCGCCTGCTGGCGGCCTCCGGGTTTACCGGCAACATGGACGGCGGCAGTAACCACTTCAATTCCGAGTACAACGCCTTCCAGGTCAAGCTGACCAAGCGCTTCAGCAAGGGTTTGCAGTTGTTGAGCAATTACACCTGGGGCAAAGGCATGGACGACCAGTCTTCACTGGCGGAAGGCAAGTATCAGGACTTCCTGAACGCCCGCGCCGACTGGTCGCGCACCAGCTACGACATCAAGCACGCCTTCAAACTGGGATACGTTTACGACGTACCCTTCGGGCGCGGGCGGGCGTTCGGCGGCGACTGGACCCGGTTTGTGGACGGCGTTTTGGGCGGATGGGCGCTGGAGGGCATCGTGCAATGGCAGACGGGCACCTCCTCGAATGCCCGCACGGGGGTGGATCGGGCCAATGTCGGCAAGACCCAGGAGCGCCCCAACGCTTTGCGCAACCCGAATCTGCCCGCGAGCCAGCGCACCGTCGACCGATGGTTCGACACGTCCGCGTTCGTCATGCCCGAACCGTTTACCTTCGGCAATGCGGGAGCGTATACCATCGCAGATGACGGACGCCAGGTGTTCGACCTCTCGATTGCCAAGAAGTTTCGCCTGATCGAGGGGCACACCCTCGAGGTCCGCAGCGAGTACTTCAATTTCCCGAACCACCCCAACTTCGGCGGCGCCAACACCGTGCTCCCCCAGGCGGCGTTTGGCGTCGTTTCCAGCGCCACCGCGGCGCGGCAGATCCAGTTCGCGCTGCGGTACACATTCTAGAGCGGCGGAGGGCCGACTGAAGCGCATTTCACTTCTGTTGGCCCTCCTGGCCGCACCTGCCCAGCCGCAAGGCATGATTAGCGGCAACGCGACGGCCGTGCCGCGCGCCGCGCCGTCCGGCCGCCCGTTTCCGGTCACCTTCACCGATGTGGCCGCCGAAGCCGGTCTGCGCATGAAGTTCACCTATGGCAACGAGACGAAGAAGAAGTACGTCATCGAGGCCAACGGCAGCGGCGCGGCCTTGATCGACTATGACAACGACGGCTTGCTGGACGCCTTCCTGGTCAACGGTTCGCGCCTGGAAGGCTTCCCCGCGGGCGCCGCTCCGGCCAACCATCTGTATCGCAACACCGGTCAGGGCCGCTTCGAGGACGTGACGCGGAAGGCGGGTCTGGACCGCTCCGGCTGGGGCAACGGCGTCTGCGCCGGCGATGCCGACAACGACGGCAATATCGACCTGTTCGTCACCTACTGGGGCGCCAACTCCCTGTACCACAACAACGGGAAGGGGGCCTTCACCGACATCGCCGCCCCCAGCGGCCTGGCCGGAAACCCGAAGCAGTGGAGCACCGGCTGCGCTTTTCTGGACTACGACCGCGACGGCCGCCTGGACCTGGTGGTGGGCAGTTACCTCGATTTTCAGCCTGGGCGCACTCCGCTGCCCGGCCAGTTCCCCTTCTGCACCTGGAAGGGAGCGCCGGTTTACTGCGGCCCGCGCGGGCTTCCTTACGGCAACCTCACGCTCTACCACAACCGCGGCAACGGCACATTCGAGGACGTCTCGGTGAAAACCGGCATCCGCCGGGTGAAGGACTTTTACGCCTTTACCGTCGCCGCCACCGACCTGAACGCCGACGGCTGGACCGATATCTACGTCGCCTGCGACTCCACCCCCAGCATTTTTTTCCGCAACAACCGCGACGGCACTTTCAGCGATATCGCCACTGAGACCGGACTGGCTTACAACGAGCATGGCGCCGAGCAGGCCGGCATGGGGCTGAGCGTCGGCGACTTCGACAACGACGGCCGTCTCGACATCCTCAAGACCAACTTCATCGGCGACTACCCCAACCTTTACCGCAGCATCGGCAAGGGCAGTTTCGTCGATGTCACCGTGCGCGCGGGTCTGGCCGTCAACCCGGACTATGTGCTTTGGGGCATGGGCCTGG
>JAUYBU010000227.1 GCA_030693045.1 Bryobacterales bacterium | reverse complement strand
CGGGATTTCGTAGCCTGTCCCCGAAATAGCACGCCGCAGGCCGCCCGCCCCTCAATGCTATGTTTTAGAAATGCGACGCCGAATCCTTCC
Source organism: Bryobacterales bacterium (assembly GCA_030693045.1). Lineage (GTDB taxonomy): Bacteria > Acidobacteriota > Terriglobia > Bryobacterales > Bryobacteraceae > JACQZT01. The sequence continues at coordinate 19,944 of JAUYBU010000227.1, read as the reverse complement.
GCGGTTCTTCTTTCTCCTCGCGACGGTCCTCATCGCCGCCGAGCCCCAATCGAAACCGCTCACCATCCTTCACTTCAACGACCTGCACGCGCAACTGGAGCCCAAGCCCGACGGCACCGGCGGCATCGCCTACCTGGCCGCCGCCATCCGCCGCGAGAAGGCCGGTTGCCGCTCGTGCCTGGTCTTGTGTGCCGGCGATTTCGTCCAGGGAACGCCCGTCTCGACGGTCTTTCGCGGCGTGCCCGTGATCGAAGTCGCGAACCTGCTGGGCATCGACGCCGCCACCCTGGGCAATCACGAGTACGACTACGGCTGGCGGATGGTCAGCCAATACCTTCGCACTGCACGGTTCCCTTTTCTGGTGTCGAATCTCGTCGATGCCGGCGGCAAGACCGCGGCCCCGCCGTTCAAAGTCCTCACTGCCGGCGGCCTGCGCGTGGCCGTGATCGGCGCGATGACCATGGATTTCCGCGGTCTCCAGACGCCCGACCACATCGGCCCATGGCACACTCTGCCGGTGGTGGAAACCGTGCGCCGCTACGCGCGCCAAGTCCGCCCCCGCGCCGACATCGTAGTGCTGCTCGGGCATCTGAATCCGGCGGAAGAGGACCAGGTGCTGCGCGACGTGCCCGAAGTGGCGGTCACCATCGGCGGCCACACCCACACCGGCTTCACCGAACCCAAGAGCCACGACGGCCGGGAGATGGTGCGCGTGCGCAGCAGCAGCGGAGAACTGGGACGCCTCGACCTCCAGGTGAATCCCGCCGAAAAGAACATCGTCACGTCGAAGTGGACCCGCATCCCCATCGGCAAGTCCTCCATCCAACCCGCCGCCGACGTCGCAAAGGCTGTCGCGCAGTGGGAAGCCAAGGTCACCGGGATGATGGATGTCCCCATCGCCGAGAGCCGGCGCGCCTGGAGCGGCGCCGACCTGAAAGCGCTCATCGAGCGCGCCATCGCAGAGGAAACCGGCTCCGACATCGGCTTCTGCAACCGCGGCGGCATCCGCGCCGAACTGCCCCAAGGAACCATCCTCGTGCGTCACGTCTGGGCCGTTTTCCCCTTCGACAACCTCACCGTGAAGGGCAAGTTCCGGGGCTCGCAACTCCCGGCGGCGGTCACCGCGGGCCGCACCATCGACCCAGACAGGATCTACACCCTAGTCACTAACGATTTCACCGCCGCCAATCAGAGCCAGCCGTCGCAGCTTAACTCGACCGGTCTCGAGTTCCCCGAGATCGGCCCGCTCCAGCGCGACTTACTGGTCGAGTGGGTCAAGAAGAAGAAGATTCTTGAGTAAGTCCGGCGAGGAGGCCCGTTGCCATGTCCGCCACAATGATGCAAGACCTGTTCCACGTCTCGATCCCGATCGCCGAGAAGATCCTGCGGCCGGTCGTCGTCTATGCTTTTCTGGTCGTCTGCCTGCGCGTTTTTGGCAAACGCGAGATGGTGCAACTGAATCCGTTCGACTTCGTGGTTCTGCTCTCGCTGTCCAACGCCGTGCAGAACGCCATCATCGGCGAGGATAACTCGCTTCTGGGCGGCCTCATCGGCGCGCTCAGCCTGCTGGTGGTGAATTGGTTGGTGATCCGTTTTCTGTTCCGGCATCGCCGCCTGGACCAGATTCTCGCCGGAAAGCCGGTCGTCCTGGTCGAGAAGGGTCACTTGAAAGAGCGCGCCCTGGCCAAGGAACTCCTGACTCACTCGGAACTGCTGACCATGGCCCGCCGGCAGGGCCTCGAGAGCCTGAAAGAAATCCAGACCTGTATCCTGGAGCCGGGCGGTACCATCTCCATGAAGCGGAAAGAACCGCCGCCGGAAGAAACCCGCCAGGCCGAGTTACTCGCTCGGATCGACAAGCTGAGCGTCCAGATCCACGATTTGCGAAAACGTCTTCCGGCATAAGGAGTGTGAGATGACACGCAGAGACTTCGTCCAACTTCCCGCCGCGGCGCCGCTGGCCACGGTTGGCGGCGCAGCCCAACCGCGCGCGCCCAAGACCAGCGGCCCGCCCAATATCGTTTTCATTCTGGCGGACCAACTGACGCCCTTCATGACCCGTCCTTACGGGCAGAAGGTCGCCATCACTCCCAACCTGGACCGCCTGGCGGCCGGCGGCGCGCTGTTCGAGAACGCATACTGCAACAGCCCGCTGTGCGTCCCCAGCCGCACCTCGATGTTCAGCGGCAGGCTGCCGGCGGCGGTCGCCGCTTACGACAACGCCTCCGAGTTTCCGGCGCACGTCCCGACCTTCCTCCATTACCTGCGCCGCGCCGGCTATCGAACGGCGGTGGCCGGTAAGTGCCATTTCATCGGCCCGGACCAGTTACACGGCTTCGACGAACGACTTACTCCCTGTATCTTCCCGTCGGATTTCTCGATGCTTCCGGACTGGCGCCTGGGCCCGGTCTACAACAAAGGCACTTCGGTCCAGTCGCTGTTGCGGGCGCTCGGCCCATCCAAGTGGAACCGACAGATGGGCTTCGATCAGATGACCTTCGACCGGTCCATCCAATGCCTGCGCCACCACGCCATCGCAGGCGGCGGACGCCCCCTGTTTCTCAACGCCGCCTTCACCCATCCGCACGACCCGTTTACCACTACCCAAGAGTTTCTCGATCTCTACAGGGACGCGGACATCCCGCTGCCCCCCGACCACGGTGACATCCGCAAACTCAGTCCGACTTACGAATGGTTCATCATCCACCACGGATTGGATAAGGAGAAGTTATCCAACGAGAGAATCCGCGAAGCGCGCCGCAACTATCTCGGAATGATCTCGTGGCTGGACCGCAAGGTCGGCCTGATTCTGGATGAACTGGAACGCCTCGACATGCACCGCAACACCATGGTGATCTTTGCCAGCGATCACGGCGAGATGCTGGGCGAACACGGTCAGTGGTCCAAACGCCTGATGCTGGAATGGTCCATCCGCATTCCCATGATCGTGAGCCGCCCGGGCGCGATTGCCGCGGGCCAGCGCATCGCCGCGCCGGTCTCGCTAGTGGACCTGTTTCCCACGCTGGCCGAGGTCGCTGGGGTCAAGGTGGAGACGCCCATCGACGGGCAAAGTCTGCTGCCGCTGCTCGACGGCCGCCAGGATGGGCGCACCCGCGAAGTGGTCGCCGAATACCTCGGCGAGGGCCCCATCGAGCCCGTCCGCATGGTGCGCAGCGGCGATCACAAGTACATCACCGTCAACAACCACTCGCCCCAACTGTTCGACATGCGCAAGGACCCCGGCGAAACCGTCAACCTGGCGGGCGCGCGGGATTATGCGGCGCCCGAGGCCGGCATCGCCAAACGCGCCGCGCGCGACTGGGACGGCAACGCGCTCAAACTCGCAGTCATGACCAGCCAGCAGGAGCGCGCCGTGGTTCGATCCATCCGCCAGTTCGGCGCTGCTCCCAAGTGGGAATACGACGCCGTCATGCCGGGCACCTTCAAAGGCTATTAGTGCTGCCACGACACAAGAATAGAGGAGTCGAAAACAGATGAGCGGGAATTAGCGTGGCCACGACACAAGAACAGAGGAGTCAAACACAGATGAGCGGAAAGGTGAAGGTAGGGATCATTGGATCTCAGTTCGAAGCGGACATCCACGCGGCGTCTTTCCAGATTGGATCCGAAGAGGCCGAAGTTGTCGCGGTCGCTTCACCCACTCCCGGTCACCCCGAGACCCTAGCTCGACGCTATGGAATTCCGCGAGTGTTCACCGACTATCGGCAGATGCTCCTCGAAAAGGACATCGAACTGGTGACCATCGCGGCGCCCAACTACCTGCACGCGCAAATGACGCTTGACTGCGCGCGGGCGGGCAAGCACGTACTCTGCGAGAAGCCCCTCGCGATGACCATCGAGGAAGCCGACGAGATGGTGGACGTCTGCCGGCGCGAGGGAGTCCTGCTGTTGTACGCCGAGGAACTCTTCTTCACGCCGAAATACGTCAAGGCCAAGGAAATGGCCGATCAGGGCGCGTTCGGAAGGGTGCACCTGGTCAAGCAGAGCGAAAGGCACTTCGGCCCGCACAGCCCATGGTTCTGGGATGTCGGGCGTTCCGGCGGCGGAGTGTTCATGGACATGGGCTGCCACGGGATCGCCTTCTGTTACTGGTTCCTGAACCGCTCTCCGATTCGCAGCGTGTATTGCCAGATGGGAACTCACGTCCACGGTGACAAGACCCGGGGAGAGGACGAGTCACTCTGCATTCTCGAGTTCGAGAGCGGCGCAGTGGGACTGGTCGAGAATAGCTGGGCGCACCGCGGAGGCATGGACGACCGGGTCGAGGTCCACGGCGAGGGCGGAGTAACTTACGCCAACCTTCACATGGGCAACGCGCTTCCCACTTACAGTGAGTACGGATATGGTTACGCCGTCGAGAAAGCGCCGGGGACCAAGGGCTGGAGTTACCCGGTCTTCGAGGAACTCTGGAACTACGGGTTCCCGCAAGAGATGCGGCACTTCGCCCGGTGCGTGCGCGGCAAGGAGGAACCGATCGCCACGGGCCAGGACGGCCGCGTGGTGATGGAGGCGCTGTTCGCCGGCTATGCGTCGGCGGCCAAGGGCGGCAAAGTATGCCTTCCCTTCCAGCCGCCGGCCGGCAAGAAGCCGATTGACCTGTGGCTGAAATGATTGGAGCGATCGACATCGGCGGCACCAAGATCGCGGCCGGGATGGTGGACCACCGCGGGCGCGTGGTGGCCAGGCTGGAACAGCCCACGGCGCCCGAACGCGGGTTCGAAGACGCGCTGGCGCGAATGATCCGGATGTTACGCGAAATGGCCGCAGACCGGATCGACGGCATCGGCATCGGCTGCACCGGTCCGGTCGATCCGTTTCGCGGCACCATCGAGGACGCAAGCCTGCTGCCGGGATGGCAGGGAGCCGAGTTAGTAAGCCGCCTCACCGACCAGTTCGGCGTTTCGGTCGCCCTCGAGAATGACGCGGATGCCGCCGCGCTGGCAGAAGCCGCTTGGGGCGCCGGCCAGGGCAAGCGGCGCTTCCTCTACGTCAACGTCGGCACCGGAATCGGCGCGGGAATTGTCCTGGATGGGCGGCTCTATCGCGGCGTCGACGGATCGCATCCCGAGTTGGGCCATCAGGTCATCGACACTTCCGGCCCGCCGTGTTATTGCGGGGCGCGAGGCTGCTGGGAGTCTTTGGCCAGCGGGCCCGCCATGGTCGCATGGATGCAGGCCGCCAGCGCCGGTGAATGGACCGCGGAGCGCATTTGCCGCCTGGCCGAGGACGGCGACGACCAGGCGCGGCGCGCGGTTGAGCGCGAGGGCCACTATCTCGGGCTCGGCCTGGCCAACTTGGTCACCATCTTCTGCCCGGACATGATCGCGCTGGGCGGCGGCGTCATGAAGAGCGGCCATCTCTTCCTCGATCGCGCCGCTGCCATGGTCCTCCACACCTGCACTCAGGTGCCTGCCGCCAAGACCATGCTCGCACCGGCCCTGCTCGGCAAGGACGCGGCCCTGGCCGGCGCGGCACGAGCTTGGCATCACCGCTATCATGAAGAGTGAGAATGTTACCCGATATCTCCACTGTTAAAGGGCCGTACTTTGACGATCTGTTGTTCCAGCCGCGGGCTTTGGCGGACACGCTGGCAAACCTGAGGCCGCTGCCCGATTTGCACCCGGGTAAGTACAGCCGAATCGTACTAACTGGAATGGGCGGCTCGTTTCACGCGCTGCATCCGCTCCATCTTCAGTTGATCGAGCACGGTTACACGTCGCTGATGGCCGAGACCTCGGAGTTGGTGTATTCCATGCCCGGGCTTCTGGATTCCCGAACGCTGCTGGTTGTCGTCAGCCAGTCCGGCCGAAGCGCCGAGACCCTGCGCCTGCTGGATGCCCGCGGACGCGGCGTGACCACAATCGGGATCACTAACACCGCCGATTCACCGCTGGCATCGCGCGCGGACGCGACCGTCCTGACACACGCCGGTCCCGAGTACTCGGTGTCTTCCAAGACCGTGCTCGCCGCGCTCATGGCGCTCACCTGGGTGGGGGACTGTCTCTGCGGAAAAGACCTTGCACAGACGAGAAGCGAGTTGGAGCAGACCGCTCCCGCCGCCGCACTCTACCTGAGGCGATGGGACCATCACGTCGCAATCCTGTTCAGCGTGCTCCAGGGCGCCCGCCACTTTTTCTTCGCCGGGCGCGGCGCCTCCCTTGCCGCTGCCGGCGTGGGCGGCCTGATCGTCAAGGAGGCCACTCACGCGCATTCGGAAGGAATGAGCAGCGCCGCCTTCCGGCACGGGCCGTTTGAGATGCTGAGCCCCGAGGTTTTCGTGCTGGTGTTCGGCGGCGATCCGGCCACGGCTGCGCTGAACGAGGCCTTGGTCGAGGACATCCGCAACGCCGGAGGTCGCGCCTGCCTGGCGGCCACTGACTCGGATCCCGAGCCGTTCCGGCTGCCGGAAGTCCCGTCCCCGGTGCGTCCCATCGTCGAGATGCTTCCGTGTCAGATGATGTCACTCGCGCTGGCGGCAATGGCCGGCCGCGAACCCGGCAAGTTCGAGCGCATCACTAAAGTAACCACCACGGAGTAAGACGGGCGACCGAGCATAGTTTCGGGGACAGGCTACGCAATCCCCAATTACAAAATTGGGGAATGAGTACTCCGTCCCCGGTTTTTCCAGCGGTAGGCCGCGACGGAGTTCTTCCAGAAGAACTTCTCGGCGGCCGCCGGCCCCTTGCGTGTGAAATACTCGCGGACAACATTCAGCACCTGCGCGTAAGTTCCCCACTGGTCGCTGTTGGGCCAGTCGCTGCCGTAGATCAGCCGGTCCTGGCCGAATACGTCCCAGAGTTCGTCCAGTCGCGGCTGGTAGAAAGCGGGGTCCGTGGGGACCCGGCCGTCGACCCGGCGGAGAACCGCCGAAACCTTGACATAGACCTGCGGACGTTTTGCAAGCTCGTTGAGCAGCGCCCGCTCGGCCGGGGGCTGAAGCTGCGGCAGATGATCGATCACGATCCGCAGGTTGGGAACCTGGTCCGTGAGTCGCACGACGGCGGCGAGCAGCGCCGGGTTTTGATTGGCGGTATCCAGTTCCAGCCCCGCCTCGGCCAGCGCCTTGAGATCGGAGATGAACTCCGGTTTCGACAACTCCGCGCCGAGATTCCTGCCCCACAGATTCCCGTACCGGATGCCAAGAAAAAGCGGGTTGCGGTGGAACCGCTCCAGATGTTTGCGGAATTCCGGCTTGCCCGGCTCGAGGTTTCCGACCGTTCCCACGATGATCGTGTCCTTGGCCGCGATGTCCAGAACCCACTGGTTGTCGTCCACCCAGGGGCTGCATTCCACCTCGATCGCGCCGGTAATCCCCAGCGGCGTCGCAATCCCGCGGTAGCGGCCGGGCAACGCCGGCTGGTACAGGACCGCATTGTTCTTGCCCGGCCAAGGCACGCCCTGAGGGCGCGTCGGATCGAACAAGTGAATGTGCGTATCGATGATGGGCACGGATGCGGCGTCACTAAGTGCGACGCCCGCCGTGCCACTTAGAAAAGTTCTCCGCTTCATTGTCTCCACCTACTCGGCGCGCAGAGCTTCCATCGGATCGATCCGGGCGGCGCGGCGCGCGGGCAGATAACTCGCCGCCACGGCTACCGCGATCAGCAGCAGCGCCACTGCCGCGAACGTGTACGGGTCGGTCGCACTCACTCCAAAGACCAGGCTGGCCATAAGACGAGTGAGGGCGAAGGCCCCCGCCAGCCCCACGCCAACTCCGATAAGAGTCAGTGCCAGTCCCTGCCGCACCACCAGCCGGGCAACGCTCCGCGGGTCGGCGCCCAGGGCCACGCGAACGCCGATCTCGCGCGTGCGCAGGCTCACGCTATACGCCAGAACGCTGTAGAGCCCAACCCCCGCAAGCACCAGCGCTACTCCGGCGAACGCCGCCAGAACGACCATCGTGAAACGCCGCTGCGAGGTCCACCGCCGCAGCACGCTTTCCATCGTGCCCGCATCATGCACCGGCTGGTCTTTGTCGATCTCCCACACTTGCTTTTCAATCGCCGGGAGCATGGCCAGGGGCGCACCGGCGGTCCGCACCAGCAGCATCGGAGTCCGAAACTCACTGTCCGGAAGATAGATCTCGGCCCGGATCTCGGAGTCGGGGCCCATCTGGCGCGTGCTGGCCACGATCCCGATCACCGAACATCGCGAGTGGCCGCCTTTCCCGTCCGGAAGCAGCACGATTCTTCCGAGAGCCTCCTGCTTCGGCCAGCTCTGGCGCGCAAACATCTCGTTCACCACCACCGGCGCCGGGCGCCTCGATGACATCGCGTCCTGGCGCGTGAAATCGCCTCCCCGCAGCAGCTTGATGCCCAGTGTGTCGAAGTAACCTTCCCGGACGGCGGAGATCCCCACCAGCGGTTCCTGGTTGGGCTTGCCTGGTACGCCCTCCAAACCGTACGGACCGATGGCAACCTGCTGCATGGGCACGCCATTGGCCAGGGTTGCCGACTGCACGCCGGCAAGCGCGCGGACGCCCTCCAGCAGACGATCGCCGAACATCGCGGTCCGTTCCTTCGAGTACTTCGATTCCGGGAGTGCAATGCGCATCTTCAGCAGGTGGTCGGGACGAAATCCCGAATCGACCGACATGAGCGAACCCAGGCCGCGGATCATGAGCCCGGCGCCGATCAGCAGGATCAGCGACAACGCAACCTCCAACACGACCAGCGCGCCGCGGAGCCGGTTGGACGCGCCTCCCCCGGATCGGACGCCGTGGCCCAGCGCTTGGTTCACGCTCCGCCGCACGGCGTGGAGCGCAGGCGCCAGGCCGAACAGCAATCCCGAGAGCATCGCCGCCAGGATCGTGAATCCCAGCACCAGGGGGTCGAGGCGCAACTCGTGAAAGCCGTGCGTATCCGCCGGCGCCACCGTGGAAAACAGCCGCAGCCCCCAGAAGGCCAGCAGCAGGCCCGCGGCGCCCCCCAGCCCGCCCAGCAGCAGGCTCTCGGTCAGCGTCTGGCGCATCATGCGAAGGCGGCTCGCGCCCAGAGCCGCCCGGATGGCGACCTCGCGTTCCCGCCCCACGGCGCGAGTCAGCAGCAGGTTCGCGACGTTGGCGCAGGCAATCAGCAGCACGAACGCGACAGCGGCCTGTAGCACCATCAGGCTCCGGCGCAGCGTGGGACTCACGTCTTCCACGGCCAGCGGAAAAACGTTCGCGCCGAAACCCGTGTTCAGCTTCGGATCCGATTGCAGAAGGCGTTCCGCGACGACGTTCATTTCCGCGCGCGCCTGTTCCAAGGTGACGCCCCGCTTGAGGCGGCCGAAAACGTAGTAGCTGCGCTGGTGTTGGTCCTGTCCACCCGAACCGACACTCAACGGAATCCACATCTCCGGATAGTTCTGGTCGAAACCCTCCCCCATGGCGGGGAGATTGAAGCCGGGCGGCAACACCCCCACGATTTCGTAATCCCGACCATTCGCGAGCACCCTCTTTCCGACCATGCGCGGGTCGCCGCCAAACCGCCCGCGGTACAGATTGTCGCCGATGATCGCGACCCCGCCTTTGCCGGGCTGCATCTCCTCGACGGTGAAGTTCCGGCCCATCCGCGGCTGTATGCCGAGCAGCGGAAAGAAATCCGCGGAGGCTTCGGCGCCCGATACCAGCTTGGGTTTCAGGTTGCCCCCGTCCGCTCGGGCCGTGAGAGTGAAGTTAGTCACGCCGTACAGCGCCATGCCTTCGAACGACCGGGTCTGCTCTTTCCAGCCGAAGTAGTTCTTGAGACACACCGACACGCGCGCGGCGATGAACCCGGGCAGCGCCGGATTCTTCTCCCAGATCATGACCAGCCGATCCGGCTCCCACAACGCTCTCAGGGGCCGTGAGTTCAGCAGCACCGCGTTGATCACGCTGAAGATCGCGGTGTTCGCTCCGATGCCCAGCGCCAGCGCCAGAATCGCCGCGGCGGTGAAACCAGGGCTCTTGCGCAGCGTGCGAACCGCGTACTTGAGGTCCTGCCAAATGGTCTCCATGCCGGTCTATCCGATTATGGCGTATTATGTCCAACATGCGCCTCCATCGTCTGTCTCCAGGAGTGTTTGCGGTGGCCCTCCTGCTGGGCGCGGCGTCCCAGCCTCCGGATTTGGCCTTCGGCGGACTGCCTCCACTGGCGGGACTGGCCGTCAGCCCGCAAGGAGGGCTGTTTGCGACGGTCGCCGCGCAGGGTGGTCTGGTCATTCAGGTCTTTGGGAGTAAGAGTTGGACCGTGCTGGCGCGCACCGGAGGACAGCCGCGAGGGCTGGCCTTCGACGGCGCCGGCGATCTCTACGTGGCCGACAACGCCCTCGGGCGGATTCTGCGCATCACGCCCTGGGGCGAGACGCGCGTGGCTGCCGCCCGCTGCGGCGGCGCGCCGATCATCGCTCCGGAAGGCGTGGCCGTCGCCGCCGATGGCGCGGTGTACTTCAGCGATTCGGGCGCATCGCGTGTGTGCCGCGTGGGAAAGCAGGGAGACTCGGAAGTCCTGACGTCGGAGGTGAAGCTGCCGGGAGTGATCGCGGTTTCGGCGGACGGTCTGTTCGTGGCGGACTCCGCGCGCAGGATATGGCGCGTTTCCCGCGACGGAAAACAGGCCATCCAATACGCGACTGTGCCGGAAGGCCGGCCCACCGGCATGGCCCTGGATGAGAAGGGCACTCTGTACGTCGCGCTTCAGGGCGCCGGTAAAGTGGTCGCACTGAGTCCTGGGGGGACTCTGACGACGGCCTGGCCGGTTCCAGGAAAGGAATCCGGGCAGGTCGCCTTCGGTGGCATCGACATGGGGACTCTGTTCATCGGCGAATCGTCCGCCGGCGCGGTGTACAAGTCGCGGCCGCCCAACCGGGCGCTGCGCCAGGTCTGGGAATCCGCCCCTCCGGACGGCGCGGTCCGGGACCCGAAACTGGTCCCCTGCTATCGCTTTTCGACCGACGACAATATCTGGTTCCTGCGCGACATCGCCAGGAACGCGGACAAATACAAGTCGATTTTCGACAATCCCTATCTGGCCATGTGGCGCGACCTGCACAGTAAGTACGGGACCAAGGTCCACCACAATCTCTATTACCAGACCGAAGGTTTCAACCTGTCTCAAATGCCTGACAAGTACCGCGCCGAATGGCAGCGCAACAGCGACTGGATGCGATTGAGCTTCCACGCGCTGGCCAACGATCCCGGCCGGCCCTATGTTCACGCCTCGGCCGAACAGATTGTCCGGGATTACCGGCTGGTGGTGCGGGAGATCGAACGTTTCGCCGGCAAAGAGGTGCTGCATCCGATCACCACCATCCACTGGGGCGAAACGACGCTGGCCGCGGCGCGCGCGCTGCGGCGCGAGGGCATCCGCATCCTGGTTGGATATTTCGAGGTGCGCAACGATCTGCCCTCGGTCGGATACTACCTGACGGTTCCGCAGTTGCGGCACATGATGGGCCGCGACTACTGGAAGGACACCCGGGAAGACATTATCTTCGTGCGGCACGACATCGTGGTCAACACTGTGCCGCTGGCCGGGATCGATCGTCATCTGGAGCGAGTGGCGTCGGATCCGAATCAGTCGCAGGTGATGGAACTTATGATCCACGAGCAGTACTTCTACCCCGACTACCAGTCCTACGAACCCGACTACCGGCAGCGGGTGGAACGAGCCATCGAGTGGGTTACCAAACGCGGCTACAAGCCCGTGTTTTTCGAGGAGGAACCGTGGACCGCCGCGACGCGCTGAAGACAATTGGATCGATTCCAATGACTGGGATGATGCTGGCCGGCGAGACCGGGCCGGACAGCGGTTCGCTCTACCCGGATTTCGAGCGGCTGGCGAACCGCAACCAGTACACTCACTCCTTCCTCGGCGGCCGGTTCCCGTCGCTGGAGGCGTACCGGAGGGAGGGCCGCGCGGTGGCGTTCGAAGCGCTGGGCCCGCGTCCGGATGCGGTCGCCCCCAAGCCCGAGGTGGTCGATCGCAGCGACATGGGCGAGTTCATCCGCGAGAAGTTGCTGTTCTCGACCACGCCCTGGTTTCGCGTTCCCGCGTACGTGCACATCCCGAAGAACCTGAAGCAGCGCGCGCCGGCGATTGTGGATCTGCACTCCCACGGCGGCATGTTCCTGTTCGGGAAAGAGAAGGTCATCGACTTCGGCGTTAACCACCCGGCGATGATCGAATACCACAAGCAGAACTATGACGGCCGCCCCACCGCGACGGCGCTGGTGCGCCGCGGTTACGTGGTGATCACCATCGACGCGTTTCCGTTCGGCGAGCGGCGGCTGATGATGGACGATGACTTGAAGCGCGGCTGGGATCGCGCCGCTTACACGGCCGAGGATGTGAAGTTCCTGAATGCCAAGTGCCGCGCGAAGGAGTCCACTCTGGTCAAATCGCTGACCTACGCCGGCATGACCTGGCCGGGAGTCACCACCTGGGACGATATTCGCACCATCGATTACCTGGTCACCCGGCCCGAAGTGGATCCGGAGCGCATCGGTTGCGCCGGTGTTTCGTTCGGCGGATACCGGTCGCTGTTACTGGCGGGGCTGGACGACCGGATCGCGGCGGCCTGCGTGGTGGGTTTCATGTCCACGGTGAAGCCGATGATCCGCAAACACATGGACACGCATTCCTTCGTCCACTTCGTGCCCGCGCTTCACCGCTATCTGGATTTCCCCGACGTGGTGGCGCTGCGCGCGCCAAAGCCCTTACTGGTTCAGCAGTGTAAGCAGGACGGATTGTTTCCGCTGTCCGGAATGGAGGAGTCGGTCCAAAAGATCGCCGCGATCTACGCCAAGGCGGGCGTCCGGGACCAATTCACCGGCCGCTTCTACGACGTGCCGCACCGCTTCGACGTGCCCATGCAGGAGGACGCCTTCAACTGGCTCGACCACCACCTGAAAAACCGGGGACGGAGTACTCTTTCCCCATTTTCCCCACACCCTGAACCCTAGCCAAACATATTTGAAATTTTGATTCCACCGCTCGCCTGACCGATGATCGAGTTGTCGAGACAAGATCGGAGGACCGACGACCGATGGAACTTTTCGCAAAGCTGTTTTCCAGCCTGCTGGTCTTTGTATACCACTGCTTCGACCGCATCGTCATCCACCGGTACGCCATCGACCACATCACCACCAGTGGGTTGTAAAGGCGATTGTTCCGCCGGACTTTCTCCTGGCGCAGCCGCCGCTCCATGAACTCGGCGGTCGCCAGGTGCAGATGCGACGACAGGACATCGGCCCGCAACGCCGCTTCGGAAGCCGCCTGCGGGTGAACCGGAACGAGAATTTGAGAGCCATCCAATTACTTATGACGCTGTGACGCGCAAATGTCCGGCGCTCACTCTGGCTTAGTATCAGTAGCCCACGCGGTTCAGGAAGCTTGGGGCATTACCCTGAAGGCCGTGCCACTCCGCCTGCAGGCGCGACTGCTAGAATCTAGTTTCAGGCGATGCAGACCATTCTGGTTATTGACGACGACGAAAGCCTGCGGGACACCGTCGGCGTGATGCTCGAGCAAGAGGGCTTTCGCACCATCCTGGCCGCCGACGGCCGCACCGGTTTCGACAAGTTTCTGACCATGCGGCCGGACCTGGCCCTGGTCGACCTCCGGTTGCCCGGCATGAGCGGCATCGACATCTGCAAGCAGGTTCGCGCCTCGCAGGTGCGGACGCCGATCATCGTGCTGAGCGCCATTGGCGACGAAGTCGACAAAGTCCTGCTGCTTGAGATCGGCGCCGACGATTACGTGGTCAAGCCCTTCGGGCGCCGCGAGCTACTGGCCCGAATCCGCGCCGTGCTGCGCCGCTCGGCGCCGGAAGCGTACAAGGCGTTGCGCTTCGCCGACGTCGAGGTGGACCTGGAGCGTCACGTGGTCACGCGCCGCGGCGAAGAGGTCAAGACAACTCCGGCGGAGTACAATCTGCTGACTTACTTTCTCCAGAACCCGGACCGCGCGCTGACCCGCGACATGATTCTCAACTCGGTGTGGGGCTACCAGTCGTTTCCGAATACGCGGACCGTGGATGCCCACGTCGTCAAACTGCGGCAGAAACTGGAGCCCGACCCCAACCAGCCGCGCCACTTCCTGACCATGCACGGCGTCGGCTACCGCTTCCTGCCCTGAAACCCGGGGAACGTCCCGTCTGTCCCCACTGTCCCCGAGATTTAACATTTGGGCGGAGGCGGAGAGATGACAATAGAGGCAAAGGGTCAGATCCGCACGGCCATGCAGCGCGTTGTACTCATCGTGGACGACACCGAACATCTGGCGGCGACGCTGGAGGTGGCCTTGAGCGGTCTTCCCGAGACCGAGGTCGTGCCGGCTTCGGATGGCGCCGAAGCGCTCCAAATGCTGGATGGCGGCGCCGCCGTTTGCGCCCTGGTCACCGATCTCCGGATGCCGCGCATGGACGGTTTCGAACTGATCGAGCGGGTCCGCGCCGACCCCCGGCTGGCCGGTCTGCCGATCATCGCCGTCAGCGGAGACACCGATCCGGGCACGCCCGCCCGCGCCCGCCAACTGGGAGCCGATGCTTTCTTCGCAAAGCCTTTTTCGCCCGCCGGACTCCGCCAGGCGCTGGTGCGGTTGATTGGCGCGCGGTAGCCCGGTCCGGCTTCACCCCAGCCGCGCTATGCTCTACAGAAGAATGAAGCTCGGTCCGCTATCGTTGCTCTCAAAGATCTGGCTGTCCACCTCTTTCGCGCTGACGGTGCTGTTCGCCATCACCGGATACATGCTGCAACGGCATGCCCTGGGGGCGACCACGCGCAGCCTGGAGGCGGAAGTAAAAGCCAGTTTCGGGGCTTACGAGTCGGTGTGGCAGTCCCGCGCCGAGAAGCTCGGATCGGTGGCCGGCATCCTGAGCAGCATGCCCAACGTCCGGGGCGCCTTCTCGACCGGGGATCAAGCCGCCATTCGCGACACGGCGGGCGAGTTGTGGCTGCGCATTTCGGACCGCTTGAAGGAAACCGCCTTCTTCCTGGTGGCCGATTCGGAAGGCAAAACCATCGCCTCGCTCGACAATCGCACCCCGGCGGCCGTTCCTCAGCAGTGGCCGGTGGTGCGAGATGTCCGGCCGAAGTTCCCGCGGCAGGTTGCCGGATTCATCGTCCACCAGGGTCAGCTCTTCCAGCTTGTGCTGACGCCGGTCTACGCCGGCTCGGGCCGCGGCGCGGTGCTGATCAACGTGCTGGTGGCGGGCTACACGGTCAACCACCTGGTGGCGCAAGAGTTGAAGGAATCGACCGGCGCGAGCGAGTTCGTGTTCTTCTCGCGCGAGCGTGTATTTGCCTCGACCTTGAATGATCGCGCCACGGCGGTGCTGTCGGCCCGGGCGCCCAGGGCGGGCCGCGTCGATCTGGTCAGCGACGGGGTCTCCGAGTACGTCGCACTGGTGCGGGAGTTGATCGATCCGGGCGGCAAGCCGGTCGGCACGTTGGGGATTTTTCGCTCGTTCGAAGGCGCGCGGCAAAGCGTCGACGCACTCCGCCGCGATATCGTGCTCTTCTGGGGCGCCGCCATGTCGGTCGGCTTGTGGCTGACCTGGCTGCTGGCGCGGCGCATCGTGCGGCCGGTGGATTCGCTGGATCGGGCCGCCGCCGAAGTCGCGCGGCAAAACTACGACTATCGCGTACCGGTCAACAGCCGCGACGAACTCGGCCGCCTGGCTTCGACGTTCAACTCCATGTGCGCGTCCTTGCAGCGGGCGCGGCAGGAACTGATCCGGCACGAACGCATCTCGACCATCGGCCGCCTGGCCGGTTCCATCGTGCACGATCTGCGCAACCCGCTGGCGGCGATCTACGGCGGCGCCGAGATGCTGGTGGATACCGACCTGGCGCCCGCCCAGGTGAAGCGCCTGGCGGGGAACATCTATCGCGCCTCGCGCCGCATCCAGGAGATGCTCCAGGAGTTGCTGGACGTCTCCCGCGGCCGTGCCGAGCAAGCCGAACTCTGCAAGCTGCGCGAGGTGATCCAGGCGGCGGTCGACGCCATGCGGCCGACGGCGGAGGCGCAATCGGTCCGCACCGACCTCAGCGTGCCCGCCGATCTGGAACTGCCGATGGAGCGCGCGCGGATGGAGCGAGTCTTCGTCAACCTGATCGTCAACTCGCTGGAAGCGATGCCGGGCGGAGGATCGATCCGCATCGCGGCGAGCGTCGATGAAAAGGCGGTGACGGTTTCGATCGAAGACACCGGCCCCGGCGTCTCCGGCGAGATCCGCGGCGAGCTCTTCCAGCCCTTTGCCAGCTTCGGCAAGAAGAGCGGCCTCGGCCTCGGCCTGGCGCTGTCGCGCGAGACGGCGCTGGACCACGGCGGCGACATCTGGGCCGACGCCGCCTTCCAGGGCGGCGCGCGCTTCTGCGTGCGGCTGCCGCTGGCGCGCGGCGAGACGGCGGTTGCGGAAATTCCACCGGTGTGACATTCTCGAATTGGAGAAGGGCCGGATGGCTGTACAGATTCCCGTCCAGCGCGATTAAGCGGGCGGCCGCCCGCTTCCCTACAAGCAGTCCGGCGGCCGGACGGGACCATAATCCGGCCGTTACAGCGAGCGCGGCTGAAGGGACCGTCAGAACTCGCGGAAGTTGACTTCGATGCTTGCCTCGGCATCGACCGGCCGGCCGTCCTTCATTCCGGGTGTGAACTTCCACCGCCGAACGGCTTCGATGGCGGCACCGCCAAATTCGCGGCGCCCGTCGATCTGCTGGATGCTGGCGCTGCCGACCCTGCCGTCGCTTCCGACCACCACGCGCAGCACGACCGTGGCGGTGAGACCCTGGTGACGAAGTCCCTTAGGGAATTGCGGCTCGACCTTGCGAGCCACCGAGGGCGGGGAGACGCCATCCTCGCCGACGCGGTAAGTCCGGCGCTTACCGACGTCGCCGGGCACGTCGTCGGGTGTGACATCGACGTCGATCTGCGTGATCACCTCCACCGGTATTTTGTTGACCAGCGTTGGTTGGTAGATCCACTGCCTGACGGCCTGCATGGCGGCTGGGACCAGCAGCGGGTGGCCCGCGACGACCTCAAGTTTGGCAACCGCTCCGTCCTTGCCGATGGTGGCATTGAAACGGACCGTTCCCTGAATGCCCTCCCGCCTGGCCAGCGGCGGGTACTGCGGCGGCACCTTCCGCACGAGCTTGCTCCGCTGCACATTGCCGCCAACCCGGACGCGCTCCGGCTGCGGACGCGCAGCGGGCTTCGCTTCGCCGGGTGCGGCTTTCAGGCGCGCGAGCGACCTCTTCCATCGCTCGTTGCCGCTATCCAGCGTCTCAGCGCGCTTCAAGTATTTCTCAGCCAGGCCGTTGAAGGGTACGCCCCAGCCAATCAGCAACTCGCCCACCTCTCCGACCAGCGCCGCATCGGGAGTGACGTCGAGTTCGGCCTTCACCTTCTCGGTGATCATGGTCCACTCGCCCTCCGAAACGTCGGGCGGTTTACCTGTGTATAGTGCTTGGGCATAGAGAAGCGCGAAATACGACGTGTAGGCGGGCTCGCCGGGAGCCAGTTCCCGCGCCCGCCGAAGGAAATCTTCGGCGTCGGAGAACCGGCGGCGAAGCCACATAAACCGTCCCGCGTTGGCAAGCACGACGGGATTCGTCGGATTCATGTCGGCGTGCTTGCGCCAGAGATCGAGCAGGCGGCGCTTGTCTTCCGCCGACGGCCTCTCGTAACCTGCGCATAGTAAGAAGGTGTAGGGATCCTCAGGGTTGTTCTCGGCCAGTCCCCAGAAGTGCTCGGCGATCTTCTCGTCGTTGCGCTTCACCAAGTAGTAGTTCAAGAGACTCTTGCGCGCGGCAAAGTCGGCTGGATTTTGCCCGAGCCGCGATTCGAGCTGGCGGACCTCGTCGTCGCTGAGATTGGTGGTGAGTTCAAACCGATCCGGCCGCTTAGCCTCCGCCACGGCGTCCACCCGCGGCGCGGGCGTCGGAGCCGCCGCCGAATACAGTACCGGGATGGCGCACAGAGCGATCAGTGGAGCGACGCCGCGCCGAAGAGTGGCCAGCGAGAAGTGATTGGTCGAGAGCATGTGCTCCACGCGCCGCCCCACCTTGGTTGAAAGTGTCATGGCTCTTGCCTCCACTGAGCGCCGGCGTTTGGCCTGCACGGCGAACGTGAAATCCAGGATAGCGCCCGCCCAGGGGCGCGGATCATTCTCGTTCAGGATTGTACACCGGCGTGCAAGAGAAAGGGAAGCGATCCGAGGCGAGCTGTTCCAGCCCTTTGCCAGCTTCGGCAAGAAGAGCGGCCTCGGTCTCGGCCTGGCGCTGTCGCGGAAGACGGCGCTGCACCACGACGGCGACATCTGGGCGGACGCCGGCTTTCAGGGCGGCGCGCGGTTCTGCGTGCGGCTGCCGCTGGCGCGCGGCGAGACGCCGGTTGCGGACCCGGCAGGGAATGCGAGCCTCGATCGGCCCTGATGTGCCGCCGCCGCGGCAGCCGCATCCTGGTTCGGCCGAGGGCTCGTGGTAGACTATGAATGGCATTTGGCAAATGGGATCTGCCAATCCGGGAGGGCCAATGACTGCGAGACTGACACTGGACAAGGCCGGCCGTGTCGTCATTCCGAAGCCGCTTCGCGATGAGTTGCGACTGGGGGTCGGCGATTCCCTGGCGCTGGAAGTCGTGGAAGGGCGGATCACTTTGCGACCGCTGCGCTCTCCGGCGGGTTTGCAGAAAGAGCGCGGCATCTGGGTCCACCGGACCGGCCAGCCGCTCTCGTCTTTGGTGGCCGGCGAAACCACCCGGCTGGTGCGCGAGGAACGGGATCGCCGGGCGATGGCGAAGGAATCATGAAGGCGCTCTTGGATACCTCCGTCCTGGTTGCGGCATTTCTCGGCGACCACGAGAATCACGACGCCAGCCTCGACCTCTTCCTGAGATACGGCAAGCGGGAGAGCTGTTGCGCCGCGCACAGTCTGGCGGAGGTGTATAGCACGGTGACTCGGTTGCCGGGCAAGCACCGCGTCAGCGGTGACCAGGCCAACCTGATGCTCGGAGAGATCGGGCAGCATCTGACGGTCGTGGCTTTGAGCGACGCGGAGTACTTCGATGCGATCGCGCGGGCCTCGGCGGCCGGGGTTGTCGGCGGCGCCATCTACGACGCGCTGATTGGCGCGTGTGCCCGCAAGGCCCGCGCGGAAACGCTCTACACCTGGAACATAAGGCACTTCCAGGCACCCGGCCTTTCCTTCGCCAAGAAGATCCAGACGCCCCGAGGCGGCTAGATCCTCTTCGTCTTCCAGTGCCCGCGGCGGAACAGCAGCATGGCCACCACCGTGAACACGGATTCGGCGATCGGAATGGCCAGGAACACGCCCTTGGGTCCCATGCCGGCGGTGCGCGCCAGCGCCCAGGCGAGCGGGATCTCGAGCAGCCAGAAGCAGAACAGGTTGATCACGGTGGGCGTCCAGGTGTCGCCCGCGCCGTTGTAGGACTGCACCATCACCATGCCCCAGGCGTAGAACAAATAACCGCAGGCCAGGTAGCGCAGGCAGTCGGCGCCCGTCTGCAACACCGTCGCGTCGGAGGTGAACAAGCCCACCAGCCGGTCCGGGATCACGACGAAAACGGCGCCTGCCGCAGCCAGGTACAGCATGTTGTAGAAACCGGTCAGCCAGACCGAGCGTTCGGCGCGGTCCGGCTTCCCGGCGCCCAGGTTCTGTCCCACCAGTGTCGCCGCCGCGTTGCTCAATCCCCACGAGGGCATGAATGAGAATACGATGATGCGAATCGCAATCGTGTAGCCCGCCACCGCCGCGCTGGAGAACATGGCGATGATGCGCACCAGCCCGATCCAGCTTGCGGTGGCGACGAAGGACTGGAAAAACCCGTTCGCCGAGACGCGGACCAGCCGCCAGGAAACGGCCGGATCGAACCGCAGATGCTGGGGGTAAATTCGCACCCGCCCGCGCCGCCGCGCCAGCAGGATGAATTGATACGCAAC
>JAUYBU010000400.1 GCA_030693045.1 Bryobacterales bacterium | reverse complement strand
GGGCCGTAGTTCTCAACCCCAAAAAAAATGCGTCAGCCTGGTATGGCCCCTTTATTGGGACAGACAGGTGTGTCCGCAAGGGACACACTGGTCTGTCCCAATAAAGGGGCCATACCAGGCTGACGCATTTTTCGTTAATCGCCCGAGACCCGCTCCGGCGCAGGGGGCAAATAGCCGAACCAGGCCAGTGCCGCGCGAATCGTCTTCCACTGAGTTCTCACCACCGACAGCCCGGCCATCATCGCGACGAGGATCACTGCTGCCACCACGCACTGCGCCACCGGCAAGCTCTCTTTCCAGATGCCGAACCAGCGGCCATACACCAGTTCGATGTGCACCCAGTAGACCAGCAGCGAAGTCGTGCCGATCTGCCGCACCCAGCCCCATTGGCCGCCCAGGCCGTGGCTGGTCCACAGATAGGCGAACGGAAGAGCCAGGAGAATGATGCCCAGCTTGATGAGGATCAGCATGGGGCTGTTCAGCCAGAACTCGGACTTGTCGTACAGAGTGTAGGGGAGGTCCGCCAAGTACCGGCCGCCCACGATCAGCGCCAGCCCGGCCAGCGCGCTCCAATGCATCAGCCGCTGGGTGTTGATCTGCCCGGCCATGCGCAGGATGGTGCCGGCGCTGATGCCGAAAGCGACAAACGCCGCCCAGGGGAAGAACGCGAAGAGGTTGTAGTCGGGCACGATGTAGAAGCGCGCCAGCGGAGGGAGCCAGCTCAAGTCGGCCGCCGAGACCAGCGGTGATGCGGCGGCCACCGCGAGCCCGAGCATTGCGCCGGCGCGCACACGCTGTTCGGCGGCCAGAGCCGCCAGCGGCGAGAACACCAGGATCGCCAGACCCATCGAGTTCAGGATGTCGACTCTGAAAATGTCGGTCCAGGAGTTGTCCGGCAGGCCGGTCAGGAACAACTGGAACCGGAACAGGAAGGCGATGCCGAACAGGTAGCCCGATCGGGCGAGCGCGGCCCGGAAACGAGCTGCGGCGCCGAGTCCCCGCCGCTCGCGGCTGGCCGTCAGAAACGCCAGCGTCACGCCCGTGAGGAACAGAAATATCGCCGGCGCGATCCCGCCAAGGAATTGCGAGAACACGTAAGCCGAGCCCTCGCGCACGCTCTTTTCGGCAAACGAATGGAAGACGTGGCCCTGGAGCATGATGACGGCCGCGGCGCCGCGGGCCCAATCCAGGTAGGCCAGACGATTGGATGAAGATTGCACGGATGAAGACATTAATTCGCTATAACACCGGCCGCCGGTCAGCGTTGCGGATACTCCCTCTTTACGTTCTTAGGCAACTTAAGGGCCAACTCGCCGTCCGCGAGTTTCGCATCCCACTTCACGTCGGAGTAGGTGGCCAACCGGTAGTCTCCTGAGGGCTCATGGAATTTCTGCTGGATAGTGTGACCACCGTCGAGCGAAATCCAGAGCTCCGCTTTACTTAGATACTGCAGAACCTTCGCGGATTTAGGAATCAGCTCGACGCGGGCGGTTTTCTGGCCGGCGACAGTCTCTTCGCCCGCTACGCGGAGCGTGTAGCTCCGCAGAAGGTCGCGCGTCGGAGTCCCGAAGCCGAGCAGCAGGAACTGATCCAGGAGCTGACTTTGCTTGCCCAGATTGTATTCCTGGACGGTCTGGATCTTCGGATAGTAGATCTCGGCCTTGGGTCCCTGAAGCGCGTAGGACTTGGGGTCCGGTTCGCCGATGTCCACCAGCAGACGGATGTCGCCCTTTCCCTGCCGCTTCAGGCGAATGGTCCCCGATTCGACGCTGTCGTCGTTGATGACGGCCGTATGAGTGACCTTGCGGATCTTGCCGCTCATCGAGCGGAACACGGCCGCCGACTCGTCCATCTTGGCCAGGACGGCCTGCTCGGCCGGAGCCGCCGCCAGCAGGAGCCAAACGAGAGGAAGTTGAATGAGCATCGGTAAGCTGGCCGGGCCCGGCGCTCAAGGCCGGGTGAACGCCATGTAGCCCTTGGTCACTTGTTCGGAGTCAAAAATCGGTTCCAGTTGCACGAGGGTAACGGGCTTCCCCGTGCGGCCTTTCACCAGTTCGGCGGCCCGCGCCCGCCGCCCCGCTTCCGGCACCGGGTCGAGCAACTCCGGCTCAATCCAGAAGACGCTCGCGCCGTGGTTGGGGGGAAGCATGACCACGCTCGAGGAACGCGGCTGATCGCGGAACCAGTCCCTGGGAGTCAAGAAAATGAAGGCCAGGATCAATCCAACCATCAGGTCATACTGCCAGCCGGCGCGCGGATAGTCCCACAGAATGAATCGCTTCAGGCCTGTCTTGAAGCCGCCCAGCATATAAACTTCAGTGTATCACGCGCGGCCCAGCCGCTATACTGGGCCTCATGGACCCAAAGCCGACTCTCGAGGATGCCATCATCCTGGCCGCCACGGCGCACCGGGGACAGGTGGACAAGGCCGGTGAGCCGTACATCCTGCATCCGCTCCGGGTGATGCTGCAACTGGAGGACCAAGCGGGAAGAATCGCCGCCGCGCTGCACGATGTCCTGGAAGACACCGCGACGACGGCGGACAATCTGCGGGACTGGGGGTACGGCGAAGAGGTGATCGAGGCGCTCGAAGCACTGACCAAGCGCGAGGGCGAAGGCTACGCGGACTTCATCGAGCGCGTGGCGCCGAACCCGCTGGCTCGCCGTGTCAAACTGGCCGACTTGGCGGACAACATGAACGTCCGGCGGCTGCGCGTCGTCGGAGATGCCGACCGGGCACGGCTGGCCCGCTACCAAGCGGCCCGCCAGCGCCTCCAGGTAGGGACAGAGGCACCCTCAACGCCGTAGGGGAGTACTCCCCGCGCAAAAGAGGGTGCCTCTGTCCCTACCTGCCCTTGACGCGGACCCCCAGTTGTGATCTACCTTATCTGAGGTCTGGTTGGAGGGAGTACATGAACAAACTTCTGACGTTTTCCATTGTCCTGTTGGTTGGGCTTGCGCTGATTCCTTCGGTTTTGGCCCAATCCGATCGGGGCACGCTAACAGGCACCATTACCGACCCCACCGGGGCGCTGGTCCCGACCGCCGAGATTGCCGCTGTGAATCCGGCGACCGGCGTGCAGTTGAAGACAGCCGCTACCAGCACGGGGAGTTTCACGATTGCCTCCGTACCGGCCGGCGTCTACGATCTGACCGTGGAGGCCGCCGGTTTCAAGAAATTCGAGCAGAAGGGAATCCGAGTGCAGGTGGCGCAGTCCGCCCGCATCGATATCATCCTGCAAATCGGCTCAACAACCGAGTCGATCAGCGTGACCGCCGACGCGCCTTTGCTCCGCACCGAAAACGCCGCGCAGGCCACCACCATCAGCCGCGACCAGTTGAACCAACTGCCGGTCAACTTCGCCATCGGCGCCGGCGCGGTGCGCAACCCGCTGAGCTTCCTGGGGCTGACTCCGGGCGCCAGCATCGCCGGCTGGAACACCATCAAGATCAACGGCGCCCCCACGGGCACCTTCAAGATCGTCTTCGAAGGCCAGGACTCGACCAGCGCGCTGGACGCGCGCGTGTCCGACGAGTCGCAGCCCTCGGTGGAGGCAATTGAGGAATTCACGCTGCAGACCAGCAACTTCGCCGCGGAATTCGGCCAGGTCGGCGGCGGCCTGTTCAACTTCACCTCGCGCTCGGGCACCAACGAGATTCACGGCACCGTGTACGACTACTTTGCCCACGAAAGCGTGGGGGCCGCGCACCCGTTCGCCAATGTGCGCGCGCGCATGCGCCGCCACGACATGGGCGCCTCCCTCGGCGGACCGGTGGTCCTGCCCAAGATCTATGACGGCCGGCAGAGGACCTTTTTCTTCTTCAATTACGAGATGTACCGCGACATCCAGAACAAGTTCGACAACTACGCCACCGTTCCGACCGAGGCTTACCGCAACGGCGACTTCAGCGGCGCGCTCACCGGGCGCAACCTGGGCGCGGATGGGTTGAACCGCGCGATTCTGGAAAACGTGGTTTACGACCCGCGCACCAGCCGCACCGTGAGCGGACGCATTTACCGCGATCCGTTCGCCGGCAACATCGTTCCCAAGGCGAATATGGACCCGGTGGCGCTGAAAATCCAGGGCCTGTTCCCGACGCCCATGAACAGCGGCCTGATCAACAACTACGAGAGGCGCTACCAGTACCGCAAGATCCAGGACATCCCCAGCGTGAAGATCGATCACAACCTGCGCGACGGCTCCCGGCTGTCGGCCTACTGGGCGCGGCAGCGCACCGACAAGGACAACGGCCATGACGGTTTGCCCGATCCGATCTCGGCGCGGCGCGATCAGTTGATCCGCAGCAACACCGTGCGCCTGAACTTCGATCGCTCGCTGACCACCCATCTGCTGCTGCATCTCGGCGCCGGCTACCAGCGCTACTTCAACCCGGACTCCTCTCCGCAGGTCAACATGGATTTCGATGCCGCGGGTAAGCTCGGATTGAAGGGCGCTTTCGGGCCGGGCTACCCGCGCCTCACCGGCATCGACTCTTCCTGGGGCGGGATGATCAACAACGGCCCGACCAATCGCGGTTATTACATCCAGGATAAGGAAACCGCCGTGGTCAGCTTGACCTTCATCCGAGGCAATCACTCCTATAAGGCCGGCGGCGAGTGGAAACTCGACAACTTCACCAACCGCAGCACCGGTGGCGTGCCGGGCAGCTACGGCTTCAGTTCGGCGCAGACCGGCCTGCCCGCTTTGCAGGGCGTCGCTTTGCCCGGCGGCGGCGTGGGATTCCCCTATGCCAGCTTCCTGCTGGGAATGGCCAACAGCGCCGGCGTCTCCAATCCGGCGGATCCGCAGTATCGCCGCAAGTCCTGGGGTTTCTTCGTCCAGGACACCTGGAGGATCAACCGCAAACTGACCTTGGACTACGGCCTGCGCTACGACTGGCAGCCCGCGCCCTGGGAACTCCACCACCGGATGAGCATGTTCTCGCCCGACGTGAAGAATCCATCCGCGGGCGGACTGCTGGGCGGGACGCTGTACGCCGGCTACGGTCCCGGCCGCTGCAACTGCGACATCACCAAGACCTATCCCTACGCCCTGGGTCCGCGTCTCGGCCTGGCTTACCAACTGGGTCCCAAGACCGTCGTCCGCGCCGGCCTCGCCATCTCTTACGGGCAGGTGACCCAGTTCAACTACATCGGCGGCGGTCAGTCCCTGGGCATGGGCTTCAACAGCCTCTCCTTCGGAACGCCGGCCTACGGCGAGGCCGCCCTGCTCATGCAGAACGGCTTGTCGTACAATATGGCCGATCTGCTGGGCGCCAGTTACGACCCCGGCATCCGGCCCACCCCGGGCCAGACCAACTCGCCGCCCTCGAACGTGGACCGCGGCGCCGGCCGGCCGCCGCGCATCGCCAACTGGAACCTCAGCGTCCAGCGCGAAATCACACGCGACCTATCGGTGGAAGCGGCCTATGTGGGCAACCGCGGCGTGTGGTTCAAGGCCAACTCGCTGGTGGATTACAACGCCGTCTCCGAGGATCGCCTCAAGTCCTTCGGCCTGGATATTCACAAGGCCACGGACCGCACCCTGCTCACCTCGCGCATGGATTCGCCGGCGGTGATTGCGGCCGGCTTCAAGACGCCCTACGCCGCCTTCCCCATGTCGTCGACCCTGGCCCAGGCGTTGCGCCCGTACCCGCAGTTTGGCGGCCTCGGGACGCTGTGGGCGCCGCTCGGGAACAACTGGTACGATTCGCTCCAGGCGAAGGTCACCAAGCGCGTTTCGCACGGCCTCGACTTCACCGTGGCTTACACCTGGTCCAAGACCCTCACCACGGTGGAGGGCCACGACGGAGCCGCCGTTCCGGTGAACGACGTATTCAATCGCCGCAACCAGAAGACAATTTCGTATCTGGACCAACCGCACGTCTTTGTCGCCGGGTTCACCTACCAGGTGCCTAAGATCGGCGCCGCCAAGTGGGTTTCGATGGTGGCGCAGGGCTGGACGCTGGGAGGCGTGATGCGCTACGGGAGCGGCACCCCAATCCGAATCCCGGCGTCGAACAACGCTCTCAGCTCGTTGCTGCAGCGCAGCACGTTCGCCAACCGCGTACCGGGCGAGCCGCTGTTCCTGAAGGACCTCAACTGCCACTGCATCGACCCCAACAAGGAGTTCGTGCTGAATCCCAAGGCCTGGTCCGATCCCGCTCCCGGGGAGTGGGGTTACTCGGCGGTCTACTATGGCGACTACCGCACCCAGCGCCGCCCCAGCGAGCAGCTCAGCCTGGGCCGCGTTTTCCGCATCACCGAGCGTATGCGGGCATCCATCCGGGCCGAGTTCTTCAACGTCTTCAACCGGACCTACATGGTCGACCCGGACAGCGGCAATTTCCAGGCCACGCAATCCGTGGCCGCCAACGGCAAGGTGATTTCCGGGTTCGGCCGCATCAACACCGGCGCCACTACCACCCAGGATTTCATGCCCCGCAGCGGCCAGGTGGTTCTGCGGTTCCAGTTCTGACAACCGGTGCCACGCAGCCCGCGGATCGCCGCCCTGTTTCTTGGGGCGGCGATCTGCTTTCTCAACGCCCAGATCCGCTTTGAAGAGGTGGCCCGGAAAGCGGGTCTCGATTACCAGATGCGCAACGGCTCGGCCGGCCGTTTTCACCAGGTCGAACTGATGCCGGCCGGCGTGGCGGCGTTCGACTACAATAACGACGGCTGCACGGATATCTACCTCGTCAACGGCGCCGCGCTTCCCTCTCTGGAAAAGAACCAGCCGGCGTTCGGCAACCGGCTTTACCGAAACAATTGCGACATGACCTTCACCGACGTCACCGCGAAGGCCGGCGTGGCGGGCGAAGGCTATTCGATGGCCGTCGCCACGGCGGATTTCGACAACGACGGCTTCATCGACATCTTCGTCGCCGGGGTCAACCGCAACACCCTCTTCCGCAATCGGGGCGACGGCCGCTTCGAGGACGTCACCGCCGAAGCCGGCGTATCGGGCCAGGTGTGGTCCATCTCGGCCGGCTGGTTCGACTACGACAACGACGGCTGGCTGGACCTGTTGGTCTCCAACTACGTTGCCTGGGATCCGCGGACCGAGCCGCGCTGCGGGCCTCCGGACGCCCCCATCTACTGCCATCCCAACAGCTACCGCCCGCTTCCCAACCAGCTCTTTCACAACAATCGCGACGGCACGTTCACCGACGTGTCGGAGAAATCGGGCATCGCGCGGCATCCGGGGAAGGGAATGGGCCTCGCCTTCGCCGACTTCGACCGCGACGGTTTCACCGACGTCTTCGTCGCCAACGACTCGGTGCGCAGCTTCCTGTTCCGCAATCGCGGGGATGGGACGTTCCAGGAACTGGGGCTGGAGGCCGGCGTCGCCCTGCGCGAAGACGGGGCCGCCATTGCCGGCATGGGCGCCGACTTCCGCGATTTCGACAACGACGGTCTGCCGGACCTGGTCGTCTCCGGCATGATCAACGATACTTTTCTGCTGTTCCGCAACCTCGGCAAGAGACCGTTCTTCGAGGACTTCGGGGCACGCTCCGGGCTGCTCATGGGCACCCGTCAATTGACCGGCTGGGGCCTGGGGATGTACGACTTCGACAACGACGGCTGGAAGGATCTTTTCTTTGCCCTGTCGCACTTTCCCCGCCTCGAACGTTACCTGGGCCGCGACTCGGCGCTGCCCAACAAGGTGTTTCGCAATATCGAGGGACGCCGTTTCGTGGATGTCCCGGCCGGACTCGACACCGCCGCCCTGCACCACGGCGCGGCTTTCGCCGACTTCGACAACGACGGCCGCGTGGATGTGGCGGTCTCCGTGCTGAACGGCCCCGCAAAGTTGTACCGCAACGTTTCGCCCTTCGGCCACTGGGCGGCCTTCAATCTGCGCGGGAGGCGAAGCAACCGGCAGGGACTGGGCGCCGAGATCCGGCTGACGCTCCCCGGCGGCCGGGTCCTTTACAACCACGCCACCACCAGCGTCGGTTACGCGTCGTCGAGCGAGCCGCTGGTGCGCTTCGGCTTGGGGGCACACACCCGGATCGACAGGGTCGAGGTCCGCTGGCCGGGAGGCCGCACCCAGAAACTCGCCGGGGTCGGGGCCGGCCGGGTCGTGGAAGTCGAAGAGGCGGAAGTGAAATGATCGCGGCGCTTCTGCTGTGTCTGGTTTCGGCGTTCGCCCAAACCCGCGAGCGGGCTTCCCCGGGCTACGCCTCCTATGAGCGCGCCAACTCTCCCCGCGAGCGGGCTTCCCGGGGCTACGCCTCCTATGAGCGAGCCAACGCCCTGTTCGTGGCGAAAAAGTTTCCCGAGTGTTTCGAGGAAATCGAGAAAGCTTTGCTTCTCGATCCCGGCCTTGTGCCGGCGCTCACGTTGAAGGCCAAGCTGGCCATCGGTTTG
>JAUYBU010000297.1 GCA_030693045.1 Bryobacterales bacterium | reverse complement strand
AAACGCCGCCACCTGGGGATCGGTGGGGATGGTGAAGACCCTGGTAAACGGAGCAAGTTCGAGGCGACCGTCAGGGTCGCACCCGTCATGCTGGTTGAGCATCAGGTCCACCCGGGGCGGCAGTGCGCCGTGGAGCTCCTGGTACAGCGACAGGCTGCGCCGGATGGTTTCGGCGGCCATTCTGGAGCGGTTTGCGACGCAGATGAGGGCGTCCGGGCGGCCGCTGGTGCGGCGGGAAAGGTGCTCCAGCCCGGCTTCGCAATCCACCAGAACGTGGCGGTAGGAGCGGGAGAGACGGTCCAGATGCTCTCGAATCAGGTTGTTCACAAAGCAGTAGCAGGCCTTGCCTTCGGGCCGCCCCATGGTCAGCAAATCGAAACCCGTATCTTCTACTATAGCCTCTTCGGCTTGCAGCGCGAGCCATTCGGCGGAGGACATCGAGAGCGGCCGGCCGGAGGGGTCGCGCATGGTTTCGCGCATGTCGGCCAGGGTCCGATCGATGGCGATTCCCAGGGCAGAGCCGAGGCAATTGGATGGGTCGGCGTCGATGGCGAGCACGGGAGTTTGGCCGGATTCCAGCAAGCGCCGCAAGAGCAGGGAAGTGATGGTGGTTTTCCCGACGCCGCCCTTGCCGATCACCGCGACGATCATTGCGGTCCTTCGCGCTCCCTCACCAGAGAGGACAGTTCGACCAGCGCGTCCACGGCGCCTTCCGCGCGTTCCTCGGTCTCCGTCCCCAGGCCGCAGGTGGGGGTGAGCAGCGCCTGGCGGTACAGCAGGGCGCGATCCATGCCCTTGGCCACGAACGGCTGGATGCGCTGGTCCAATGCGTCGAGAAGCGCGCGCGGGTCGAGATCGTCGCATGAGCGGGAGGCGGGGATGATGCCCCAGCTCAGCGTGCCGCCGTTTTCGAGAAACGAAATCAGCTCGGCGGGATAGAGCGACAGGCCTTGGGAGAACTCCCAGGCGTCGAAATTAATGACGTCCACATCGGTGGCCAGCACCAGGGACCAGTCCGTGTTTCCGCAACAATGCAGGCCGGCCAGCGCGCCTTCCTTGTGAATGGCCGTCACCGCGCCATCGATCGCCGCGATGACATCGTTTCGCGGCACGTTGACGAACGCGGAACCGAAAGAACAAAGGTACGGCTCGTCGATCGCCACCAGCACGCCTTCGGCAATTTGCCGCAGTTTGCGGGCCAGCCAGCGGGCCTTCATCGCGATTCCCTGGACCGCGACTTCATAGAGTTCGGGGTTGTAGGCCAGAGACCGCTTGTTGTCGTCGGTAACGGTCATGGCGAAGCTGAAGGGGCCGGTCACTTGCCCTTTGACCCATTTCGGACGGTTCGCGCCCAGGCGCGGGACCCGGTCCAGAAACTGGTGCAACCCAAGCGCGTAGTCCTCGCCGATGGCGAAGCGCTCGACATCTTCGGCGACCACGGCTTCATAGAACTCCTCCAACTGGGCGTAGAACGCGTCGTCGCAACGGAAGTAGATGCGCTGCCCGGGCCGGTCGATCACGGCGCCGGGCAGGCGCTCGGAGTACTGAACGTACATGCTCTCGAGCCAGTCCCGGGCGGGCAATTGCGGCCAGGCGGGGAGGTCGGCGAAGCGATCGAGGATGCGGTCCACCAGGCGCTGGGGATCGGTGTGGGGAAAGCTCCCGACCAGGGTGGGCGCGGCGGCAAAGATGGGGCGTGGGGTTGTGGGTTCCATGAGAGGCGAGAGAATCGCACAATAGCACGGGGGGCGTGGGGATCTCAACTGGCGGTGGGGTTTCGGGTGGGTTCTGGTGGGTTCGTCCTGGGATCTTCTTGGGTCCTTCTTGGGATCTTCTTGGGTTCTTCTTGGGTCCTTCTTGGGATGCCACAGACGGAGGATTTTGAAGGCTACCGGCGGAAGTTCGCGGGACCGGGATGTGTGTTCGGAGGCGCATGGATTAAGGCTCCGGCGCATGGTGGGGCTCGGCGGCGGGCAGGGAGGGCGCGGCGCCCGAGGAGTGTTCCAAGGGGGTGTTTTGGCCGAAACTTTTTTCGCCGGTCTGGCGCAGTTCGTGGATGCGGTCGAGGGCGCCCTGGATGATGTACTGGAGGCGGGTTTCGCGACGCTGGAGGAAGGTATGGAAGAGGGGATCTTGGCCGTCCAGGGCGCGGAGGGCATAACCCAGGCACTCGAAGTCGTCGCGGGAAGGCTGGGCGGCGAGTTCGAGGAGAGTGGTTTTGCGCACGAGGGTCCGGAGGCGGCGGAGACGCCAGGCGGCGGGGCAGATTTCATCGAGCGCGGCCTGCTCGGCGGGGTTGCGCGGGGCGAGGCGCAGGGTGAGCCGGCGGACTATTTCCTGGAAGCTTTCAGGGGACCCGTCTTTGAGGGCAGTGGCGCTGGCGAGCAGGTTAAGGGAGCGCGCATTCATGGAGCAGCGACGCCGGCCTTGCTCGGTTTTGGGGCCGCGGGAGCGGGCGCCGTTGGCGCGGGCCGCGGCTTGTTGAGCGGGAGTTCGCATATGTGTCCTTTGGGAGCGCTGAGCACGGGGTTGTAGAAACTTGGGGGACACGCCTGTGGGCTACTTCAAGCGGTGGTTACCGTGAAGGTAGCCCGGAGTGTCCCCAGGGTCTCTCCATCCGACGCCCGTGGTTCAGCTACTTCTCTGATCTAAGTGTAGTAGCCCCCCTGAAGCGGATTGGGGTGGTGGTTGGCTAGGGTGTTGACAGTAAAGGAATAATTTAGACTTGATCGGCGTGATCGTTTACCGGCCGACGGGCGGGAGGCGGGGGGCGCTGGACGGCACGGACAGCGATCGGGCGCGGCGGACGGGACAGTCGGTGTGGGGCTCCGCCGTGCGAGGAGAACTCAAGCCGGACAGCGACGTGGACCTGTTGGTGGAATTCGATCCGGACCGTCGTCCCGGCCTGGTCGGCATGCACGAATTGGAACAGGAGCTTTCGACTTTGTTTGGCGGGCGTCGCGTCGACCTGGTCAACCGGAAGTACCTGAACCGGCGCATTTGCGATCGGGTTTTGGCCGAAGCCGAGGTGCAGTTTGCGGAAGGATGACCTGGTCTACGCCGGCCACATGCTGGACGCGGCGGTCGAGGCGCTGGCGCTGGCCGAGGGCCGGACGCGCGCGGACTTCGGGTGGTGGCGATGCTGGCGCCGGGGCGCCGGCGCGCCAGATCCGATCCTCCGGATGCCCCGCGGCGCGAGAAGTGGGCGGCTTCCGAGGGCCTGACGACTTTGCGCATCGGGTGCGCTCTTGGCGTGCCGGCTGCACGCGCCTGTCAGGCACCGACATCGCGAACGGGCGTAACCCTCCGACCATCTATGTTGACGAAGCTCAGCGCGCCAAGCGGCGTGTCCCGCAAAGTGCGCCGGTACTCCGAGTACCAGAAACCGAAGGGATTCTGCCGAATTTCATCACGTTTGTCACGAACGTTTTGATTGCACTGACCCTTGGACGTGTAGCGCACCTCCCACCGCGGGCAATGTCGGTCCGGCAAAGTGGTGATGATGATGTATTCAGCCCGACCTTCCTCGCCAGCAACCCATTTCAAGTAGGGTTTGACATCTTTGTCACGGACTCGGGCGTCGCTGGAGTTTGGGCTCTCGTAATCGACGAGCAGGACCGGTTTACGTTCCCTGTACGCCACCAAGTCCGGCTGAAACTTAGCGCCGTCAGGGCGGTTGATCCTCACATCAATGCCCACCTCAGTAATCCCGTCCAGGCTCCACAGGATCCTCGAAAGTAATCCGATGGTCCAAGGGTGGGTGAAGTTACTGCCTGTCTTGGTGTATTTGAACGAGTCATAGAAGCCCTCGGGAAAGGCTTTGATACCTGTTCTCAGCTCTGCGAGCAGTTTTGGTAGAAGGTTGTGTGTTGCCATTGGTTCTCCGGAATCAGCAATCCGAACTCTGAATTGCGGTCTATCAAGGGGCTCCCTTCGCTGATCGGCTCCGACTCCGGCCGGAGAGGCTACAGGTCCTCGGGCTCGATGCCCGTCTTCTTGGCGATCTGCGCGAGTAGTCCGGGACCAACTTCGTCGTTATCGTGAAAGGCGAACGTGTAGTTGGGCCATCCCGGCCGCCTGAGTCGGCGGTGAGAGCCGCTCTGCCATGCCACTTCCCACCCGATTCGAAGCAATGCGGCGAGAAGTCGCCTTGCCTTAACCGATCGCCAGCGGCTCATGCCACCGAGAAGACCTTTGCAAACGGTGCGGGAACTTCCTCCCCGTGATCGATGCAGTCGGCGGCAATGCGGAAGGCCAGGGCGCGCACCGCGGCAATCGCGGAGTCGCGAGTAGCGCCATACGCCATCACTCCCGGCATGGACTCGATGTCCGCCCACCAGCGGCCATCTTCTTCCCGTCCCACGACGATAGGAATCGATTCTACGCTGACTAGCTCCATGGATCTCCGACTTTCATTATAGTTCCCTGGATCGCTTTCCCGGAAGATCTTGCTTTGTTAGACCGGGCCGCGTGTGTTGACGGCGTCTCCGGGGCTCTTTGAAACGTCCGGTATTCGGCTGCGGCACGCGCGGCCGGGAACCGGGCGACGGGCAGGAGGCGGAGGGCGCGGGATGGGGCGGAAGCCTCGTCGGTGGCGGTGCGCGTGGTATAGTCGGCTTGACGCCGTGGTGCTGGTCCAGAAGGTCTCGAAACTCTATCCGCTTTACCGCCGTCCGTCGGACCGGATACTGGAGCAGTTGCCTTTGGTCGGGCGGCGGCGGCACGCGGACTTCTGGGCGCTGCGGGACGTAAGCTTCAGTGTCGAGCGGGGGGAGACGCTGGGGATTGTGGGGCCCAACGGGTCGGGCAAAAGCACGCTGTTGCAGATTGTCTGCGGCATTCTGGAACCGACGCGCGGGCGGGTGCTGGCCGAGGGGCGGATTGCGGCGCTGCTGGAGTTGGGCGCGGGCTTCAACCCAGAGTTCACGGGGCGCGAGAACGTCTTTTTGAACAGCGAGATTCTGGGGCTGAGCCGGAAGGAAATCGAGAAAGCGTTTTCGCGCATCGCGGCGTTCGCCGATATCGGCGAATTCATCGACCGGCCGGTGAAGGAATATTCGAGCGGCATGTACGTGCGGCTGGCTTTCTCGACCGCCATACACGTCGATCCGGACATACTCATCGTCGACGAAGCGCTGGCGGTGGGGGACGCGATTTTCGCCAACCGCTGCGTGCAGAAGTTCGAGGAACTCAAGCAACGCAAGGTCACGGTGCTTTTCGTTTCGCACGACCTGGGGCTGGTCAAGCGGCTGTCGGACCGCGCCATACTGATGCTGGGCGGGCGGGTGGAATGCGAGGGCGCGCCCAAGGACGTGGTCAACCGCTACATCGGGCTGGTACACGAGTGGCAGAAGACGCCGGTCTCGCCAAGGCCGGGCGCGGGCGGACCGGAGGGCAGTTTCCGGCACGGCGACGGAGCGAGCCGCATCGTGAGCGCGGAGCTATTGGACCCCGACCAGCGGCCGGCGGCGAGCGTCGAAACTGGCGGCGCGGTCACGGCGCGGGTGCGGGCGCGGTTCGAGGCGGATGTCGAGCGGCCGATCGTCGGAATGCTGATCCGCAACCGGCTGGGGGTCGACGTGTTCGGGACCAACACGCGAATCGAAGGGCAGGATCTGGGTTCGTTTCGCCGCGGGGAAACGATCGAGGTCGACTTCCACTTCGAGTGCCGGCTCACGCGCCAGGAATATACTCTTACGGTGGCCACGCAGCACTCGGACGGTTCGAGCCAGGACTGGCTCGATGATGTGCTCCAATTCACGGTGGTGGATGCGCAAGACATTGCCGGACTAACCAATCTCAAGGCACGGGTGGCATGGCGGAAACTGTGAACCGGGCGGCGGCGGACCGCGCATTTTTCGGGCATCCGCGCGGGCTGGCGACGCTGTTCATGACCGAACTGTGGGAGCGCTTCAGCTATTACGGCATGCGGGCGCTGCTGATTTTGTTCATGACCGCATCCACCTCGACCGGGGGCTTGGGTTTCGAGGTTCCCAAGGCGGGCGCCATTTACGGCCTGTACACGGCCATGGGCTACATGTGCTGCCTGCCCGGCGGCTGGCTGGCGGACCGCTTCCTGGGGCTGCGCAGGGCGGTGCTGTGGGGCGGCATCGTGATCGCGCTGGGAAACGCCTGCCTGGTGGTACACGACATCCGGTGCTTCTATGGCGGACTGGCGCTGATTGTGATTGGAACCGGTTTGCTGAAGCCCAACATCAGCACCATTGTGGGGCAGCTTTACAGCGCCGGAGACGCGCGGCGCGACGCGGGTTTTTCGATCTACTACATGGGCATCAACCTGGGCGCGTTTCTGTCGCCGCTGGCGTGCGGCTGGCTGGGGCAGAGGGTGAACTGGCACCTGGGGTTCGCGCTGGCTTCCGCCGGCATGACGGTGGGCGTGATCCAATACCTGGCGGGCGGCAAGCACTTGGGCGAGGCCGGATTGCGCCCGGCGACGCCGGCCGCCCCGGGGCTGGCCCGGCGGCACAAGCGCCAGCTTCAGTTCGGCCTGGTGGCCATAGTGGCGTTGGCGGCGCTGCTGGGCCTGCTCGACTGGACGGGCGCGATTGCGATCACGGCCCAGGGGTTGTCGAATGGATTGGGCGTGCTGCTGCTGGTGGTCTCGGTGGTGTTCTTCCTGTGGCTGTTGTCGATGGGCGGCTGGACGCCGGTGGAGCGCAAGCGGCTGGTGGTGGTGGGAGTGCTGTTTCTGGCGTCCTCGCTGTTCTGGTGCATGTTCGAGCAGGCCGGGTCGACATTGAACCTGTTCGCGCAGCGCTCGACGCGCAACAGCGTTCTGGGCTTCACGTTTCCGGCGAGCTGGCTGCAGTCGATGAACGCGCTGTTCATCATTTTGCTGGCGCCGGTGTTTGCGTGGCTGTGGCTGAAGCTGGGGCGGCGCGAGCCGTCGAGCCCGGCCAAGTTCGCCTACGGGCTGCTGGCCGGCGGGCTGGGTTTCGCGGTGATCGCGGTGGGCGCGATGGTGGCGCAGAGCGGCGAGCGGGTGAGCGTGATGTGGCTGGCGATGGTGTACCTGCTGCACACGGTGGGCGAGTTGTGCCTGAGCCCGGTGGGGCTGAGCGCGATGACCAAGCTGGCGCCGGCGCGCATCGGCGGCCTGCTGATGGGGGTGTGGTTCCTGTCGACTTCGGTGGGCAACTATATGGGCGGGCGGATTGCGTCGATGTACGAAGCCTGGCCGCTGCCCGAGCTTTTCGGCGCGGTGGCGGGGTTCGGCATCCTGGCCGGATTCGTGCTGGCGCTGGTGGTGAAGCCGACCGTGCGGCTGATGGGAGGGGTAAAGTAGGCAGAAGACAGAAGACAGAAGTCAGAATACAGAATACAGAAGTTAGGAGGCGGAATGAGGGCGCCGGCGGCGAGATTTGAGGACTTGGTGGTTTGGCAGAAGGCACACCAGTTTGTGCTTGCGGCCTACCGTTTGTCTCGGATGTTTCCCCGATCTGAAGTTTATGGCCTATCGTCTCAATTTCGGCGTGCCGCCGTCTCCATCGCCGCGAACATTGCGGAAGGGTTCAAGAAACGCGGAAGAGCGGACAAGGTCCGCTTTTACAACATCGCTCAAGGTTCCATCGAGGAATCTCGATACTATTTGATTCTCGCCAGGGACCTTGAGTACGGCGATGTTTCCGAGTCAGGCCAGTTGCTAGAAGAGGTCAGCAAGCTGTTGGAGGCCTATTCGCAGACCATTCTGAATTCTGACTTCTGAATTCTTACTTCTGAAAGACGATGCTCATCTCCGACATTCAACAAGCACTGCGGGACCAGGGTTTGGACGGCTGGCTGTTTTTCGATCATCACCGCCGCGACCCGCTGGCCTATCGCGTTCTGGACCTCAAGGTGGCGCACGATCCCACGCGCCGCTGGTACTACTTGATTCCGGCCGATGGCGAGCCGGTGAAACTGGTGCATCGCATCGAGGCCGGGGTGCTCGACGCGCTGCCCGGGGAGAAGCTCGAGTATGCGGGTTGGGCGGCGCAGCGGGTGGGGCTGGCGCGAATGCTGGCCGGGCGGGGCCGCGTGGCGATGCAATATTCGCCGGGCTGCGCGGTGCCGTATGTGTCGATGGTGGACGGGGGCACGCTGGAGCTGGTGCGCGAGACGGGTGTCGAGGTGGTCAGCTCGGCCGACCTGATTCAATTTTTCGAGGCGCGCTGGGACCGGGACAAGCTGGCGTCGCATTTGGAAGCCGGGCGAAAAGTGGACGCCGTGCTGCGCGAGGCGTTCGGCTGGATGGGCGAGTGCTTGCGCGGCGGCACGTATTTGAACGAGTGGAATGTGGCGTGTTTCATTCGCAAGGGATTCAAGAACGAAGGCCTGTTCACGGACCACGGTCCGATCGTGGCGGTGAACGCGAATGCGTCCAACCCGCACTACGAACCGCCGGACGAGGGGAGCGCGCGGATCTCGCCGGGCGACGTGGTGCTGATCGACCTGTGGGCCAAGATGTGTACGCCGGACAGCGTGTACTACGACATCACCTGGACCGGCTACTGCGGCCAGACCGTGCCGGAGGCGGTTGGGAACGTGTTCGAGGTGGTTCGCGGCGCGCGCGACGCGGCCGTGCGGTGCGTGCGCGACGCGGTGGCCGGCGGCGAACCGCTGCGCGGCTTCGAAGTGGACGACGCCGCGCGCGGCTACATCGCCGAACGCGGTTTCGGCGACTACTTTTTTCACCGCACGGGCCATTCGATCGGCCAGGAAGTACACGGCGCCGGCGCGAACATGGACAATTTGGAAACGCACGACGAACGCCGCATCATTCCCTGGACTTGCTTCTCGATCGAGCCGGGCATCTATTTGCCGGAGTTCGGGATTCGCTCGGAGGTGAACGTGTTCGTGGGCGACGGCGAAGCGCGGGTGACGGGCGCGATGCAGGAAAGCCTGGTTTTGATCTGATGATGGGACCGGTTTGGCTGCTCGCGCTGGCGCTGGCGTCGCCCTGGGAGCGGCAGGGGAATCGCTTCACGCTGAAATTGGAGGACGGGCGCGCGGAGCTGGATTGGGTGAGCGCGTCGACGTTCCGTTTCGCGCGGGACTGGAACAAGACGCCGTCGCGCAACCGGCGGGGCGGAGGCGAGCCGGTGGAGGTTTCGGATTTCGACACCGGGCCGGCGGTGGAGTTTCGCACGCGGTATCTCGCGGTGGAGGTGCGCAAGAGCGATCTGCGGCTGAGGGTGAGAGACGGGGCGGGCGGCCTGCTGATGGAAGAGACGGCGGGCGCGCGGCGCGAAGGCGGCGCGGTGGTGCTGGAAGGCCCGCTGGGCGCGGCTGAGCGCATTTACGGTTTGGGCGTCGAGACGCTGGGCGCGCTCGACCGGCGGGGTGTGAAGACCGAGACCGAGCGGCCGTTTCTATGGTCGTCGGGCGGCTGGGGCCGGTATTTTCCTTCCGGTGAACGGCACCGTTTCGATCTGGGCGGCGGGCGGTTGCGGGTCGAGATTCCGGGGGCCGGGCGCACCGAGCACTATTTCTACTACGGCCCGGCGCCGAAGGAAATTCTGGAGCAGCACCTGGCGGTTGCGCCGCAGGTGAGGGCGTGGGCGCCGGCGGATGTGGAGGCGCTCAAGCCGTCGCGGTTGCCGGCGTACGCGGTGCGGATGCCGGGGGCGGCGGCGCCGGGTTGGGAGGCGCTGGCGGAAACGGTTGCGCGATTGATCCACGCCAGTTTGTCGGCGGTGCAGATGCCGGTGTTCGACCTGGGCGCATTCGACGGCGCGCCGGAAGCGCTGCGGCGGCGCGCGATGCAGTTGGGGATGGTCTCGCCGCTGGTGATGGGGGAGGGCGGGGAGATCGAACGCTGGCGAGTTCGGCTGCGGCCGTACCTGTACGCTTACTTTCAGGAGGCGCACGATCGCGGCATCCCGGTGATACGGCCGCTGGTGATGCAGTTCGCGCGCGACGTGGAGGCGGCCGGGCACTCGGATGTATTCATGTTCGGGGACGAATTTCTGGCCGCGCCGATACTTTCGCCCGGCGGCCGGCGGGAACTATACCTACCGATGGGCATGTGGACGGATCTGCGAACCAATGCGACTTACAGTGGGCGGCGCACGATCCGGATTGAAGCCGCGCCGGACGAGTTGCCGCTGTTCGCCAAGAACGGAGCGGTGATTCCTTTTCTGGACGAGGCGGCGACGGACCGCATTTCGGCGCACTACTTTCCCAAGCTCGGCGGCGAGTTCTTCCTCTTCGAGCCGGACGCCAACGACCACACGCAGTTGCACGCTTCTCCGGCGGGGGACCTGTATCGGTTCGAGATCGAATCCAAGGTGGATCGCGAATACGAGTGGGTGGCGCACCATTTGCCGGCGCCGAAGAGGGTTGCGTGCGGGGAGCGGGTGTTCGGGGAGGTGGCGGGGAAAGGGGAGTTGCGACCGGGGACGTGGTTTCACGACGGGGCGCGTGGGAATTTGCACGTGCGGGTGGGGGCGGCGGCGGGGGCGGACGTGATTGTCAACGTGAGCTTCAGGTAGGGATCCAATACTGTTCCCGGGGCTCAGGGCGATGAATGGCGGACGCAGCCACGGATGGACGCGGATGGACATTGTCCGTGGCTTCCGGGTAGGCGCGCCCCGGCCCGACATCGATCGAATCACCATTCCGCGACCGAGCCGTCGTCGTGGAACAGACGCGCCATCGGCCGGGAGCCCTCGAACGGGTGCTTCTTGATGACCTCCTCGTCGAGGTCGAAACCAAGGCCGGGCTTATCGGGCAGCGGGAAGCGGCCGTCGACCATGCGCATGGCCGGGAAGCCGAGCCACTCTTCCCAGACCTTCTCTTTCTGGCCGGCCACCGGGCCGCTGCAAATCTCCTGAACCAGGAAGTTGGGCATGGCGGCGTCCACGTGCAACGTGGCCACTCCGCCAATGGGCCCCTCGCAGGCGTGCGGCGC
The DNA here is from genome assembly GCA_030693045.1 of Bryobacterales bacterium. Lineage (GTDB taxonomy): Bacteria > Acidobacteriota > Terriglobia > Bryobacterales > Bryobacteraceae > JACQZT01. The sequence continues at coordinate 7,396 of JAUYBU010000297.1, read as the reverse complement.
CATGGTGATGCCCGACACGTGCGCCATCGCGGCCACTTTCCACAGCGCCGAGATTCCGCCGACGTGATTGATGTCCACCTGAATCACGTCCACCACTCCCATCTCGATCAACTCGCGGCACCCGAACGACGCCACCAGGCGCTCTCCCGTGGCGATGGGAACCGAAGTCCGGCGGGCGATGCGGGCCATCGCCTTGACGTTTTCCGGCGGGCACGGTTCTTCGACGAAGAGCAGGTTCAGCGGCTCGATTTCCTTGATGATGACGGACGCCACCGTGGGGCTGGACTTGGCGTGAAAATCGATCGCGATGTCGATGTCCGGCCCCAGGCCTTCCCGCAGCATCTCCAGATGCTTCACCACCGCGCCGATTTTCTGGTGCGTGTCGATCCATTCGAAAGTGCGCGCGGCGGCACCGGTCTTGAAGCATGTGATGCCCTGGCTTTCCGCGGTCTGGCGCAGGCGCGCCAGTTCCTCCCGGGTGCGCCCGCCCGCGTGGTAGTAGCCGCGCACGCCCCGCGCGTCGAACGGGCCGCCGAGCAGGCGGTAGACCGGCAGCCCGAGGATCTTGCCGCGCAGGTCCCACAGCGCCTGGTCGATGCCCGAAATGGCGGACCCGATCACCGGCCCGGCGCGGTAAAAGCTGTGAACGTACATGGACTGCCAGTGGTGCTCCACCTGAATGGGATCCGCGCCGATGATGTACTCGCGGAAATCTTCCAGGCACCCCATCACCGCGCGGGCTTTGCCCTCCAGCGTCGCTTCGCCCCAGCCCACCAGCCCCGCGCTGGTTTCGAGTTTCACGAAAACGTAGGGCCGGTCGGGCGGCGCGCCAGGCGCCAGCACCGCGAAGGTCTTCATGTTGGTGACCTTGATGCGGGAGCCCACCGCATCGAAAGGAGAAACGGGACCGACGGCCAGCGGCGCGACACCGCACGCGCACTCGGCGCGCAGATTGCGCGCCGAGATCGCCCCCGCGAGACCTCCCACGAACATGCGGCGTTTCATGAGCGCTGCTCCTTGTGCTTCTCGATGAACTCCCGATCGACCACCACGCCCAGCCCCGGCCCTCGGGGCAGCTCGGCGTAGCCGTCCTTCACCGTCGTGGCCGCCGCGGGCATTTGCACCGCGAACGAATTGGGAAGCGAGGCCGCCAGGTGCAGGCCGGCGGCCGTGCCGATCGACCCCCCGTCGTGATACGGGGCGACGGCGACGTAGTAGGTCTCGGCGATCGCCGCAAGCCGGCGGATCTGCGAGATGCCGTGCATGCGAATGTCGGGCCGCAGGACGTCGATGGCGCTCTCGCGCAGCAAATCCTGGAACACGCCGCAGTCGCCGATGTGGCGGCCGAAGCCGACCGGCGTGACGTTTTCGGCCGCCAGCCGCGCGACGGCGCGCGGGTCGGTCCAGCGGCAGGGCTCGTCGAACCACAGCAGGTGGAACCGCTCGAGCGCCGCGCACAGGCTGGCCGCCGCGGCCGGCGGCAACTGGCCCGCGCCGTCGAGCACGAAGTTGGTGTCAGCCGAACCCGCCTGCCGCAGCGACTCGAGCCTGCGCGTGGTCGCCTCGACAAAGGCCTGGCTTCGGGCGCGCGCCGGCGGAAGGGGAACCACGTGACAACGGAAGCCGGCGGCCTCGGCGCGCCGCAGCGAGGCGGCCAGCGCCTGGTCCGAATCGCCCTCCAGCGATGCCAGCGCCCGCACCTTGAAGCGGGTCGGGCCGCCCAGCACCTGGTACACCGGCGCCTTGGCCGCCTTGCCGATGATGTCGAGCAACGCCATGTCGGCGGCCGCCCGCAGCGCGGGCCGCGCGGCAAGCGACTGCCCGATGACTTCATACGCGGTCGCGGGTTTGCCGGCCATCTGCGTTCTGGCGAATGCGAGATCCTCGGGCGCCGCCGCCCCGCACTCGCCATGGCCCTCGATGCCGGACCTGGTCTTGATGCGCAGGAGCGTGAAGCCGCGCAGCCGGAACGTCTGCACTTCGGCAATCTCAAGTTCGCTATTGGATGGCATATCGTGATCCGTCCGATGCAGTATACCGCGCGCGCGGCCGGGCCGCCGCGGTGGCGTGGTAGGCTAACAATTCTATGACCCGGCTCTCACTCGTTCTGCTTGTCGTGCTCGCCTGGCCCATGCTGGCCGCCGACGTCAATCCGTTTTTCCAGGAATGGAAGACGCCTTTCGGTGTGCCTCCGTTCGACGAGATCAAGGACCAGCACTTCCTGCCCGCCATCCAGAAGGGCATCGAAGAGCAGCGGCGGGAAATCAAGGCCATCGCCGGCGACCCGCGGGCGCCCACTTTCGCCAACACCATCGAGGCGCTCGATAACGCCGGCGACCTGCTCGAAAAGGTCCAGAGCGTCTTCTCGAATCTGACCGGCGCCGAGACCAACGACCGGTTGCAGGAGATATCCAAACAGGTCGCTCCCCTGATGGCCGCTTTGCACGACGACACCTTCCTGGACCCGCGCCTGTTCGCGCGCGTCAAGGCGGTTTGGGACCAGCGCGGCACGCTGAAACTGGAGGCCGATCAAAGCAAGCTCCTGGAAGAGACTCACAAAACATTTGTCCGCGGCGGCGCCAACCTCGATGCGGAACAGAAGAAGAGACTGCGCGCGATCAACCAGGAACTCTCGGTTCTGGGCGTACGATTCGGTCAGAACCTGCTGAAGGAGACCAACGCGTACCGGCTGGTGATCGACAAGAAGGAAGACTTGTCGGGTTTGCCTCCAGCGGTGGTCGCGGCGGCCGCCGACGCGGCTAAGGCGGCCGGGCAGGCGGGGAAATGGGTGTTCACGCTGCAGGCGCCCAGCATCTGGCCGTTCCTTTCCTACTCCGGCAACCGGGAATTGCGCCGCCAGATTCTGACTGCCTACACCAAGCGCTGCGACAACGGGAACGAGTTCGACAACAAGCAGGTTCTTTACCGAATCGCGACGCTGCGGGCCGAGCGGTCCAAGCTGCTGGGCTATCCGACCTACGCGCATTTCGCTCTTGAAGAGCGCATGGCGAAAGAGCCGGCGAAAGTCTACGGCCTGCTGAATCAGCTCTGGGAACCCGCGCTGAAGGTTGCGCACAAGGAAGCCAAAGACCTTCAGGCGATGATCAAGGAACAGGGCCTGGAGTTCAAGCTCGAGCCGTGGGACTGGCGTTACTACGCCGAGAAGGTCAAGGCCGCCCGGTACGATTTGGACGAGAACCAGGTCCGGCAATACTTCCAGATCGACAACGCTCTGCAGGGCGCATTCTACGTGGCGAAGCGGCTCTACGGCCTGACGTTTATCGAACGCAAAGACATCCCGAAATACCACGCGGAAGTGCGCACGTTCGAAGTGAAGGACTCGGACGGCTCGCACCTGGGCGTGTTTCTGATCGACTACCACCCGCGGCCCGGCAAGCGCGGCGGCGCATGGTCGAGCCGCTATCGCGGGCAGCGCATCAAGGACGGCAAGGACATCCGCCCGATTACGGTCAACGTGTGCAACTTCACGCGGCCCTCGGCCGGCCAGCCGGCGCTGCTGTCGCCGGAAGAAGTCGAGACGCTGTTCCATGAATTCGGCCACGGGCTGCACTCGCTGCTACAGCGCATCCGCTACAGCGGACTGTCGGGCGTGCCCCGCGACTTCGTCGAGCTGCCGTCTCAGATCATGGAAAACTGGGCCATGGAGCCGGAGGTGCTGAAGGTTTATGCCAAGCACTTCCAGACCGGCGCGGCGATTCCGGCCGAGCTGGTGGCGAAGATCGAAAAGGCGTCGAAGTTCAACCAGGGATTCGCGACCGTCGAGTATCTGGCCGCCTCCATTCTGGACATGGACTGGCACACCATTACCAGCGAGCCGGGCAAGGACGCGACCGGCTTCGAGAACGCTTCGCTGGAGAAGATTCGCATGATGCCGGAGATCTTCGTCCGCTACCGCAGCCCCTACTTCCAGCACATTTTCGCCAGCGCCGGCTACGCGGCCGGCTACTACAGCTACATCTGGAGCGAGGTGCTGGACAGCGACGCCTTCCAGGCATTCAAGGAAAAGGGTTTGTTCGATCCGGAAACGGCGATGGCGTTCCGCAAGCAGATTCTGGAAAAGGGCGGCACCGCCGACGCCATGGAGATGTACAAGAGTTTCCGCGGCCGCGAGCCCTCGGTCGAGCCGCTGCTGGAAAAGCGCGGCCTGAAGTAAAAAAATGCGTCAGCCTGGTATGGCCCCGTTTAAATCGGGACAGACAGGTGGTGCGGGGACAGGCCGGTGTGTCCACAAGGGACACACTAGCCAGTCCCCAGGGACACACTGGTCTGTCCCGAAAAAGGGGCCATACCAGGCTGACGCATTTTTTCGGCGGCGGCTTCGACGCTGGGGGCGAAGCGGAAGACGGTGTCCAGGCGGGTGACGCGGAAGCCTTCGCGCACCACGCCCGCGGCCCCGGCCATCATCAGCGCGCCGCCGGCCTGCATCACCTGGTTGAAGCTGGCGATGAAACGCCCGATGCCCGTGGAATCGATGTGCGTCACCCCGCCCACGTCGAAGATCAGCTTGCGATGCCCCTCGGCCAAAAGCTGCGCGGTCAGCGATTCGATGCGGGCGCTTTCGTCCCCCAGCATGATGCGTCCGGCCACGCGGACGACAACCGTGCCGTCGTCCCGGGTGGCGTGATCGATTTCCAGCGGCGTCTGGCTCAGCTTCATGGTCGTCTCTACTATGATAAACGCTCCGGCCCCACGAGAAGTTCGGACAGCGCTTCCCGCCATGGTCGAAGCCGGGGCCGCCGCGTGTTCACCAGAACCGCCCGCGCCGGCCGCCGTGCTTTTCGCGGGAACCGGTCGGAGGAAACCGGGACCACGGTCACGTTCCGCCCCGCGATGCGGAAGATCTCGCGGGCGAAATCGCACCAGCTTGCCGCGCCTTGGTTGACCAGATGATAGACTCCCGCCGCCGGCGCGTCCTCCAGCAGGCGGCGCGTCGCGCGCGCCAGGTCCGGCGCATAGGTCAGGCTGTTGATCTCGTCGTCCACCGCTTGGATGAGGTCGCGCCCCGACGCCAGATCGAGCATCAGGTCCACGAAGCTGCGCTTGGAGAGTCCGCTCTGGCCCTTCGGCCCGAAAATCACCGACGTGCGGACGACGTAGCAGCGGCCGCCCGCCGCGGCCACCGCCTGTTCGCCGCCCAGCTTCGACCGCCCGTAAGCCGACAGCGGCGCGGGCGCATCGGTCTCCGCGTATTCGCCCTGGACGCCGTCGAAAACGTAGTTGGTGCTGTAGTGCACCAGCGGAATCCCGCGCGCCGCCGCCAGGCGCGCGAGTTTTCCGGGGAACTCCGCGTTGAGCGCGAGGGCCTGTTCGGGGCGATCCTCTGCGCCGTCCACGTCGTTGAAGGCCACGCAGTTGATGATCGCCTCCGGCGCCAGGGCCTCGACGCGCGCCCGCAGCGCATCGAAATCCAGGACGTTCAGATCCTCGATGTCCCACCCGGTGCCCATCGGATACAGTGCGCGCAACTGGCCGCCCAGCATGCCGCGAGCGCCCAGGATCAACACGTTTTCCATGGATTGTGTTCCATTATAGGCATGACTCGGCGCGAGCGCGTGGAAACGGTGTACGCACTGGGCAGGCCGGATCGCATTCCGTTCGTCCCCGCCATCTACGAACACAAGGCTCGCCTCATCCGCCGCTCGCCCTCCCAGGTGTGCCGGAACGCGGACCTGCTCTACGAATCCTTGCTGGCCGAGTTGCGAGTTTACGACCCCGACATGTTGGTGGTGGGAATCGACGTCTACAACGTCGAGGCGGAGGCGCTGGGCTGCCAGGTCGCATACTTCGAGGACTCCAACGACGTGCCGGCCGTCACAACGCCACTGCTGGCGAGCGCGTCGGATCTGGATCGCCTGGGGCCGCCGGACCCCGAATCGGATGGGCGCATGCCGCTGTACTTGCGGGTTGCCGCGGCGCTTCAGCGCGAGCTTGGCGCCGGGATGGTCATCCGGGGCGCGGTCACCGGGCCGTTCTCGATGGCCTGCGAACTGTTCGGCGCCGAGCGTTTTCTCATGGCCACGATCGAGGACCCGCTCTTCGCGCGGCGACTGCTCGAGTTTACGGCCCAGGTGACGGTGAGTTTCGGCGCGGCCTTCGCGCGGCGCGGCGTCGAGCCCATTGTTTTCGATTCGCGCGCGACGCCGCGGCTGATCTCCCCCCGCGTCTTCCGGCAACTGGTGACGCCGGTCTATCGCGACCTGGTGATGCCGCCCCTCAAGGCCGCCGGCGCGCGATGGATCCCGCTCATCATCGGAGGCGACACCACCGCCGTGATCGACGATCTGATCGCCACCGGCGCGACGCAGCTTCTCTGCGACGCGGGCGCCGATCTCGACCGGTTCCTCGAGAAGACGCGCGCGGCGCGCGTGCCCTTGCGCGCCAGCATCGACGCGCGCCTGGTGCACGCCGGCCCGCCGGAGGCCATCCGCGCAGCCTCCCGGGCGGTCCTGGCAATGGGAAAGGACCACCCGGGTTTCTTGTTTGGCTGCGGTGTGGTGGCCTACAACTGCGATCCGACGCACGTCGGAGCGTTGCGGGACAGCCTCGAGGGTTACACCCCGAGCTTTTTGGCGATGGCCTGAATCAGAGCGCGATCGGCGGGCGTGAAGCCTTCCTTGAGCGAGTCGAACAACTCGACGTTCTTGACCGCCACCAGGCCGCCGAACTGGAAGAACAGCTCCTCGCCCGGCTCCAGGTCGCGCAGCGGCAGCAACTCCTCGTAGGCGTCGGTTCCCTCGATGTTCGTGCCCTCGGGCGGGATGTTGACCGTCGCCGCCTCCATCTTGGGCAGCGTCAGCAGGTCCAGCATCGGCTTGCCGTCGGGACCGGGAATCGGTTTTCCGAATTGGCTGAGCACCAGCGTGTTGTCATAAACGACGTTGCGGCGCGGGCTGTCCTTGGCTGTCGGATCGAACCAATACTTCGGCCTTTGGTTCGGGTTAAACGGCGGCGGCTCCTGGCCGGTGGCCTTCTGATAGTCGGCGCGCGTCTGGTAGCGCGGGTAGAGATAGAGATTCTCCAACCCGTAGATCGGAAGCGGTAAACGAGCCATGTTTTGTCATTCCCCACTACCAAGCTATCCTGCCCGCGCAAGCCGGCAGGCCCACGGGGCAAGCCATCCTGTTGCAAACAATACCTAGAAAATTTTTCGTTGGCGTGTGACCGTTTACCGGCCAATGTGGGAAAAGGCAGTCCGGGAGGTGGAAGTGTTTCTTTTCCAGGCGCCTCTATTAACTTCTTGCTGACGAGGTCGCGTGGCCAATGCCAGACCTCGCGCGCGGGCCTCGCCAATAGTACCGTGAATCGAGGCTTGGAGCCAAGCAAGAGTGGGGGGCGCCAGGCAACGGCAGGAGTTGGTTGCAATCGTGGTGGAGAT
>JAUYBU010000365.1 GCA_030693045.1 Bryobacterales bacterium | reverse complement strand
TACCCGGAGCCGTCCCAGCGCTCATGATGAGACCGGATCACGGGAAGCACCGGCGCCAGACTCTTCATCGGCCGGCAAATCTCTTCGCCCCGTATGGTGTGTTGCCGCATGACCGACCACTCGTCGCGGTCCAGGCCGCCGGCCTTGAGAAGAACGGCGTCCGGGATACTGATTTTCCCAATGTCGTGCAGGTAGGCCGCGCGGTGCAGCGTCAACAGTTCAGGCTGCGACAACCCCAGGGCCAGCCCCATCGTCAGTCCATAATTTGCCAGCCGCTGGCAGTGGCCGCCCGTGTACTGATCCCGCTGCTCGATGGTCTGGGCCAGCGCAAACAGGATCGTTTCCGCCTCTTCCAGCGAGTCGATCGCCGCCTTGGTCCGCAGCATGGCGCGAACGTGGGCCCGCAACACCGCCGGATGGAACGGTTTGAAAAGAAAATCGTCCGCGCCCGACGACATGCCGGCAACTTCGTTGTCCGAACCTTGCGAGTTGGTCAGAATCAGGATCGGGATCAGTTGCGTTTGCCGGCCGGACTTGAGCCGCCGGCACAATTCGAGCCCGCTCATTTCCGGCAGCATCAGCTCCGCAACCACCAGGTCGATCTTCTCCCGCTCCAGAATGGCAAGCGCCTCGGATGGACGCGAGGTCTCCAGAAACCGGTACGGTGCCGTCTTGAACGTCGCCCGCAGCAGGCGCCGGTTCATCTCGACAGGGTCGACAATCAGGACCGCCGGCGGGTGCAGCGTGCCGCCGAAGACGTCTTCCCAGCCGGACGGGAAATCCGCGCCCACCGGTTGGATCACCGGAGCTAGCGAAGCGACGTTGCTGAGCAGAACCTTGCTTTCCGCGGACAAGGAGTTCAACCTTCTCAATCCTCCTATCGGCCGGTTTTCACCGGACAATTAGGTATTTGGTACTATTCGACTTTCGCTTATACCCTAGTACGAGATCGCGTGGAGCTAAGGTGTATGTCCGAGTTGATACGCGCGCTGGAGCGTTACTTCGAGCTCGAAAGCCTGGGCGCCAAGTGGCGCACGGAGATCCTGGCCGGGTTCACTACCTACGTGACCATGGCCTACATCGCGTTCGTGAATCCATCCATCCTGAGCGAGGCCGGCATGCCGTTCACCGCCGTCGTGGCGGCCACCTGTCTGTCGGCCTCGGTGGGCAGCATTCTGATGGGCGCGCTGGCGCGCTACCCGATTGCGTTGGCGCCCGGCATGGGGTTGAACGCCTACTTCACCTACTCCGTGGTCCAGGGAATGGGCGTGCCGTGGACCGTGGCGTTGGGTGCGGTGTTCCTCTCCGGCGTCGCGTTCCTGCTGCTGACGGCCATTGGAGTGCGCCGGTTGATTGTCTCGGCCATCCCGCACGAGCTTTACGCGGCGGTGGCCGTGGGCATCGGGCTCTTCATCGCCCTGATCGGTTTCCGCAACTCGGGGATTATCCAGCCCAGCCCGACGACCACGGTGACGCTGGGCAACCTTCGCGATCCGAACACCCTGCTGGCTTTGTTCGGCCTGTTGCTGATCGCGGCGCTCATGGCCCGCGGCGTGAGGACGGCGATGCTCATCGGGATCCTCACGACTTCCCTGGTGGGCGCCGCCTTGGGCCTGGTGCGGATGGCGCCCCGGGTCTATCAGTGGCGGGAGATTTCGGCCACCGCGTTTCGGCTCGATATCGCGGGAGCGCTCCAGATCGGCCTGATCGAGATCGTCTTCGTGTTCCTGTTCGTGGACCTGTTCGACAACGTCGGCACGCTGGTGGCGGTGGGCAAGAAGGCGGGCCTGTTCGACCGCGCGCACCAAATCCCGCGTGTCAACCGGATCCTGTTCGCCGACGCCACGGCAACCGTGGTTGGCTCGCTGGCCGGTACCTCGACCGTGGTGAGCTACATCGAGAGCGCGGCCGGGGTGGTGGCCGGTGGCCGCACCGGTGTCACGGCGATCCTGGTCGGTCTCTTGTTCGCGGTGACCATGTTCATCGCCCCCGTGTTGGGCGCCATCCCGGCCGCCGCCACCGCTCCCGCGCTGATCATCGTCGGCTCGCTGATGCTGGCGCACGCCGCCGAGATCGAATGGACCAGGCCGGTGGTGTCGATCCCGGCGTTTCTGACCATCACCACCATCCCGCTGACCTTCAGCATCGCCAACGGCCTGGCCTTCGGCTTTACCTCTTACACGCTGCTCAAAATCCTTAAAGGCGAGTATCGGGAGGTGAACTGGCTGGTGTACTTGCTGACCGCGCTGTTTGTGGCGCGTTTTGCCTGGCTAGGGAAAGGATGACGCGGGCCCGGCAATTTCGGGGACAGGCTACGAAATCCCGAAACTCAATGCGGGGACAGGGTCGAAAAACTCCTCCGTTCATGCCCGGTTGGCGGCCGGAAAACGTCCGCGTGCTCCCGCCTTTGCCATGATGCCACTGTTCCAATCTTTCATGAGGTTTCGCGGGCCGAAGGCCCATTCCAACAGGCTACGAAATCCCGAAACTCCGGAGTTTCGGGATTTCGTAGCCTGTGGTCATGATCGCGTCGCGCTCACCGAAGGTGATGAAAACGGGGGACACGCCTGCGGGGTGGTTGCAGCGGTGGTTTGCGTAAAGCTAGCCCGGAGTGTCCCCAGGTCTCTGCTATTTTCGAGAGTGTC
>JAUYBU010000241.1 GCA_030693045.1 Bryobacterales bacterium | reverse complement strand
GAACAGCTTCGGTTTCTTCGGACTCACGCCCGCCATGGTGAGCGTCCAACGCCTCGGCACGGTGGGCAAGTGGGACGACCGCATCCGCGTCACGATTCAGGACTACCCCGTGGTGGCCGTGACTCCCTGGCTGTCGGGCTCGTTCAAACTGAAGCCCGTCAGCGCCACCATACCCGTCGCCAGTCTTGGCTCCACACTCTGAGCCCACCCCTAAAGGAGGTCGCGCTCACCCCGGGTTCAAGTTATGCAAGAGGTGTCGGCGCCCGGAGCGATCTTACTACTCCAGTAAGTGGAATGTGTACATCTTGCCGATTTGAGCTTGCGTGTTACCTGTGGAGCCTGTCGCTCCAGGAGACAAGAACCCATACTCTCCAGCCCCGATGTTGCTTGGAAGCACGACGGAGAATGTGCGCGGAGCCACCCTCTTGCCTTCGAATGGAACCAAATCCCGCATGGCGCCGCTTTGCTGGTTGAGGATGCCGCCAGTGACGGTCCGGAACTCACGATAGTTCTTGTTGAGCCGAAGCCGGATGAGCTGGTATTCGGTGATCGACACTCCCTCGGAAGCGACGATCAGGAACTCCATCGGCGACTTGATGCTATTCCGGCTGCTGGGCCCTGCAACATTACCGTTTAGATCCTTCTTTACAATACCCGCGGTCGCCAGGTTCTTGAGTGCGCCGCCAGTCCTCCAGTTGACGACCTCCGGAAGCAGTTCCGTCCAGGCGTCTCCTTTCTTGAAGTAGACGCCGATCTCCATCGCAGGCGCCGCCGCGGCTCCCGCCCCACCATCCGATGCGGCTGCGCCTGAAGTAGGGGCGGTCCCGCCCGCATTCTTGGCGATCATCGCGGCCATCACCTTGTCCGACACACCGGCCTTCTTCCACGCGATAACGTCATCCACCCCCAAAGAGTACTTGCCCGGCTGGGAGTTAATCATGTTTACGATCATGTCCTCGCCAATTCCGGCCTGTAGCAGCTTAAGGATCGAGTTATTGTTCAGGACCTCTTGAGCGGGAATCGACACCGCAAGAAAAAGTAGAACACCTGCCAGCAAAAGCAGTCGCTTTGGCACTATTAAATGCTCCTTTCGGACAACAGTCCGCGCGAGGGGAAACGCGCCTGGTGGAGAGACCTGCCCGTTACACGTCTCTCAACACGCACAGCGGAACTCTCCGGCTCGCTGCAAACCGCACCCGTATTCAATACTAGCCCCAAACAAGCTGGCGGACAAGACCTGAATTACCTTAACTGAGAAGGTCAGATTATCTGCATCCGTCCGGCGGTTTCGCACGGCTGCCGGTGCCTCCCCGCGCTACTTTTGCAGCGCTTTCAGGGCCTCGATGCGGCGCCGCTCGCGCTCTTTCGCATCGGCTTCGCCGGAGCGGGCGGTTCCCTGCTCCAGCGCGCGCAGCGCCGCGCGACGCCGCTCCGCTTCGCTAATGGCCGGCGGTGCGCTCTTTAGCTCCTTAGCGGCGGATTTCGCCGGGACGGTCTCCGGACGCGCGGCCTGGATGGGCGCCGGAGGCGGAACCAGGACCGGGACCGGAGTTTTCGGGACCTCCCGGGCGGGCGCGGTCTGAACGGCCTGCGGCATCTCGGCCGGAGGCGAGATTACGGGATCGGCCGGCCGGCTCACTGGCGCCGTCGAGACTGGGGCCGGCCGCGGCTGGTCGCCCTTCCCCCGTGACAGCGCGCGATCGCGCAGCATGAAGCTCAGCCAGACGCCGAAGGCGGCCAGGATCACCACGGTAACCGCGGCGGCGGCCCACAGCGCCCAGGCCGGCTTCTTTGCCACCACCGGACCCACGGCAGTCCCCACCGGGGGCGTCCTGCCGTATCGGGACATGGTGTCGGGCGCTCCGGCCGGCCGAGCCGGTTTCGGCGGAGCGGCCCCCCGGGCTTCCTTCGGCGTCCGCGCCAGGCGCGCCTGGACCTGGGTCCACGCGGCTGCCAGCGCCGCGGCGAAATCGGCCGCCGTCGGAAAACGATCCTCCTGGCGCTTGGCCAGCGCGCGCATGGCGACCGCTTCGATCTCGGGCGGAATGTTCAGGCCGAAACGGTTGAGCGGCGGCGGCGGCTCCATCAAGTGCGCCTGCATCATCGCGTATTCGTTTTCCCGCTCGAAGGGAATGTGCCCGCTCAGCATTTCATAGAGCATGGCGCCGAGCGAGTAGATGTCCGAGCGCGCGTCGTGATCCTCGCCCTTGATGCGCTCCGGCGCGATGTATTCGAGCGTGCCGACGATGTTGCCCTGGCGCGTCATGCGCGCCGCGCCGAGGATGCGCGCGATGCCGAAGTCGGTCACCTTCACGGCGCCGGCGGTGGTGAGCATGACGTTGGCCGGCTTGATATCGCGATGCAGGATGCCGAGCTGGTGCGCGTGCTCGATCCCGGCCAGAATTTTCGCGAACACCGGCGCCGCCTGTTCCATCGGCATGGGACCGAAGTCCCGGAGCAGCCCCTCCAGCGTGCGGCCCGGCACGAACTCCATGACCATGAAAAACTCGTCGCCCTGGCGGAAAAAGCTGAACAGCGTGGCGATGCCCGGATGATTGAGCCGGGCCAGGGTGACCGCCTCCGAGCGGAAGCGCTCGACAACGTCGGGCTGGCGCGCGATTTCCGGGCGGAGCATCTTGATGGCCACCTCGCGCTCGACCATCACGTCGATGCCCTTGAAAACCGCGCCCATCCCGCCTTCGCCGAGCTTCTCGAGGATCTTGTAATTGCCGACGACGCGACCGATCATCCATCACTCTCGCTCGCGCGCGCGGAAGCCGCGCGCACCACCACCACGGATATATTGTCGTACCCGCCGCGCTCGCGCGCCAGCCGGACTAACTCGGCGCAGGCCGCTTCGGGTGCCAGGCGCGAAACCGCGTCTTGAATCTCGGCATCGTCGACCGGATCGTGAAGGCCGTCCGAGCAGAGCACGAAACGGTCGCCGGGCCGGACCGGGAACGACTCTTTCCAGACCTCGACCTCGAGCGCCTCGCGCTGGCCCATCGCGCGCAGCAGAACATTGCGGTCGGCGTGCCGGCGCGCCTGCTCGGCGCTCAAGATGCCCTTCTTCACCAGGTCCATCACCGCCGAGTGGTCTTCCGTCATGCGATAGATCGAGCCGCCGCGGACCAGGTAGACTCGGCTGTCGCCGACGTGCCCGGCCCAGGCCTCCTCGCCCAGGACCACCAGCGCCGTGCAGGTGGTGCCCATCCCGCCCAGCGACTGGCGCGAGGCGGATTGCTGGAAGATCTCCCGATTGGCGGCCTGCAGGGCGCCCTCCAGGCATTCCGGCGCACTGCCCTCCCGCGCGTAATACTCCCGGCTGACCACCTCGGCGGCCAGCGCGCTGGCCACCTCGCCGGCCTGATGGCCTCCCATGCCGTCGGCCACCAGAGCCATCAGGCCCTTGCGCGACCGCGTCCCGGCGTCTTCGGGTTCGATTACGCGAACCGAGTCCTCGTTCAGCTCCCGGTGGCAGCCGGGATCCGAGAGCGCTGCAACGTGGAGCCCGCCGGACGCCTCGGGTTCCGGCTCCGGCTCCGGCCCCACCGGGTCCCCGTCTCGATTGCCGGTTCCCCACACGATACGTAGTTTCATGTCCGTTCCCAATCCGTGACCGCTCCCGGCCCAGAGGGCGCCCCGGTCGCGGCTCTGAAACACCCGCTACCGAGCCGCGACTGGGTGCCCTCTGGGCAGGGGAGCGGTATCGGCCCCACTTACTTCATGACCTTGCCCGCGCCCATCAGCTCGATGCCGTAACGGATCGGCACGGCCAGGGAGACGGCCGCGTCGCCGGGCATCGGGCGGCCCGCTGTGTAAATCGCGATCACCCGTCCCTGGCCGTCAAGCACCGGCCCGCCGGAATTGCCGCTCCCGGTCGAATTGACGGTCAACTGGTATACCTCGCCGGGCGTTTCGCCCGCGCCTTCCGGTCCCCGAACGATTCGGCCGACCTGGCCCAGGCTCACGGTCGGATCCGGAAGGCCTTTCGCCGCCAGGTCCGGGTTAAGAGCATTCTTCGACCTGGTCACGGCCGCCGCGTCGGGCGAAATGGCCGGATAGCCCATGACCAGGACCGCGTCCCCGGGCTTGATCGTGTCGTGGTTGCCGTTGAGTTTGACTTCCCGCAGCGGGCCCGGAATCTCGATCTTGACCAGCGCCACATCGATGCGGTCGGAAACGCGCGCCGGCTTCGCCGGAATGCGAATGCGGTTCTTGACGAACGTGACGTCCAGGTAGTCGTTGCGTCCCTCGACGAGTTTCCTGTTGCTCGGGCGGGCCGGCATACGGACCGCGCCGGGCTCGAAGGCTCCCTGCAATACGAACTTCGCCGCCGCCGGCGCCCAGGCCGGAAACTGACTGGCCGAGACGATGGCCCGGCCCTTGACTTCCATTTTCTCGTCCAGAAGGTAGACCACTCCCGTCCGCTCCCCTCCCGGAAAGTTGTAGCGGGCGTCCCAGGCGGCCGCCACACGGCGGCTGGTCAGGACATACCCGTCCGCGCCGACCACGAAACCCGATCCGGTGTGGGCGCCGGCGATGGCTTTGTAGGTACCCTGTCCGTCCTCGGTGGAGAGCATCGGCTCGATGTTCGATTCCCCCGGCAGGCGCACGAAGACCGGCAGGTACCCGCCCGCGTCCTTGTCGATCGGCACGATCCATTTCTTCCGATTGGCGGTCGCGTTGACCTGGTAGACCTGGCTGAGCGGCCGCCCGCTTTCCGTGTCGAACAGCTTCCAACCGGCTTCCAGGAAAACCACCGAGTTGAAATTGGCCTTCGCGATTTCGACTGGGATCGGGCTCGATTTGCCGGCCAAAGCGGCCCGCCGGAGTTTCTCCGTCCTGGCATTCCAGAAAGCCGCGGCCGCCACCAGCGCCGCCAGAGCCAGGATCGCGGCGATGATCAGGAACTTGCGCGTCCGGCTCCGGCCCGGATCAGCCAACCCGCCCTCGGCCGCCGCAGGCGCCGCGCTGTCGGGCGGCAACGGCGCGGCCGCAATGCGCGTGGGACGCGCGCCCGGCGGACGCGGGTCGATGTCGAACTGGAACTCCGGCCCCCCGGGGCCCAACTGGACCACGTCGCCCGGCAGCAGCCTCACCGCCGAAAAGATCCGCTGCTTGCTCAGGAACGTGCCGCTGCGGCTGTTCAGGTCCATGACCGAACAAATCAGCGGCGCGGTCGAATCGATCAGGATCTTGGCGTGATGGCGGCCGACCAGATCCTCGCTGTCCGCTTCGTAGCGCACGGCGCAGGAGGGGTCTCGGCCGATCACCAGTTCTCGCAGGTTCACGACCGGGAACTCCTCCACCTGGTTCGCTTTGCCGGCGCTCAGGTGCCTGAGCACGATGCGCTGCTGCATGAGCTGTTCCTCCAAGAAACTCGGGACAGTATCCTAATCACCGATTTCCCTTCCGCGAAAACCGGTATTGATACTGTCCCGGGTTTCCGGGTTTCCGTCAACTTTTGTCACGGCCCGCTAAGGTATCTTAGTCTAGGACGGCGATTGTAGTCCAGCCGGAATAATGCGCGGGAGCGAATCTCGATGGATGCCATTGAAGCCTTGAAGACCCGGCGCAGCGTGCGCGCCTACCAGACCCACCCGGCGCCCCGGCAGGTGCTGGCCGACCTGGTCGACTGCGGCCGCCTGGCGGCCAGCGCCATCAATATCCAACCCTGGGAATTCGTGGTGGTGACATCTCAGGAGACTCGCCAGGCGATTGCCGACCTCACCGACCACGGCCGGTTCATCGCCCAGGCGGCGGCCTGCATCGCGGTGCTTTCGCGTCCCGTCAAGTACTACCTGGAGGACTCCAGCGCCGCGACTCAGAACATCCTGCTGGCGGCCCACGCCCACGGCCTGGGCGCCTGCTGGATCGCCGGCGACAAGAAACCCTACGCCGACGCGGTGCGGAAACTGCTGGGCGCGCCCGACGGCTTCAACCTGGTCAGCCTGATCGCCCTGGGCTACCCCGGCGAGCAACCGGTGAGGGAGAAGCGCCCGCTCGACGACGTGCTGCACTGGGAGAAGTACTGAGCTAACGCGCGCGGCCCGGGCGGTGCAGGCGCAAGGACAGGATACGGGCGTATCGCTGGAAATCCGCGTCCAGTGAGAAGACCGTCCATTTCCTTCGTATCGCGGTGGCGCAGATGAGAAGATCGATGTGCGCCGGCGTCACCCCGCGCGAACGGCAGAGATTGAAGAAGCGAGCCGCCTCGATATAATCCTCCGTCTCCAGGGCTTCATCCGGAAATGCCTCAAGCGCCGATTCGAGGTGCGTAAACTGCTCCTCCGAACGAATCCCCGAGAGCAGTTCCTGCCGGATCGGACCGATCATTCGGACGCGTCCCCACCGGACCAGTTCGGCCCAGGTTGCCACCATCCGTTCTTCCGCCGGCGACAAATCGCCGGTGCGCCTCCGCAGAGCCAGCGACCAGACCGACGTGTCGACCAGCACCATCATCCAGGCCGGCGGCGCAGCGCCTTGTAGTCGTAGTCGGCCGCGTAGTCGATAGTGCCGGCCAGATCGAGAACCGCCAACTGCCGGCGGCGCTGGAGATACTCTTCCAGCGCGGCGGTGACCGCTTCTTTCTTGGTCTTGTGCTTTCCCACCCGGCGGACGCGTTCGATCAAGCGGTCGTCGAGGGCCAGATTAGTGGGCATCGATGCGCTTCCTTTACACATCAGCTTACACTATTTGTTGTGTGATGCGAACCGGCGCTCAACCGGACCGGGGAAAAAGGGCCGCGGCCCGGGGATACCCGAAGACCTTGCCTCACCCGCCCTGTTTTGAGCGATAATATGGAATCCGACCATGCCCAGCTACCGGATCTACCGCATGAGAGAGGCCCCGCGGCAACAGTTCCGCTGGGCTCCGCACCTGAACGGAGCCACCGCCGTCAAGCCCCGGGATTACGAGGAAGCCGGGGCCGTCGAGGGCTCCGGCGTTTACGCCGTCTGGGCGTCGCTGCGCGAGACCCCGAACCCGCTGCGGGTCGGCGACCTGCTGGCCGCCGGCGACGGCGACTTGCGGATTGTGAAGTATGTCGGCTTCGAAGAGGCGCGCTGGGTGCTGCCGGAGGTGAGGACCGGCCTGGAAAGCGCTCCGGTGGCCGCCGGCGCCGTGGAATGAGCCGAACCAGCACCTCCATGCTCCCGGATTCCGACGGCAACGACAGGGTTAACTGCTTCGCCGTGGTGAGCTACATTACCGGTGCGCTGGGCGCTTTCGTGGACCAGTTCCAGCGGGAAGCCGGGCCCTGCCGCGATGTCCGGGCCCACGTCACCATACTGCCGCCACGGCCGCTGCGGGGGACTCTGGCCGCCGCCAGCGCTCACGTCGAGGAACACAGCCGGCATTTCGGCGCCTTCGAAATCGAAGCCACCCGGGTGCGAACGTTTCGCGCCGCGCGGGTCATCTACCTGGATGTGGGCGCCGGCGCCGCCCAACTGCGCCGGCTGAATCGCCGGTTGAACTCCGGCGCGTGGCGTTTCACCGACCCGTATTCCTACCATCCCCACATCACGCTGGCCCAGGAATTGCCCGAGGACCGCGTCCCGGAGGTTCGCAAACTGGCGCGCAAACGGTGGGCCGAGGACCGGCTGGCGACCCGCTTCGCCATCGATCGGATCTCGCTGGTTCAATACACCCGGGCGAACCGATGGGTGGACGTGGCCGAGTACGGGATCGGCCGGCCTGGTTAAAATATTCTATTCAAACAACTTACCCTGTCCCGCAACCTCCGGTTTCGGCTTCTGCCGCCGCAGCGGGCTTCCGACCACCCCCACCACGCTGAGCGCGCGCAGCGCCGTCCGCGGCACGAAAACCTTCTGCTGGCGGGAGGACGGGTCCGCCGGCGCAACCGTAAACCCATACACGTCAATGGCTAATAGGTTATTGGCTAACAATCCGTCCATCACCTCGCCGTCGCGGAACGACATCCGCACCCACAGACCCTCCATTTTGGGCCGCGAATTGAAGAGCCGCCTCTCGGGCAAGTTCTCGCCCTCTTCGAAATCCCTAACAAAACAAACGGTTTTGATGTCCGGATAGGGGATGACGGAACGGGCGCCCAAGGGGGTTAGCACTTCGACGCCGTCGGTCAGGAGATAGTTCGTCGGGTCCACGAACCCCGACACGGGTTCGCGGTCAAACCGTGAGATCACGACTTTCTTGCTGGTGGATCCGGCCAATTTATACCCTCGCCCGGGACTTTTCTTCCAAACAATTTCGCGAATATTGTATCATTGGCACGATGCCCGACGTGGCCCCATTATCCCGGCTGGTGCGGCTGTTCCTGGATTTCTGCCGCATCGAGAAGGGTTTAGCCGCGAATTCTCTGGCCGCCTACGGTCTCGACCTGGCCCGGTTTTCCGCATTCGCGCAAGGCCAGGGCGGCGACCGGCTGCCCGACACCGAGGGCGTTCGCCGCTACGTCGACACGCTGTACGCCGCCGGACTCCAGGGCCGGAGCGTCGCGCGGCATCTCATCACGCTCCGCAATCTTTATGGATTCCTGCTCCGGGAAGGTCTGATCGGAACCGATCCGACGGCTGTCTTGACGCTCCCCAAGCAGTGGAAGAACCTTCCTAAATATTTGAATCTGGAGGAGATCAATCGTCTTACCGAGACCCCGGACACCACCCGCGCGACGGGTTTACGGAACCGCGCCATGATCGAGCTGCTCTACGCCGCCGGTCTCCGGGTTTCCGAGTTGTGCCAGATCGAGATCTCCGATCTCAACCGCGATCTGGGGGTTGTACGAGTGATGGGCAAGGGCGGTAAGCAGCGCCTGGTGCCGTTCGGAGAAACGGCGCTGGAGGCTGTGGAAGCCTGGCTTGCCAACGGGCGGCCCAGCCTGCTGCGCGGCCGCGCCAGCCCGTATCTGTTTGTGACTGCCCGCGGCACCCGGCTGACCCGGCAGGGGTTCTGGAAAGCTCTGGGCCAATGCGGAAAGAAGGCGGGGATCTTCCGCCAACTTTCGCCGCATGTCCTGCGCCATAGCTTCGCGACGCACTTATTGGAGGGCGGAGCGGATCTGAGAGCCGTACAGACCATGCTGGGCCACGCCGACATCTCGACCACCGAGATCTACACCCACGTGGCGCGGTCCAGACTTCGCAAGACGGTGGAGGAACACCATCCCCGGGCGTGAGGCCCGCGGAATTAGGTAGCGAGAGCGAGTGCGATGAGCGACTACATGTTCATGCTGGAAAACCACCTCGGCGCCGATCAGGCGCGGACGGTGAGCCTGGTGCAGTCGGCCGCGACCGAAGCCGGCGTCGGCCTGTTCCTGGCCGGCGGCGCCATGCGCGACATGCTGGGCGGCTTTCCGATCCGCGACCTCGATTTCACGGTCGAGGGCGACGCGATCAAGCTCGCCAAAACGGCGGCGCAGCGCTCCGGCGCGCGAATCGTGTCCACCGACGAGCCCCGCAAGTCGGTCGAACTGATGTTCCCCGGCGACATCGCCGCCTCCATCGGCATGGCGCGCCAGGAACGCTATTCCAAACCCGCCGGCCGGCCGAATATCACGCCGGCGACGATCCACGAAGACCTGCGCTCGCGCGACTTCACAGTGAATTCGATCGCGCTGTCGCTGAATCGCGCCTCGCTGGGCCTGTTGCTGGACCCCAACAACGGGCTGGCCGACCTGGAGCGCAAGGAACTGCGGGTCATCTCCAGCTACACGCTCTACGACGACCCGGCGCGACTGCTGAGACTCATCCGGTTCAAAGTGCGGCTGGGTTTCACCATCGAGGAGCGCACCCGCAGTCAGTACGACAACGCCCGCCTGGCGGAAATGGAATCCCACATCCCGACCAAGGCGCTGCTGCGGGAGCTGTGCCGCATTGCCGACGAGCCCGACCCCGGACTGGTGGTGCAGGCGCTGGACGAAGAGAAGCTCATGACCCTGTTTTCGCCGGCCCTTTGCGGCCCCAAGCTCAACCTGGGCGGGTTGGCGAAGCTGCTCAAGGCGAAGCAGATGATCCCGTTCGGCGCCGACCTGCGTCTGGAAAACCTCGGCCTGTTCCTCTATTTCCTCGCCGAGAAGCTCACGCCCAAGGAAAAGGCGGCCCTGGTGGAAAAGTGCGGGCTGGGCGCGCGCGAAGTCGAGTTGTGGCAGAAACTGGAGTCGCGATCGAGGAAGCTGGATCGCGATCTCAAATCGGCGAAGTTACAGAAAGCCTCGCGGATCTACCAGGCGCTGTCGCACGTTCCCGGCGACCAGATTTTGTTCCTGCTGCTCAGATCCTCGCAGCGGCTGGTGCAGGACCGGATCAAGAACTTCCTCCAGAAGCACCTGCCGGCGGCCATGGAGATCACCGACCGCGACGTGATCGCCGCCGGAATCGAGCCCGGCACGCCGAAGTTCCAGAAAGCGAAGGACGAGCTGATCGCCACTCGCCTGGATGCGCGTCCCCGCAAAATCGAGCCGCCGCCGGAGCCCGTCGAACCGCCGCCTCCGCCCCCCGGCCCGCCGTCAAGGTTCCGGGGACAGGCTACGCAACCTCGGAACTAGGATCGCAACCCGGTCTACAGCGTCACCCGGCGCACGCGCAGGGTCTCGAACTTGACCGTGCCGAGGCCGCGCCGGCTGGCGAACTCGAGATACGGCAGCCGCTCCGCATCCAGATCCCAGTACGCTTTCGCCACGTAGGCGTCCAGCGCCACGGGGTCGGTGCCGGCAATCAGCGTCTTCTTCGTCTCGACGTCCTCCGGGCTCCCGCCGGCGGGCCCGTTGCGGACCAGAACCCGGTAGGCGTCCAGGATGGTCAGCGCGGGGCGCAGGAAGGCGGCCAGGTCCGCCAGACTCTCGTGGATGCGCTGGTGCAGACGCTGGCGTTCGCCACCCAGGACGCCGTACCAGTTCTTCATTCCCAGCGTCGCCCCGGTAAGGCTGTGATGCTTGGCGATGGGGAGGTTGATGATCTTATCGGCCTCCAGGAACGGCTCGAGCACCGACCACACGCCCAGAACCTCTCCGCCCAGATCGGCGTCCTTGAATCCGCGCTCCTCGGGCAGAACGATTTCGGCGCCTTCCCGCCGGGCCGCCTCGGCGATCCCGCTGCGCAGGAACGCGCGACGCGGCTCGTTCACCGGAACGTCGGTGACGATCACCTTCCCGGCGCCCGCCTCCAAGCACAGCCGAACCACCTCCCCCACCACGTCCGGGTTGGTATTGGCGGCCTGCGCCGGCGTGCGGTCCCACCCGATGTTGGGCTTCACCACGACCACCTCGCCGGCGGAAACGAACCGGCGCATGCCGCCCAGTTCGCCCACCGCCCGGCGCACCAGCAAGCGCGGATCGTCGCCCTGCGCAATTGCCATCTGGGGCAGAACGGGATCCACCGGAACGGCGGCGCGCGGCCGGACGGCCACGGCGGCAGCCTCTTCCGGCCGGCGGCTGCGCCCTCTCAGACCGACTCCCAGCCCCACCGCCCCGGCGCCCAAGCCCCCCGCGCGCAGCAGTTGAATCAGCATCTCGCGCCGTCGTGACGGGTTTTGCCCGGGAGCCATGCTGGTACCGCCTTGGACTTCAAGTCCAGTGTAAGGGAAAAGGCCAAGCGGCGGAACCGCGAGACCGCAAGTCTCGAGTTCCGCCCCAAGCTTTTGCCTTATCGTGGGGGTCGCGGTAGGGATGCCGGTTACCCGGCACCCCCCGCACAGATCCGTGCTGGCGCTACTAACGCACACGGTTCCTACCTTGGATGTTTAGACGCAAAGCGCACCTCTGGATACGGATGCAGGATCTCGACTTCCGGCAG
>JAUYBU010000196.1 GCA_030693045.1 Bryobacterales bacterium | reverse complement strand
AGGCGTGTCCCCCAACCGACCTGAGACCCGGCCCCCGGGCCCTGGGGACACTCCGGGCTACCTTCGCGCGGCCCATCGCTTGAGTAGCCCACAGGCGTGTCCCCCAACCGACCTGAGACCCGGCCCCCGGGGACACTCCGGGCGAGCTTCATGGAAACCACCGTTTGGCCCGCCCCTCCGCACAGGCGGAAGCGCCTGCGCCACGGCCCGCGCCACGGTCCGCCGCCCGCTACTTGATCTCCTTGCTTTGGAGGTTGGCCGGTTCCTGCCCCCAGTTTTCGCGAATCACCAGGGTCTGGTCGGAGAAGAACGTGCGGCGGCCGGTCGAGTTGAAGACCTGCGGGTTGACGTTGATGGTGTAACCTTGGGGGCCGCCCTGCAACTGGAACACGTAGCCGGTCTTGATGCCCAGCGCCAGGTCGCCGGGGACCAGATCCGAAGCTGACGGCGAGGCCTGACCCGAAGTTGGCGGCCCGAGTTCGGCCAGCGACGTCGCGTAACGGCCGTATTGCGAGTAGTACTGCGTCTGGGCGGTGTGCAGAGTCTGAATCTGCCGGACCGCCGCCATCTCCTGAGAGTGCATGCGGGCCTTGTCGAGTCTGGGCGCCGCCACCGCGACGATAATCAGGATGATAGCGATAACGATCAGAAGCTCGATCAGCGAGAAGCCGCGACGTGTCCGGTTTTGCATACAGGTTTCCCCTCTCTATTCTAGACGCTGTCAGGGCCCCAACCGTTGGGGCGGCTGGCTCGCCAGCAGAACCAGCGCCTCCAGCGTGCGCGCCTTTTGAGTGTCCTTGAGAATCAGGTAGCGGTGCCGGCCGCCGGGCCCCGGCTCGAACTTCGTCCCTCCTTTTTCCAACGCGCTGATTTTTCCCGGCGGCGACAGCGAAAAGTAGTCGCGATCGGGCCGCACCGCGTAAAGGGCCGAGGTCAGGTCCCAGGTCTCTCTGTCGTAGGGCATCTTCATGTAGTTGCGGTAGCCCTCGGCCACCGGGTGGTCCTTCACGTATGCGAAGTCGTTCTCGATGCTCCGGGCGGGGAACCGCAGCGCCTGGCCGATCTCGAAACCGCTGGCCACGATGGGCGTGGGCCATTCGTCGAAGACCTTCCGCGCCGCGGGGACATCCTCGCGCACGTTGAACTCGGATTTCCCGTCGGCGAAGTTACCGGCCATCACGCTCAACAGGCGCGCCTTCTTCGCCACCAGGTCGCGGCCCGTGAGCGGGCTGGCCTGGTCCGGCTTCGAATCGAGCAGGCGCGCCAGGTTGGTGCTGAACCCAACCTGCACGAGGACCACCGAGACGTCCGGCTGCCCGCCCAGCAGGCGGCGCAGCACGGAGACCGCTTCGGACGCCTGGCTTGAACTCTGGATGCGGCGCGGATAGACCGGTGCGCCGTCCGGCCGGGTGCGTTCGGCGGGGACCTGAATCATGCGGCTGTCTTTGGGCGTCTTGCCGTCGCGCACCATCCCGACCGGAATGCCGCCGCGGCCATAGAACGTATTGACCAGGTCCACGTACGGCGCGGCCCATCGGTTGTCCTTGGTGATGGTCACGCCCAGGATCTTCGCTTCGCCGCGGCTCTCAAGAGCGTGCAGGACGGCCAGGGCCAGGGCGTCGTCGATGTCGTTGCCCATGTCGGTGTCGAAGATCACCGGCACCGGTTCGGCGGCCGCCGTCAGGCCGGCGCATACAACCAGAGCCAGGAGCGAAGAGAACAGCGCGCGGAAACTCATGATCCATTTTCCTCTCAATCCAACTCGATCCGCACGGATCGGTGGATAGTGTGATGATATTACTTTCGGGACCGATGAAGCCGATGACTCGAAGGGATTGGATGGCCGTCGGGGCCGCTGCGGCCACCGCCCGCGCCGCGCAGTCGGAAGCCGCCGCCGCGCCGGTGGCCCTGGCCCGGTGCGCTTCCTATGGCGCCGCAGTGCTCCCGGTGCTCCGGAAGATGTTCGACCAACTCGGCGGGCTGGGGCGATTGGTGAAGGGCAAGACCGTGGCCGTCAAGCTCAACCTCACCGGCACGCCGTTCGAGCGGCACGGGTATCTGGACGCCGGACTGGCGCATTGGACGCACCAGGACGTGACCGGCGCAACGGTCCATCTGCTGGGCCGGGCCGGCGCAAGCCGCATCCGCTTGCTCGAGAGCCCGTGGAAGAGCGCCGAGCCGATCGAGGAACACATGCTGGGCGCCGGATGGGAGCCTCGGGACCTGGTGAACGCCGCGCCCCGGGTGGAGTTCGAGAATACCAACTTCCTCGGCCACGGCAAGCGATACCACCGGCTTCAGACTCCTCGCGGCGGGCACATGTTCCGGGCCTTCGACCTGAACCATTCCTACGAAGAGTGCGACGTCTTCGTCTCGATTGCCAAGCTGAAGGAACACTCCACCGCCGGCATTACGCTGACCATGAAGAACTGCTTCGGTATCACGCCCTGCACCATTTACGGCGACGGCGCGGGCGTGGACGAACCGGGCATTCTGCCTCGGGGAGGCCGCGGTCCCTTTCACTCCGGCAACCGCCAGCCCTCGCGCAGCGCGCTTGCCGAGAACGATCCGCAATCGCCCCGCGAAGGCGGATATCGCGTGCCCCGCATCGTGGCCGACCTGGTGGCGGCGCGCCCGATTCACCTGTCGATCATCGACGGCATCCGGACTCAGACCAAGGGGGAAGGCGCGGGAACCCGCGGGTCGGTGCTGGTCGCTCCCGGCATTCTCATCGCGGGTACCAACTGCGTCAACACGGACGCCGTCGGTGCCGCCGTGATGGGCTTCGACCCGATGGCGGAGCGTGGCACGGCACCCTTCGAACGCTGCGACAGCACCCTGCGGCTGGCGGAAGAGTTGGGCGTCGGCTCGCGCGATCTCAAGCGCATCGAAGTGATCGGCGCGCGGATCGAAGATCTCCGTTTCGACTTCCGCCGCGCCACCGAAAATGCGTCAGCCTGGTATGGTCCATTTATTTCGGGACACGCCAGCCTGTCCCCGCGCACACCCGGCGCGGCACGAAAGTAGAGGTTCCATGAGACGACGAACGTTTCTCGGTTGCGCGGCCGCCGTTGCGGCGCCGGCCGAGCGCATCCTCAAGAGCGCCGACAAGCGCACCGGCCGCCAGGTGTGGCAGATCACCAGCGGCGACAGCATCAGCCATAGCTGCTATTTCGAAGCCCAACCGTTCACTCACGACGACCGCTTCCTGGTCTACAGCTCGAACCGGTCCGGTGCGTTTCAGCTTCACGCCGTGGACCTGGGAACCGACGAGACGCGCCAGATCACCAGGTGCGGCCGGCTCTCGACCCTGTCGTACTCGATGCACCCGAACGGCCGGGAAGTCTGGTATCTCGACGCGGACAATCTCTGCAAAACGGAAGTCGCGACCGGCAAGAGCGCGGTGGCCGTCGATCTGGCAAGCGCCTTCCCGGCCGCGGTGGGTACCAAAGTGACGGGCTTCTCGGCGGGGCGGTGCTTCTCCGCCGACGGCAAGTATACGGCCGCTTCCTGCCCGGGTTGGATGGGCCTGATCAATTTGGAGAACGGCCGGGTGGAGAAGACCGTCGCCACTCCGCAGGGAACCGGCGGGCACATGCTCATCTGCCCGGCGGATCCGTACCTGGTCACTTTCGTCCGAATGCCGGACCAGCAGAACGACATGAAACTGCCGATGGAACAGCGCGCCCGAACAATGATCGCCGACCTGCGCAGCGGCGTCACCCGCCCGTACCTGATCATGCCTTATGGGTGGCGCGCCACGCACGAATACTGGGCCCCCGGCGGAGAGCGCTTCTACTTCCACCAGAAGAAGGTTCCGGGCTGGGTCCCCGCCAGCATCTGCTCGATGAAGCGCGACGGCAGCGACTGGCGGACGCACTTCACTTCAGAGACCTTGATGCTGGGCCACTCGATGATCTCCAGCGACGGGCGGGTGATCGTCTCGGACGTGCAGAAGCCGAAGGACAATCCTCTGGTCCTGGTCGAAGTGCGCACCGGTAGGCATGAACTGCTGTGCTGGCCCGATTCGTCGGTCGCCGGCGGACATCCCAAGCAGGCGCACGTCCACCCCGCTCTCAGCCACAGCGGGAAATACGTCGCCTACACCTCGGACCGCACCGGCACGCCCCAAGTCTACGTCGTCCCGCTCTAATAAAATGCGTCAGCCTGGTATGGTCCATTTAATTTCCTCGCGAGTTACTCTCTTTTGCGCCGTTTTCTGCTGCTTCGCCGCAAGCGGCGCAAGCCCCGATCCGCCTTATCGCTTTCTCCTGGTCGTCTCCGATCAGTGGAAAGACCCGGCCAGTTTCGTGATCGAGGACGGCGGCGAGTTCCCGGCGCTTGCCGCGCTGATGAAGTCCTGGGGACTGCCTTTCGACATTCTCCGCCTGGACCAGCAACGGCTTGATCGCTACCACCTGCTCGACCGCGACGGGCGGCCCCGCTACGGCACGATAATCTGGGACGCCGGTCCGGGCGACCTTGGCGGGAAGGGGATCGAGCTTCTGCCGGAACTGGTGAAACAGCACGGCGTGAATCTCGTCGTACTCGCCGACACCGCGGCAGTGCCCGAAGTCGCCGAGTTGGCCGGCGTGCGCTACGTCAGCGATTTCATCTCGACCGACAGCCTGGCGCTGGCACGCGAGCACTTCATCACGCGCGGGTTGAACGGCCGCGAGAAGTCGTTCCTGCCGGAAGGCAGGTATTGGCCGGGCAACAAGGTCACGGCCGAAGGCGCCGCCGTGCTGCTCACCCGCGGCCCGCATCCCTTCCTCACCGTGAAGGAGTGGAGCGATGGCGGCCGCGTGGTGTGGCTGGGCGCGCACCGCGCGAACGTCCAGATACGGCTTCAGTTGGTCCGCGACCTGTTCAAACGCTGCCTGGTGTGGGCCCAGGGCTATGCGCTCTATCGCGAGTACCCCAAGACCATGCTGCTGTTTATGGACGACATGGGCACCGCCGACAAGACCTTCCTGTCTTACTGGAGCTACCGGACACCCACCGAGGAGGAGATTCGCAAAGGCCTCATCGAACCGCTGAAGCGGCACAAAGCCGTGCTGATGCAGAACGTGAACACCGGCTGGGTGGACCGCAAGTCGCGCAGCGTGCTGAACCCGTGGAAGCAGACCCGCGTCCAAGACACGGTCCAGCCGGGGCGCGTGCACGACTTCGCCTCGACCAAGCGCGGGCTCGACGCGGGACTGGGGGAAGGCGTTTTCGAAATCCAGAGCCAGGGGTGGACCCACATGCTGCCCGACCTGGATTCGCCGCCAGGGCCGTGGTGGGACGCGCCCATGGACGGCGTGGGAAGCCTGGGCTGGTGGACCGAATTCGGCGACCCCGTCCGCAAGAAGGAAATCCCCGCCATCACCCAGATGTTCCATATGCGGCGGTCGCTGGAACAGATTCGGGAGGATTTCGGCGTCACGCCGCTGTTCCTCATGCGCGGCGGCGGAGGCTTCAGCCGCTCGTTTCCCAACCACACCGCGCGCATCGCCGCGCAACTCGGCTTCGGGCTGAGCGAACTCGCCGGAGACGAATACCTGGGACGGGATTACGTCATCAACCTTCAGCCTGTGCTCAGCCGCGGCGGCTGGGCCTACAACCAGACCTTGTCTGCCAGCGAAATCCCGTGGACCGCCGACGCGCCGTACTTCCTGATTTTTCACGACCGCGACCTGGCCATGGAAGTTGGCTCGGTGGGACGCTTGCTCGCCGGGCTTGGCTCGGCAATCCAATACATGAGCGCAAACGAGTACTGCGCCTACCTGCACGCCGCGGTCACCGGCGACGCGCGCTCCCTGACCCTGGAGTACGACGAACACTACTGCCGGTACTTCGCCTCGCACGCCTCCTCCTGGACCCTGCACCGCGCCGGGGCGACGCCCGAAACGCAGACCGTCGAGATCCCGAAAGGCCTCGGCCGCCACGTGGTGCCGGTCGGGAAACCCAACCTTCCCGCGCGATCCTCAACCGGTGCGTTGCGGAACGCCTGGCGTATCATGTAGATGTATGGCTGAACTGGTGTTTGAGGTGGTACAGGAATCCGACGGCGGCTACTGCGCTGAGTGCCTCACCGAGAATATCTTCACGCAGGCCGAAACCTGGGACGAGCTGCGGCACAATGTTCGCGAGGCTGTCGCCGGCTTCTTCTTCGACCAGCAGCCGCCGGCTTGCATTCGCCTTCACCTTGTTCGTGACGAGGTGTTCTCAGTAGCGTGAAGATACCTCGGGGTGTTGCAGGCAGTCACCTGGCCGATGTGCTGTGCCGCCGGTGGCAGTATAGCAAGGTCCACCAGGAAGGCAGCCACATCATTCTGGAGACTTCCGAGCCCGCGCACCAGCGCATCGCCATCCCCGCCCACAATCCGGTGCGAGTCGGGACATTCGTCTCGATACTGCGAGCCGTCGCCAAACACAAACACGTGTCCCGCGACGCCATCATTCAGACGCTGTAGCGTTCACAACCTTCAGCCCATCCTCAACCGCGGCGGCTGAGCTTAAAACCAGACCTTGTGCGCAGGTGAAACCCCGTGGACCACGGCCGCGCCGCGAGATTCCGAAAGGACTCGGTCGCCACGCGGTGCGCGTCGCGCGGAATTGAGTACCGGCCGAGCCTATTTCGGGGGTAGGGGAAACCGGCGGCTGGCGCTGCAGCGTGGGACGCCTGGAGGCTGTGTTACCACGTCAGCCGAGCTTGTCGAGCCAGTCGAGAAATTGCCGTGCGCAGCGGTCCAGGTTCTCGACGCCGCCGCCGCCGGCCAGCGGCGAGCACATCTCATACGCCACGCCGCCGCGGTAACCGCCTTCGGTGAGCGCGGACAGAAACCCCCGGTAGTCGATAAAGCCTTCTCCCATCCGCGCCGCCCGCACCTGGGGAGTCTGGCGCTCGTAGTTCACCAGCGACGGCTGATACCGGTAGCGCGGCCGAAGCTGGTAATCGGCCGCCGTCGTATGGCAGGTTATGGGCGCCAAGCGCCGCGCCGCCGCCACGATATCGACGCCGTGCAGCGCCGGCGCCCAGGCGTCGAAGCAAGCGCGGCAGTTGGGCTCGCCGACGGTCTCGATCAGGTCGGCCAGGCTCTCGTAGCCGGCGGCGATGTCGTGATGATTCTGCACTCCGATCGCCACGCCGCAGTCGGCCGCGCGGCGCGCGCACTCACGGATGGTCTCGGCGACCATTTGCGCGAGTCCCGCCGGGCCCAGCGCCGGATGCTCATAGGCGGTGAAGATGCGCACCACGCCCGCCCCCAGCGCCTGGGCCCGGCGCGCCAGTTCGGTGATGTGCTGGATCTGCATCTCGCGGTGCGGAACGTCCGGGTGCTCCAGGTCGGCGCTGAAGTTGTTGTAGCCGGCGATGACGCGGCACTCCAGGCCCCGGGCCTCGATCTTTTCGCGCAGCCGCGCGCAGTCTTCCACGCTGTAATCCAGCACCGAAAGGTGTGGCCGCTTGGCCATCAACATCAGGCCTTTGAATCCCAGCTCGGCCGCCTTGTCGAAAAACGAGTCCAGGCTCAACCGCGCCTGGCCGGGCCAGACGCCCGCATAGCTGACTGAATGCAGAATCGGAGTGTAGCGCACGAAAGGGTTCTCTCCCGCTCTTCACTATGCCGTATACTCGACAGCATGGTCAAACACCCGCGCTGTTCCGTGATCCTGATTGCCGCCTGCGGGCTGGTCCTGGCCCAGGACAAACCCAACTTCTCGGGCGAATGGAAGATGAATCCGGAAAAGAGCGACTACGGGATGGTTCCCAAGCCGGAGAAGATGACCCGCAAGATCGCGCATAACGAGCCGAACCTGCTCATCGCCACCACACAGTCGGGACCGCGTGGAGAAAGCGCGTCGGAACTGAAGCTGGTTATCGACGGCAAAGAGCAGAGCAACAAGCTGGGAGCCGCGGAAGTGAAAAGCACGCCGCGTTGGGAAGGCTCGATCCTGCGCATCGACACCAAGCGGCCGTTTCAAGACGGCGAACTCCTGATGCAGGAGAAATGGACGCTCTCGGAGGACCGAAAGACGCTCACCATCGCCACGCACATCGTCGCGCCGATGGGCGAGACGAACATAACCGTGGCGCTCGACAAGCAGTAAAGGTCAGCGGCCGGCCGCTCCGTACAGGCGGCGATACATGGCGGCGTTGCGCAGCACGATCTGCACGTAGTTGCGCGTCTCGGTGAACGGAATGGTCTCGATAAACTCGGACGGCTCCCGAAACTCGCCCCACTGCAACCACGCGTCGGCGCGCGACTTGCCGGCGTTGTAGGCGGCCAGCGCCGGCTCGAGCCGCCCGCCGTACTGGTCCACCAGCGAGCGGAACATGTACGTGCCCAGATTCAGATTCACGTCCGGCTGGAACAGCATCGAAGCCGTGAAGCGCCGCACTCCGAGCTTGCGCGCCAACCCACGCCCCGTGGACGGCAGCACTTGCGCCAGCCCGTAGGCCTTGGAGCGGGAAACCGCTTTCGGACTAAACTCGGATTCCTGGCGCACGAGGGCCGCGAACAGGAACGAATCGAGCGATCGCTGCCGGCAGTACTTCTCGAGTTCGGCGCGGAATCCCAGCGGGAACGCCAGCTTCCAGAATTCGAGCGGCGCCGCGTCAACCGGCAGAAACAGGTATCCCGGAACCAGCGCCTTGATGTGCCGGATGGCCTGGTCCTGGGCTCCACCGCGCGCCGCAATCCGCGCCAGCTCGAGCGCGGCCACGTGCGGCTGCGCGCCGTTGCGCGCCCCGTAGCGCAGTTCGGTCACGGCCCAGTCGTCCAGCGCCGCCGAAGCCAGCAGCCGGGCGCGCTCGATGCGGCGGCGCGTCGCCTCGGTGGGCTCGAAACCGGGCCGCACCTCGCGCGCCGGGAACGCCACGCGAGAGAGAAACTCCCTCACCTCCGCCGGCGGCGCGGGGTGGGTGGCGCCCGGGGCGCCCTCTGGGCCGCCCAGCTTCTCCCGCGCCAGAAGGCCGTAGTAGGAATTCGGGAAGCGAGCCGCCGCCTCCGCATACCAGGCGCGCGCCGCCGGGCGCTGGTTCGCCTCTTCCGCCAGGCGGCCCAGGTAGTACAGCGCCGCCCCGGCTTTCTCGGAACCCGGAAATCGCGTCAGGTGCTCGCGCAGCAGCGCCGCCGCGGCGCCTGTCCGTTGAAGGTATTGGCTCCAGACCACCTTCCAGTGGCAGTAGGGCGCCTGCGCGTCGTTCGGGAAAGAGTCCGAACAGGCGCGGTAGAGCGGCACGTAGGCGGCGGCGTTATTGTCGAGCAGATGGTGATTGGCCTCGGCGATGAGCGCTTCCATGCGCCAGCGCGAGCCGGGGTAGCGTCGCGCCAGCTCGGCCTGGTATTCACCGATGGCCTGCTCGTTGTTCAGCCGCCGCGCGCAGGCGACCAGGTAGTAGAGCCGCTCGGCGTCGGCGTCGGCGGTTGGGATTTCGAGCGATCGCAGATAAGCGTAGGCGGCCGCCGTCTCGCGCCGCTGGTAATCGACGGCGCCCAGCCGCACCCGCGCCACGTCGCGGTCCGCGCCGGCCAGCTTCGTTACCATCGTCTGCAATTCGCTCCGCGCGCGCTTATAGTCCCGCGCCTGGATGAGCTTCTGAGCGCGCCCCAGCATGGCCTGCGCCGTTTCGGGCGGGTAGGCCGCGCCCAGCGCCGTCCTCAAACCATCCAGTGCGCCGGCGGCCTCGGCGGCTTCCGATGCCGCCGGATAGCCGAAGTAGACCCGCTGATAGGTTTCCGCGGCGGCTGCCCCGTACCCATTCTTGGCCTCCAAGGCGCGCGCCACCAGCAGCAGGCCCTGTGGCTGCGGCAGATCGCCGGCATACCGGTCCAGCGCCTCGACAGCTTGGGTGGCTGAGTCTTTCCGGAGATAGATGCGGGCGGCGAGCATCGCGGCCCGGCCGCGCAGCGGAGAAGCCGGCTCCATTTTCCACACCGGTTCCAGCGCGCGCAACGCAGCGTCGTGCTCGTCGGCGCCCGACAGAGCCTCGGCCAGCGGCAGGGCCAGGTGGTCTGCAACCAGCGGGAGCCGGGCCTGGGCCGCGCGCAGGTCGCCAATCGCCCGGGCCAGGTCGCGTTGCTCGAGGCGGACCAGGCCGGCTACCGCCAGAGCCAGCGCGCCGGAGGCGTCCCGGGGGTGCGCCGAGGCGTAGCGCATCAGCGCGGCTCCGGTCGCCGGAGTGCGCTTCTGCCTGTGCGCGCGGGCCAGCGTCTCGAGCGATTCGGCAGGCCTGGCAGCGCCGCCGGCCAGGCCGGCCAGCAGGATCAAGCTGAGCAAAAGCCTAGACAAGCGGCCCCGGATAGGACGCCCCAAAGGCGGACGCGTCGCCGTTGGCCAGCGTCCGCACCAGTTCCTGATGGAGATAGTCCAGCATCGACGCGCAATCGGCCAGGAACTGCCGGCGGAACGCCTCGCGCGCCGCGTCGATGGGTGTTTTCAGGGCTTCGTACAGGTTTTGGTGCGCCCGCCCGAAACGTACCGCCGCGGACTGGTACAGCCGCATCTCGGCCACCTGCACGCGCGCGAAGCGCTGCGCGCGCTGATGCAGCTCCCGCTCGGCCGGAGGCAGCCCATACCAGTCCGGAGACGCGGAGGTTGCGGTGGCGCCGGGAGCCGCGATCGCCACCAATCCGGCCGAAACCGCTCCCGACGGCCGGGCACCCAGCGAAAGACCCGCGGCCACGACGAGCAGATCGAGCGCCGAGTGAGCATATTCGTTTTCGACCGGCTCGGTGTAAAGCAGCGCGGCGCAGCGGCCGCGCGACAGGATTGGGTAGATGTGGGCGCGCTCTTCTTCCGCCTCGCCCACCCAGGCGGCGAGATCCTCGGAGATCTCTCCCGATGAGCGCTGCGCAATCACCACGTCGCGCGTCTCGATGGCGGTCGCAAAAGCCGGCGCCGACTGCAGCCGGATTTCCCTGCCCGAGTAGTCCGCCGCCGCCACTTCGTCGAAGCCGCGCGCCCCTTCGGCGATCACCGAGCGCAGGGCGACGCTGAACAGAATGCACCGGCGGCAGTAGCTGGAGACGGCGTCCAGCAACGCCGCGGCCCATTCGCCGGAAGCCTGCGCCCGGCTCAGGCGGCGGACCGAAAGGTCCAATTGCTCGAACCCCGCGCGACGTTCGGCCCGCGCGCGCTGGCCTGCCAGCACGGCCGCGCGCTCGGCGACGGACCGGTCGAATGCGTCCGCCACACGGGCCGAGAGTTCCGCCAGCCGCTCCTCGAAGACCTGACCGACATGGTCGCGCCAGCCGGAATGAAGCTGCTCCTCGATGCGCTCGA
>JAUYBU010000175.1 GCA_030693045.1 Bryobacterales bacterium | reverse complement strand
GCGCGAGACCACCTGGATGGCCGGCGTGGCGCTGCTGCTGCTCACCTTCGGCTATGGCCTCACCGGGTATCTTCTGCCGTGGGACAACCGGGCCTACTGGGCCACCGTCGTGGCGACGCAGATCGCCGCTAAGTCGCCGGGGATCGGACCCTACCTAACCCGCCTGCTGGGGGGAGAAGGGGCCATCGGCGTGGTGACCTTCGCGCGGTTCTTCGCGCTGCACGTGATGATTCTGCCGCCGCTGACGGCGATGCTCATCGGTGTGCATGTCTACCTGGTCCGCAAACACGGAGTGACGCCGGAGGCGGGCGACACCGCGCCGAAGAAGAAGTTTTACCCCGAACAGGTTTTCCGCGACACCGTCGGTATCTTCGTGGCGTTCGTGATCTTGTTCCTGATGGCGGCCCTGGTCGAAGCGCCGCTGGGCAAGCTGGCCGACCCGACCGACACGAAATTCATCCCGCGGCCGGAGTGGTATTTCCTGTGGCTGTTCCAACTGCTGAAGTTCTTCGAGGGGCCGCTGGAGGTGGTCGGCAGCCATATTCTGCCGGGGTTGGCCGTGCTGGCGCTGCTGGCGACGCCGTTTATCGATCGCGGCGCGCTCCGGCGGGTGAGGCAACGGACCCTCGCCGGAGGCGTGCTGGCTCTGGCCGTTGTGGGGCTGGCGGGCCTGACGGCGGCGGCCATCGCGACCACGCCGAAGACTCAGGAAGCGGCCTCCGAGACGGCCGCCGGGCCGCGGGATTGGCAACAACTCTCGCCCGAGGAACTGGCCGGCATCGGCTATTTCCGCAAGGAGAATTGCGCCAGTTGCCACGCGACGGCGGAGGGAGGCGCCGGGATCGGTCCGGATCTGACCGGCACGGCCATCCGCAAGTCGGCCGCCTGGATGATCCAGCACTTCAAGAGCCCGCAACGCATGATGCCGGGCACGTCGATGCCGCCCATCCAATTGAGCGACGCGCAGTTGAACGCGCTGTCGGCTTTTCTGCTCAAACTCAACCCGCGCAACGCCCAGGCGTTGTACTCGGCCCCGCAGTATGCTGTCGAGGGGGCGATGGTCTATCAACAGAACGGTTGCGCCGCCTGCCACCAGGTAAACGGCGCGGGCATGAAGATCGGGCCGGCGCTCGACGGCCTGGCCAAGCGCCGCTCGCGCGAATGGGTCGAGGGTCATTTCGCCGATCCGCGGAAGCTCTCGCCGGGCAGTGTCATGCCGCCCTACAGGTTCACGCCGCGCGAGTTGGAGCGCATCACTTCGTACCTGCTGGCGCTGTAAGAAACGCGTCGGCCCGGGTAGGGGCGGGGCTCCGGCGGTCGGCTGCCTCCCCCCTTGCCGCGATCAGAATTCCACTTTGTTCAGTTTCGAATTCCACCGCGCGCGCCGGCCCGACTTCAACGAGATGTTCGCCAGTTGAATCACCAGCGCCGCCTGGAATCCCAGCACCAGCGGCGCGGTCGGCTTCTTGCGCGTCCGCACGCACTCCAGAAAGTTCTGCACATGCAGGACGGTGGCGAAGTCGAAGCCCTTGGCGGTCTTCTTTTCGATGGCCGGCGTCTCCTCGGCGCCCTCCATGAAGACCCGGCAGTCTTCTCTGCCGATGTCCATGCGCCCCTTGTCGCCGTCCAGGTGATTCATCTGGTCGTTGCGGCGCCGGTAGCGCATGGCGGCGTAGTTGATGCTGAACACGCCGATGAAATCCTCCGGGTATTCCGCCGTCACCACCACCGACTCGGGCGTGTCGAAGCCCTCCCGATGCGGCTTGCCCGCCGCCGCAGTCACCGCCAGCGGGTAGCTGGCATCCATCAGCAGGTGGATGCCGTCGTAGGCGTGCGCGCCCTGGTCGGCCACAATCCCGCCGGCGTAGTCGGCGTAGTGCCGCCAGCTTCGGAAGACGTCCGGGTCCAGCGGGATTCTCTTCTTGGCCGGGCCCTGCCACTGCTCCCAATCCAGCACGCCCTCTACCTTGGTCGCCCTTCTCCCGCCCAGATAGTTGTTCAGCCACCAGGACCGCACCATGCGCACCTTGCCGAGTTTGCCGGAAGCCACGATCTCGCGGCCTTCCAGGTACAAATCGTAACTGCGCCGCTGCATCCCAACCTGGACGATCTGCTTGCTCTTCTTCTCCGCCTCCACCAGCGCCACGCCCTCTTCCGGCGTGTGGCACAGCGGCTTTTCGACGTACACATCCTTACCTGCCGCCATCGCGTCCAGCACCATTTGCGCGTGCCAGTGTTCGGGCGTCGCCACCAGCACGGCCTGGATGTCCTTGTCCGCCAGCAATTGTTTGTAGTTGCGGTAGGCCTTCGGCGCGCTGCCGTTCTTGCGGGCCGCCGAGAGGCCGCGCTCGAGGTTCGGCTCGTAGACGTCGCAGATGGCGCCGACTTTCAGCGCGGCATCCTTCTGGAACACTCCCATCACCATCGTGCCCCGCCCGCCCGCGCCGATCAGCCCGAGCGTAACCTGGTCCGACGGCGCGGCCGCGGTGGCCACCATGCCGCCGCCCGCCAGGATGAACATTCTCCGGTTCGTGTGCATGTATTCTCCCGATAATCTAAAAACGGATCTTACCCTGGATCTGCAGAAAGCGCTTCTGCGCCGCTGTCACCGACGTCACCCGCCCGAAGTTGGTCGAGAACGGGTCCGTGTTCGGAGCGCCCCACTCGGAGCGGTTGAACACGTTGATCACGTCCAGCCGCAGCAGGAAGTCGACGCCCTCCCGGATCCGGAAATTCCGGATCAGGTTGGAGTTCCATGTGTTCGTGCTGCCCTGGCTCAGCCCTTCCAGCCGCGTGGGGAACACGCGCCGGTGATATGCCGCCGGCCCCCGGGTTGAACACCGCTCGAAGCCCGAGTTCGTTCCCGGCGTCGCGCCGCAGGCCACTCCGGCGGTGTTGAACCACTGGTCCAGCGAGCCGGTGCCGGTCCCGATGTCGGCCGGGTCGCCGTAATAGAAAACGTTGCCCCATCCGACCAGCCCGCCGGGCTGATACTCGTACGTCGCGCCGACTTGCCAGCCGCCCGCCAGCAGGTTCCCCACCCCGCTCCTGGCGAACCGGCGTCCCTTGCCGACAGGCAACTCGTAGATGCCGCTGGCTACCACCCGGTGCGGCCGGCCGTTGTTGGAAACCCTCCAGCTCGGCTCCGGATCGAACTCGTTCAAGTAGACGTCGCGGTCCTTCTGGCGCAGCGCCGTGTAGTAGACGTTCAGGTTGAAGCCTTTCGAGAAACGGCGCTGCAGGCTCACTTCGAGCGAATCCATCTTCACGGCGCCGCGCGGCGCGTCGCTGACGTTCAACCCCGACATGTGCGGGTTCGGCCGCAACAACTGGTTCTTGCGGATGGTCCGGCTGGTGAAGAAGCCGGTGGTCGTCATGTCCTGGTAGACCAGCGGGTTGCTGCTCTGGAGACCGGCGAAGTTGCCGATGTAGAACGGGTTGGTCACGTTGTTGTTCAGGTCCGTCGCGTTGTTGTTGTTGCGCACCGTTCCGCCGGCCCAGTACTTCTCCGGCAACGGATTCAGGTTCGTGGTCAGGTAGTTGTTGTCGGAGTACGCGCGGATGTAGCCGGCCTCCAGCACGGTCTGCGGACCAAGCTGATGCTGCATGCCCAGACGCAGGCGGAACTGCCGCGCGTGCCGCATCTGGTCCGGATCGCGGAAATTGAAGCTCCGCCCCGCCATCTGCATGGAGCCGAGCGCGTCCCGCGGCGGCACGTCGAAGCGCGTCCCGTTCGCGCGCACCGGGAACGGATCCTTGAGCGGCGAGACGCCCCGGTAGGGGTCTCCGACATTCCAGGTCTGCCCGAAATCGGTCGTCACGGTGGTATTGGTGTTGCGCGAGAACCCGTTGTAGCCGAAGCCTCGCTGCAGCACGTTGTAGGTGTCGTAGAACACGCCGAAGCCCGCCCGCAGCACGGTCTTCGAACCGACCTGGTAGGCGGTGGCCAGACGCGGCAGGAACATCGTGTCGCCCTTCCACAGGCTCCGCGGCCGCCCGCCCGTGCCAGGATAGACCGACCCGCCCTGCACCTGGAACTGAGCGGCCGGCACTTCCGTCAGCGGCGCTCTCGCATACGCCGCGCGGGCGCCGTCGCCGATGGGCAGCGCCAGGCTCCGATCGTACCAGCCGATCATCCGGTTGTAGCGCTCCGTGGGCCCGCCTTCGCGCTCCATGCGCAGGCCGAAGGTCACCGACAGCTTCGGGCTCAGCCGCCAGTTGTCCTGCGCGAACCAGCCGTAATACGGGTTGTGCAGCGCGAAACTGTCGATGGTGTCCACGCGAATGCCGTTCGGCATTCCCAGCAGAAACGCCGCCCAGGCGTGCCCCAGGTTTCCCGCCGGGTTGATGACGTTATCGTCGGTCTGTCTGGTGTAGCTGGCGTCGAAGTCGAAGTACCCGGAGCTGTAGGAATCGTCCCTCCCATTGCGATAGTACTGCCGCATCTGGAAGCCCGCCCGCAGCGAGTGGTTGCCGCGGATATGCGTCACGTCGGCCTTGCCCGACAACGTCTGCACGATCCGCACGTAGGGCCGCGGCTGGCTGATGCTCGAATAGCCGTCCAGGTTCATGCGGGGCAGGATCGCCAGGTCGCCGGCCTTCTCGTCCATGTACGCCGGCAGGCCCACGTCGCTCGGCTTGTAGTTGTACGGAAGCTTGACCAGGACGCTCTCGTAATAGTGGTTCAGCGAGCCGGCGAAGTTCCAGATGGTGCTCGGCGAGGGCGTGAAGACCCAGTCGGCAGTGCCGCTCGGGTTGGTCCGGTGCAGCCCGTTGCTCTGGAGGCCGCGCGCCACTTCATAAGTCCAATCGTTGCGGTCCTCCTTGTAGTCGAACCAGCTCCCGCGGGCGAAGAAGCGGTGTTTCTCCGAGGGCGCAAAGTCCACGCGGCTGCTCATCGAATTGTAATTCCAGTTGTAGGGTTGCGCCACGGCCTGGTAATTGTTGTACGGCGCATCGCGGGTCGGGTCCAGAGGCGAACTATTGGGTGTCGGATAGAACTTGACGTAAGTGCCGTACACCGGGTTCACCATGCGCGACTTCGGAATCAGGTTGCCGGCGAACGGCGTTCGTACGAAGTGCCCGGAACGCGCCGCGTCCGCCTTCACGCTCAGCGGGTCGAAGACCTGGAAGCGGCTCGGATTCAGGCTGATGCGCAGCAGGTCGGAAAGGTCTCCCTCGCGCTGCTGCATCGTAGGCACCGTCGCCTGGGGCGTGCCTTCCGCCGGCTTGGCGTCCTTGAATCCGTTGTAGCTGAAAAAGAAGAACAGCTTGTTCCGCCCGTCGTAAACCCCCGGCACCCGCACCGGGCCGCCGATCGAAGCCGAGTAGTTATTGGAGTGCCCGGAGGGCTGCTTGGGCGTCTGGCGAAACTGCTCGGCCAGCGCCGCGTTGCCCGACGCCTCGGCCGCCGCCAGGTTGCGGTACCACAACTGCCGCGTGAAGAACGGGGTACCATTCCACCGCTGCTGCCAGTGCATCCAGCTCGCGGCGCCGTGAAAATCGTTGCCGCCCGCCTTGGTCATCATCGCCACGTTGGCGCCCGTGGTGGCGCCGATCGAGGCGTCGAAACCCGAGGTCTCCACCTTGAACTCGAGCAGCGCGTCGGTGTGCGGAATGTAGGAAATCTGCCGGCCGTCGGAAGCGTTCAGCGCCCCGTCGATCGAGTAGTCGTTCCCGCCCACGTTTCCCGTCGAGTTGAAAGCCGACGCGCCGCTTTGCGAGTTGAAGCTCAGGTAGCGGTTGGTGCCGGTGAATTGCACCCCCGGCGCGAACTTCGCCAGCAGCGTCGGCGAATTGCTCAACACCGGCAGCTCCGACATGCTGCGGTTGTCGATCACCCGGCCGGAACTCACCGCGTTGGTCTCCAGCAGCGGAGCCTCGGACGTCACCGAAACCGAGTCGCTCACCGCGCCGATCTCCAGCGTGATCCCGATCTCCTGCCGCGTGGCGATCGGAAGCAGAATCCCCGTCTGGATGGC
>JAUYBU010000269.1 GCA_030693045.1 Bryobacterales bacterium | reverse complement strand
AGTGCGCCGGACCGGCGTGGCGCGGACGCTCGACGGCCGCGAGCGCCCCATCCCGGACATGGACGGCCGCAACCCGAACGCGCGCGGTTTTGCCGAGCGCACGGCGGTGAACACGCCGCTGCAAGGCACGGCCGCGGACCTCATCAAGCTGGCCATGATCCGCATCGACGCGGGTCTGGCCGAGCGCGGCTGGCAGAGCCGCATGTTGCTTCAGGTACACGACGAACTGGTCTTCGAGACGCCGCCGGAAGAGGCGGGCGCGCTGGCCCGCTTCGCCAAGGAGACCATGGAGACCGTGCGCCGGCTCGAGGTGCCGCTGATCGTCGATGTCGGAATGGGAGACAACTGGCGCGACGCGAAATAGGCCCGCGCCGGGGAGGCGGGCGCGGGGCCATCGCTTTGGGTTGAGATCGAGGCACGTCAGGAGCCCGCCAAAACGCGGCAAACGGACCGTCGCCCATCTTGAGTGGCTCGGCACTGGCTTTTTCTCTCTGGTCCAAATATAGTGGTTCGCGTGCGGTCCGGAAACGGGCTTGAGTGGGTGCTTCCGCTCGTTCGCATCCGCGAAGGCCCCCAACCCCGGTAAGTCTGGCGCCCGTTTGTTTACGATCTCTTCCCGCCCACCGCGGCCGAGATGGCGTCGCAGGTCGCGCACAGGTCCGGCAGAAGCGACCGCGCCCGCGACACCGTCATCCGCGGCAGCGGCCCGGAGACGCTCAGCGCGCCGATCACCTTGCGTCCCGGTCCGAAGATCGGCGCGGCCACGCATCGCCCGTCCGGCTCGTTCTCGCAATTGTCCAGAGCGTAGCCCAGCCGCCGCACTTTTTCGAGTTCGACGATCAGCGCCTTCCCGGTCGTGATGGTGTGCGCGGTGAATCGCGGCAGCCCCTTGGTCCGGGCGATCCGCAGCACGTCCTTCTCCGCCAGCGCCGCCAGCAGAACCTTGCCGAGCGCCGTCGAGTGCGGATACCGCCGGTTGCCGATCTTCGACGACATGCGCACGGCCAGCGGACTTTCGATCGTCTGGATCACCAGCACGTCCGACCCGTCCAGCACGCCCAGGTTCAGCGTCTCCCTGCAGCGGTCGAGCAGTCTCTCCATCTCCGGGCGCGCCGCCCGCTGGATCGCCTGCTCCGTGATGTCCGCCGCCGGCGGCTCGAACATCTTTCGCGACAGGCGGTACCCGCCGTCCGGGGTGCGATCGAGATAGCCGCGCGCCTCCAGGGTCGCCAGGATGCGATACACGGTCGGC
Source organism: Bryobacterales bacterium (assembly GCA_030693045.1). Taxonomy (GTDB): domain Bacteria; phylum Acidobacteriota; class Terriglobia; order Bryobacterales; family Bryobacteraceae; genus JACQZT01. The sequence continues at coordinate 8,395 of JAUYBU010000269.1, read as the reverse complement.
TTGGGCAGCCTCACCGCGCTCGCTACCCCGCCCAGCGCCAGGCCGGCGGGCGCCTCTCGCAGCGTCTCCAGCACATCCACCGCCTTGTTCAGCACGCCGACGCCGGGGATGCCGGATCGAGCTTCGGTCTTCATCGTCATTTCACATAGTAAAATGACACATCACGGCATTCAAAATCAAGCCCTTGACAAGCGCCGGCGGCGGCCCTATGATGCGAGCTAGGATTCTCGCACATCGCATTCCACATGCTGAAATGAGCGAGGCCTCGAAGGAGAAACGGATGTCTCGAACCTGCCGGATCGTCCTCGCGGTTGCGTTTGCCTTGCCGGTCGAAACCGCGCGCGCCCAGTTCAGCAGCGCCATCCAGGGGGTGGTCACCGATCAGTCCGCGGCCGTCGTCCCGGGCGTCGCCGTGCGCGTCGCCAATCTCGCCACCGGCGTGGTGCGCGAGGTCGTCACCTCGGCCGACGGCATCTACCGCGCCCTCAGTCTCGGCGCTGGCGTCTACCGCGTCGAAGTGTCCAAGGAGGGTTTCCGCTCCGCCCAGCGCGACCGCATCGAAGTGGGTGTCAGCGAATCGGTGCGCGTCGACTTCAACCTCCCTGTCGGCGCTCTCTCCGAGAAGATCGACGTCGTAGCCCGCGCCCCGGTGGTCGAAACCGAACAGGGCCGCGTCTCCGGCCGCATCGATCGCACCCAACTGAACGACGTCCCGCTCAACGGACGCAACCTCTATAACCTGATCGCCCTGCAGCCGGGCGTGGTCGGCAAGGGCATCTCGGCCGCGCTCGGCGCCGGCGGCTCCGGCAACGACGCGTTCTCCGGCGAGGCGAATCCGCAGGCCTACGCCAGCGGACAGCGCACCGAGGCCAACAACTTCACGGTCGACGAGAGCAGCGTCAACTCCGCCGCCCGCGGCGGCATCACCAACCTGACGCCCAACGCCGATTCGGTCGAGGAGGTGCGCGTCGTCGCCAACAACTTCTCCGCCGTCGAAGGGCGCAACAGCGGCGCGCAGATCCAGGTGATCACCAAGTCCGGCTCCAACACCTTCCATGGCGGCGCATCGTATTACTTCACCAACAACACCTTTGCTTCGCGCAGCGTCTTTGAGTCCGCCGTGCCCGTGTTCCGCCGCAACCAGTTCGGCTATAACATCGGCGGTCCGATCGTCAAGAACCGCACCTTCTTCTTCCACTCCTACGAAGGCCTCCGCCAGTCCGGCGCGCGCGGCGCCATCGCCACGGTCGAGACCCCCGAATTCCGCGACTGGGTGGCCCGCACGCTTCCCAACAACATCTCCGCCAAACTACTCCGCGACTTCCAGCCCAGCGTCTACCCGACGTTCAGTTTCCGAACCGCGGGCAGTCCCCGCGCCGGCACCGGCCAGGTGGCGCCGCCCGACACGCTGCTTGCCTTCGGCAGCGCGCAGTTCGTGCCCGAGGCTTTCCGCAACGGCAACCAGATCACCCTCCGCATCGACCACGAACTCCGGCCCGGCAAGGACCGCCTCTACGGCAACCTCTATCGCACCACGTCATCCACGCTGAACGGCGGCATCCGTCCCGCCTTCATCCGGCCCACCGACGAGATCACTTACTTCGCCAGCTTGAACGAAACGCACACGTTCGGCCCCAATATGCTCAACGAATTCCGCTTCGGGCTGATGCGCCTGCGCGGGCTGCCGCGGATTCCCAAGCACCTCGAGGTGCCGGGCATCTCCATCACGGGCCTCACCGGCTTCTCCACCAGTTCTTACCCGCAGGGCTGGTTCCAGACCAACTTCAGCTACAAGGACATCTTCTCCTGGATCCGCTCCTCGCATACGCTCAAGATGGGCGCCGAGTTGCGGCGCGTGCGCTCGAATTCGAAGAACACGAACAACTACGTCCCCGCGTACACGTTCGCCAACATCCTCGAGTTCGCCTACGACGACGTGCTGCAACAGGTCCGCAAGGTGGATCCGCGCACCGGCATCCCCGCCACTAACGTGGTGGGGCTGCGCGGCTGGGAGTGGGCGCTGTTCTTCAACGACGATTGGAAAGTCACGCGCAACTTCACGCTGAACATGGGCCTCCGTTACGAGAACTACGGCTCGCCCACCGAGATCAACGGCCTGCTGCGCAACCTGGTGCTCGGCAACGGCGCCAGCTTCAGCGAGCGCGTCGCCAACGGCCGCGCCGACATCGTCGACACCTTCTTCCCCACCGACAATAACAACTTCGCCCCTCGCTTCGGTTTCGCCTGGAACCCCGACGGCAACGGCAAGACCGCCATCCGCGGCGGCTACGGCATCGCCTACGACCGCCTCTTCATGACGCCGCTGCTCGACTTCCGCGACAGCCCTCCCTTGCGCGCCGACGCCACCCTGGGCCGCCAGTTCGGCACCCGGCCCGTGTACACGCTCGGCGACCCGGCCAAGCCCTACATGGGCTATCCACTCGATCCCGCGCTGCAACTCGGGCTCGACTCGCGAAACGGAATCAAAGGCGCCCGCGTGTCGATGAAGGCCGTCAATCCCAACACCACCACCTCCTACGTGCATAACTGGTTCTTCGGCATCCAGCGCGACATCGGCCGTGGCGTCGTCCTGGAAGGCAATTACCTCGGCTCGGCCGGACACCACCTCTACAACACGGCCAGCTCGAACCGCTATCGCGGCGACCTGCTCGACAACCTGTTCGCCGGCTTGAACCCGAGCTTCGCCACGGTCAACATGATCGAGTCCAGCTCGAACTCCATCCATCACGGCGGCACGATGCAGGCACGCAAGCTCTTCGCCCAGGGCTTCACCATTCAGGGCGCCTTCAGCTTCGGCAAGACGATCAACGACTCCGACGACCTGGTCAACGTCGCCACCTACCAGGACGTCGCCAGCCGCCGCCTGGATCGCGCGTTGGCCGGCTTCGACGTGCCGCGGAAATTCAGCATGGTCGCCGTGTGGGAGGTCCCCTTCCTCCGCGGCGCCAAGACACCCGCCTCGCGCGTCGTGGGCGGGTGGCAGCTTTCCGGCACTGTTATCCTGCAAAAGGGTTCGCCGATGAGCGTCTACACCACCGCCCCGTGGCCGCGCGGCGACTACAACGCCGACGGCTACAACTGGGACCGGCCCAACGCGCCCGCCGCCGGCGTGAAGCAGTCCGGCTGGGACCGCATCGAGTTCCAGAGCGGCATTTTCCGCGCCGCCGATTTCACTCCCCCGCAGCCGGGCGCCAACGGCACGCTCGGCCGCAACACGTTCCGCGGTCCCGGATATGCCCAGGTGGATTTCTCGCTCTCCAAGAAGTTCGCCGTCACCGAGCGGTTCTCCACCCAGTTGCGCGTGGACGCCTTCAACGCGCTCGCCCGGGTGAATCTGAACAACCCGGTTCTCGATCTGGTGAACAACAACTTCGGCCGCTCCACTTCGTCGCTCACGCCGAAGTCGATCCAGCTCGGACTCCGCGCGACATTTTAGGAGTACTCACATGAATCGACGTCATTTTCTCTCCGCGATGGCCGTTTCGGCCTCTCCGCTGGCCGGCGCGGCCTCCGCGGCGCGGATCAAGAGCATTGCCCTGGCCCCTATCGAAGGGCGCTTCCACAAGTTCGTCACGATGAACTCGTATGACAAGGCGCCGAAGGGTCACACCTACCCGAATACGCTCGTTCGCATCAAGACCGATCAGGGCGTCGAGGGCGTCGGCGTCATGCACTACCCGACGCCCGACGAGGCGTTCAAGGGGGCTCTGCGCGGGCTGCTCGGCGTCGATCCCACGGCGCTGTACGAGATGGAGAACGGCCGCATCGCGCGCCGCGCTCCCGCCTATGCCGGCCTTCTCGCCCGCTATCGCCACCTCGATGGGCCGCTGTTCGACCTGATCGGCAAACTGGCCGGAAAACCCGCCTGGAAGCTGCTCGGCGACAGCGTGCGCGACAGCGTCGAGGTCTATGACGGCACGCTCTATTTCAGCGACGTCTGGTTCCGCGACCGCGGCGTGCGCGCGGTCGTCGAAGAAGCCGAAGAGGCGCACAAAAAGGGCTATCGCGGCATCAAGCTTAAGGTGGGCCGCGGCGCACAGTGGATGGAGCGCGAAGAAGGACTGTTGCGCGACATCGAACTGGTGCGCGCCGTGCGGCGCGCCGTCGGACCCGGCATGCGCGTCCTGGTCGACGCCAATAACGCCCACCGCAACGATACCGAGCGCGCCTGGCGCTTCGTCGCCGAAACCGCCGCGTCCAACGTGTATTGGTACGAGGAACTCTTCCCCGAAGACGTCCGCCGCTACACCGAACTGCGCGAGCGCATGGCCAAAGCGGGCATCAAGTCGCTGATCGCCGATGGCGAAAGCGTCCGCGACGTGGCCGAGTTCGAGCCCTACCTCAAGCCCGCGCGCCTGGTCGACGTGCTCCAGATGGACATTCGCGGCGGAGGCTTCCTCGACAACGTCAAGATGGCGCGCATGGCCGAAGCCGCCGGCGCGGTCGCGATCCCGCACAATTGGGGATCGCAAGTGGGCGGCCTGATGGGCCTGCACCTGTCGAAAGCCATCCGCGCGGTTCCCGGCGCCGAGGACGACCGCTCCACCTGCGACGTCTATGTCGCCGAGGGCTACCAGTTCCGCAACGGCGCTTGCAGCGTCTCGGATAAGCCCGGTCTTGCGTTGCGCGTCGACGAGGATGTATACAACCGTAAGTGCAAAGCCGGAGAGACGGTCATCGCATGACGCTGCATAGACGGATGGTTTCCACCCCGCGGTTTGAAGAAGCCGAGCGCATGCCGCCGGCCGGCCTGCGCGAGCGCTTTCTCGTGGACGGCCTTTTCGCGGCTGCCGCGGTTCGGCTCGTGATTACCGATCTCGACCGCATGGTTCTCGGCGGCGCCGTCCCCGAGCCGGATCTCCCGCTCCCTCCCTGCGAAGACTTCGGCACGCGCTACTTTCAGGAGCGGCGCGAGACGGGAATCATCAATATCGGCGCGCCCGGCGCGGTGCGCGTGGGCGCCCAGACGTATCCGCTCGACAGCCTCGACTGCCTCTACGTCGGCGCCGGCGAGGAGGACGTCGCGTTCCTCTCCGGACCCGCGGGCGGCGCCGCGTTCTATTTCCTCAGTTGCCCCGCGCATCGCAAATACCCGACCGCGCTCGTCGCCCGCGCCGAGACGCAGGCGCAAAGCGTGGGCGACGAGTCGCACGCCTCGCGCCGGACCATCCACAAGTGCATTCACCCGGGCGGCGCCGCCAGTTGCCAGCTCGTCATGGGTTTCACCGAGCTCGCGCCGTCCAGCGTCTGGAACACCATGCCCGCCCACAGGCACGCGCGGCGGTCGGAGATTTACCTTTACTTTGACCTCGGCGACGCCCTCGTGGTCCACCTGATGGGACGCCCCGAGGCGACGCGCCACCTGATCGTCCGCGACCGCCAGGCGGCGCTTTCGCCGCCATGGTCCATCCACGCCGGCGCCGGAACGGCAAGCTACCGCTTTGTCTGGGGCATGGCCGGCGAAAACCAGGATTTCGGCGACATGGACGCCGTCGCCCCCGGCCATTTGCTGTGAGCGGGGGCTGGTCTTTCGTACACGTCGCCGCAGCGGCAGCCAGAAAGCCGATCGGGTGTATACTCTTGATTACCATCCCATGCGGCGACGAACTTTTTTGCAACTTCCCCCGGCGGCCCTGGCCGCGGACTTGAGGCTACTGGCCGAAGCGCCGATGCCGATGGCCACGCTCGGCAAGAGCGGCCTGAAGGTATCCCGGTTCTGCGTTGGCGGCTACCACATGGCCGTCAAGGGCGACGAGATGGGCGTGCGGATTATCCACCGCGCCATGGACCTGGGCGTCAACTTCTTCGATTGCGCCTGGCTCTACCACGACGGGCGCAGCGACTCGGTCTACGGCAAGGCGCTGGGCGATGGCCACCGCCAGAAGGTGCTGGTGATGTCGAAGGCGCACCACCGCACCCGCGACGGCGCGATGAAGCAATTGGAAGACACGCTGGGCCGCATGAAGACCGACTATCTGGACCTCTGGCAATGCCACCAGGTGACCGAGCAGAAGGAGGTCGATCAAATCCTCGGCCCCGCGGGCGCGCTCGAAGCCTTCGTCAAGGCCAAGCAACAGGGCAAGGTGCGCCACATCGGCTTCACCGGTCACGCCGACCCGGCCGTGCACCAGCGAATGCTCGACTCTTTCGACGGCTGGGAGACGGTGCAGCATCCGGTCAACCTGATCGACCCGCACTACCTGAGTTTCATCAACTCGGTGATGCCGAATGTTCGCAAGAAGGGTCTCGGGCTGCTGGCCATGAAGTCGAACGGGATGGGAGCCATCGGCAAAGCGTCGATCGCGCCCATCGCCGAGTGCCTCCGCTTCGCCTGGAGCCACGACGTCGATGTGGTGGTCTCGGGTGTCGAGACGGTCGAGCAACTCGAGCAAAACGTGGCCGTGCTCAAGACCCTGAAGCCGATGTCGAAGCGGGAGATCGCGGCGGTGCTGGAGCGCACGCGCAAGGGTCCGCACGGTTCGAAGGTCGAAGGCTACAAGAAGAAGGAAGGCGCGGCCGGCGGCCCGGTGCATCGCGACGGCGAGCCGGGGTGAACGGGGAATCCATGAAACAGGAAGGCATGCTGCCGGAGCAGGTCTGCGGCGCGCTGCCTATACGGTCACCTCATGCTCCACCGGTTCAGCCCGCCGCACCCGGACTTTCACTTCCACGCGCGACCCGAGCCGGTTGATGATTGACATGAGGCGATCGACAGTGAATCGCCCCAAGTCCGCATTGCGGATGCGCGAGAAGTCAGCCGCAGCAATCCCCGTGCGGCCATGCGCGGCGCGCACGCTCAAGTGTTCGCGGTCAAGCGCCTTGATGATTTCGGCGGCCAGAATGGCCTTGAACTGCTCCGCATCCGCGTTCTTGTGCCCGAGATCGCGGAACACATTCCCGCTTCCCCGCACCACTTCCAGCTTTTCGCCCTTCATTGCACCATCTCCTTCAGCCTTTTCAAACGGTCCTTTATCAGATCGACCTCGCGCTTGGGTGTTTTGATGTCGCCGGCGAGTTGCACCGCGCAGACCACGCGGAACGCATCGCCCTTAAACGGCAGCGCAATCTCGAACACGCCCGTTCCCATCCCGTGCATGGGCTTCGCAATCTCGGCCTTGCCGCCCTCCGCTGCAATCGTTAAAGCGGCAAGACAGATCGTCCTGGCCCCTTCCGGGAACGTCTCGAATTCCTTCAGTGCCGCCTTTATCCACGAAACAGGCCGTGTCTTCTTCCTTCGGGTCCGTTCTCACCCTGGTTTTCATGGCGGTTTTCCCTGGCCCAGTCTAGCACCCGCTGTACAGGCGGCAAAATCCGTGGAAACATAGAAGCCATGACCAGACGCTCGTTTCTTCCCATTGCCGCCTCGCTGCCCGCCCTGGGGCAGACGCCCGCCGACCGCATCGCGCGGAAGGGCCGGCTCAAGCAGTCCGTCTCCCGATGGTGTTTCAACAAGATTCCGATGGAGGATTTCTGCCGCGAAGTGGCGCGCCTCGGACTTGCCGGCATCGATCTGCTGGGCCCCGCCGAATGGCCGGTGGTGCAGAAGTTCGGCCTGGTGCCGACGCTGGGATCGGCCGGCGGCAAGTCCGGCCCGCTGAACCGCAAGGAGAATCACGACGCCATCGAGAAGCAGTTCCGCGAGGGCATCGAAAAGGCCGCGGCGGCCAAGGTGCCCAACCTGATCATCATGTCCGGCAACCGCGCCGGGATGTCGGACGCCGAGGGCCTGGACAATTGCGTCGCGGGCCTGAACCGCATCAAGCCCATCGCCGAGGATAAGGGCGTGACCGTCGTCCTGGAACTGCTCAACAGCAAGGTGGACCACAAGGACTACATGGCCGACCGCACCAGTTGGGCCGTCGAAGCGATCAAGCGCGTCAATTCGCCGCGCATCAAAGTGCTGTACGACATCTACCACATGCAGATCATGGAGGGCGACGTCATCCGCACCATTCGCCAGAACATCCAGCACATCGGCCACTTCCACACCGGAGGCAACCCCGGCCGCCACGAGATCGACGACACTCAGGAGCTGAACTACCGCGCCATTTCACAGGCCATCGTGGACACGGGCTTCACCGGCTACTTCGCTCACGAATTCGTGCCCGCCAGGCCGGAGCCGCTGAAGTCACTGGCCCAGGCCGTGGATATCTGCGACGTGTAATCAGCGCGCCGGATCGACCACTTCGAGGAACGGGAAGCGGTGGAAATCGACGTCCCGCGTTCAGCGGCGTCGGACGGATCTTCCCCCGGCGAATGAGCGAGATTTTGCCTGTATGTATTTGGGCGGATGGGAGTTACTCGCTCGGGGCGACGAATTGCTCCTGCCTACAGCGTCACTTCTTGGGCAGGCTGACACCGAGCGCCGCAAGGA
>JAUYBU010000157.1 GCA_030693045.1 Bryobacterales bacterium | reverse complement strand
TCGACTTCCACCACCAGGCCGGCGCTCGAGTTCAGCACCCAGCCGTTCAGCGCAAGCTCGCTGGCCAGGCGGTATACAAAAGGACGAAAGCCCACCCCTTGCACCGCTCCGCATAAGGCGGCGCGCACTCGCGCCGTTCGTCGTCCGGGGATTTCGTCTGGAGAGAGCGCGCTCATGCTTGAGGCCGGGCAGCGGAATGCCTCGCGCGACAGGCGCTGGCTCCGCGCGTCCACCAGTATCCCATGGCGGCCTTCACGCCAAAGGTCGATCAGTGTCGATCGGAAAGCGAGCTAAGATCGAGGTATGATCAGAGCCACGAATTGGATGTTTTCCGTCGCTCTTTTGGCAACGCTGCCGGGTTTTGCCCAGGTATCCGACTGGCAGATCGATTCCGCCCACACCGCCGCGCAGTTCTCCGTGCGGCACATGATGGTCTCCAACGTCCGGGGGCAGTTCGGAAAGACTACCGGCAGCGCCCGGTTTGACCCGAAAGACCCCGTCAAGGCCACGCTCGAGGTCAGCGTGGACGTCGCCTCGATCGAAACCCGCGAACCCAAGCGCGACGCCCACCTCAAGGGCGCCGACTTCTTCGACGCGCAGAAGTTTCCGGTCATCACCTTCCGGTCGAAACGGGTCGAAGCCGCGGGCGCCGGGCGTCTGAAAGTGGTGGGAGACCTGACCATGCACGGAGTAACGCGCGAAGTCACGCTCGATGTCGAAGGGCCCACACCCGAGATGAAGGACGCTAAGGGCGGCGGCCGGATTGGCGCCGTCGCCACCGCCAGGATCAGCCGCAAGGAGTTCGGAATGACTTGGAATCGCGCGATTGAGGCCGGCGGTGTGGCCGTTAGCGATGAAGTTGCGATTACAATCGATGTCGAACTGGTGCGAAAACCGTGATCGACAGCCATGAACCGAAGCCGGCCCGTTACACCTGCTATCGGGCCCGGGGTCCAATACGTGTCGATGGCCGGCTGGACGAGCCGGATTGGCGGAACGCGCCCAAGTCCACTCGTTTCGTCGATATCGTCACCGGCGATCCGGCCTGGTTCGACACCCGCGTCGCGCTGCTGTGGGACGACCAGGCCCTCTATTTCGGATTTTGGGCCGAAGAGCCAAACGTGCAGGCAACCTTCACCGAGCGCGACTCGAAGATCTGGTTCGACAACGACCTGGAGCTTTTCATCGCCGCCCGCGACGCCTACTATGAATTCGAGATCAACGCCTTCAACACGATCTACGAGGTCTTCTGGATCTGGAAGGACGTTCTGAAGCCCGGCGGCCCCTACCCGGCGGCCGAGTGGAACCCCGCGCGGCGGCGCGTCATGACCATCGCCGGAATCGGCGGACACATCCACCCTCGGGGCGAGCGCTCGGGATTCCTGGATTGGGACTTTCCCGGCCTGGAACACGCCGTTCACGTGGATGGCACGGTCAACGATCCATCCGTTGCCGACCGCGGCTGGACGGCGGAAATCGCCCTGCCGTGGGAGGGATTCCGGCTTCTGGCCGATGGCCGCCCGCTGCCTCCGAATAACGGCGACGTCTGGCGCATCGACTGTTCCCGATTCCAATCCGTGGACCGCGGCGGCAAGCCGTTTCCCCCCGGAGCGGGCGCCGGCTGGACCTGGAACCGCCACGGCCACTACGATTCGCACATCCCGGAAGTGTTTCCGTATGTGACCTTCTCAATGGAATTCCCGGCCGGGTGATCGCGCCCGCCGGGAGCGGCGGCGCCGGGAGCGGCGGTCGACAGGGTCATTCTCAGCGCTTGTGTTGCGCTTGCGTTTGCCGAGTCTTTGCGGGTGTGATACCATAGAAGTGCTCTCATGCCTGACCGCGCGGAGCAATCCCCCCAAATCCCGAGCAACGGAGTGAGTAACACCACCGAATGAGTTGCACCGTCTTTCTTGGAAATCTGCCCGTTTGGGTGACCGCGGACGACATCAAGTCCTGGCTTACCGCCGAGAACCTGGTCGCCGATAGCATTAAGGTCATCCGCAACCCCGAAACCCAGGAGTCGAAAGGTTTCGCTTTCATCGATGCGCCCAACCAGGACGAGATGAACTCCATCATCCGTCGCTTTGACCGGGCGCCGCTGGAAGACCGGCTCCTCAGGGCCAATCCGGCTCAGCCGCCGAGGCCGAAAGGCGTCATCGCGGCAAGGACCCCCGTAACCGGCGGTGCCGGCAGCAGCCCTCCCCCGGGCGGGAGCAGTGTTGGAGTTGGCGTCAGTGCCAGCGCCGGCGCTCCGCCGGACCGTGCGCGCCGCCCCGCCAGGAAACCCAAGCGCGGCCGTGCGGCCCAGGCGCCACACAGCGCGTTCGCCGAGGAACTGGCAAAGGCGCTGTAGTCCTCCGGCCCGCCCTCTGGAAGAACCCGCCGCCCGGACTGGCGGAGCCTCCGCCGCGGGTAGTTGTGTCTCCCCGGGTGCAGCGATTCCGCAACCAAAGTTTCTGGGCTAGTCCAAACATTTGATTCCACTGTTGTTTTAGGCTAGGTCCGCTTCACGAGCATATTTGCATTGTGTTTTGGCTCTTGCTTTGTCGTTCTATCTTGTATATTGTTAATACAAGACATGACCTCCCGCCTCAGCCGCGCCGAACTCTCCGCTTCCGAACGTGGACTCCGTTCCCGCATCGCGCAAATCGCCTCCAATGAG
>JAUYBU010000090.1 GCA_030693045.1 Bryobacterales bacterium | reverse complement strand
GCAGACAGCTTCCACCCCGGCAATGCCATCTATTCCGTCCATGAAGTTGTAAAGGTTAATCATCCAGACCAGGCCGACCAGCGCAAGAATCTGGCCAACCCAACCCCAATCCCAACTGATCCAGCCCAAGTGCAGCGGTCCCGTTCCATCCAGCCACCACAAAGCCCATCCAGCAGCCGCGAAGTGAATCAGCAGGCGAAACCGGGCCGGTACCCGGAAACGGTCGTCCAGGAACCCCGCTACAGCCACCGCCAGTCCGCCCCCGACAAGCGCCCAACCGAGACTGCTGGATACCGCGCCGGTCTGTATGAAGAGCAGAACTGTCAACAGAAACACCACGACAATGCTTGCGCCGCCTCCCCGCGGCGTAGGCACGGAGTGCAAACTACGCCCATTCGGGATGTCCAGAACTCTTCGCCTGACAAGGTAACGCCGCACCAGCGCGGTGACCAGCGCTGAAGCCAGAAAGGCAACGATGATAATGAGTACTGCACTGACTTCAGTCATGCCAATCGCCTCGACGATTCCAGGTACCAGCGGGCGGTGGCCGCCAGCCCACTATCCAGCGTGACTGGGGGCTTCCATCCCAACCTTTGCCGTGCCTTGTCAGAATTGACCGCCAGCGACCCGAGCAGTCTGTTTACCGCAGCCTCTTTCCCAACCAGCCGCGCGGCGAACCGTACCGCGAACTCCGGGACCGGCAGGAATCGCGCTGAGCGCCCCAGCGCTCGCGCCAGCCGGGCAATCAGTTCTCGCGTCGATACATCCTCGCCATCACTGACCATGAAAGTCTCATTGGCGGCTTCAGGATGGCTGACGCACCGTACCAGAAAATCCGCGAGATTCTCGACTCCGATCAAACTTCGCCGGTTCTTTGTATCCGGCAGTGGCAGGGGGACCCCTCGCTCCACCAACCTCATCAAGCGCAAGAAATTCGCGCGCACTCCAGGACCATACGCCAGCGGTGGCCGGACAATCGCGATCTCCAGTCCGGTGTTCGCCGCAACGGATCGCAGCGCTTCTTCGGCCTCCCACTTCGAGACGGCGTAGGAATCCTGAGGATCGGGTGGGTCTCCCTCCATAAAGGGCCTTCCGGAAGTTGACTCGCCATTCACCTTCACCGTGCTCACAAACACCATCCGGCGAACGCCCTGCTCCGCGGCCGCGCGGGCCAGCGCCACAGTGCCGTCAACATTAACCTGCCGGTACGCCTCCCTGGGATCGACGGCGTCGTCGTGCATGATGTGGACGCGTGCGGCCAGGTGTACCACCACTGCCACGTTTTCAAAGGCGCCATTGAAGTTCGGGTTTGCGCCCAGATCCCCTAAAACGGCAAATTCACTCAGCCCGGGCGTCGCTTCGTGCAGCGCCGGCCACAGCGCACCACTCAAAAGGCCCGCGCGCGGTGCGTAGCCGGTCTTTAGCAGCCTGCGGCATACGGCTTTGCCCACAAAACCGTCCGCGCCGGTAACCAACACTCCCTCCCTCATGCCGGCTCAGACGCTGTAAGAAAATCCGGGTAGAGACCTGGGGACACTCCGGGCTGGCTTCACGGAAACCACCGCTTCAACCACCCCACAGGCGTGTCCCCAGGATTTTATTACACGTTCTCAGAGCGCGCTCGGTGCAAGTCAATGAACCTCCGAACCGTCAATCCCCTCCGTCAATTCCGGCAGCTCTCTCTCTTGGGAAAGCCGTTCGACCCCCAGCACCCGGCAAATCCGCGCCACCCCACCCGGCAAGTCGTAATGCTCCACAAACGCCCTGTGCCCTCGTTCACCCTTCTCCCTAATCTCTTCCGGATGCTTCACCAGGCGCTCCAGCAGTCCCACCACCCCGTCCACATTGCCGCACTCAAACTGCCATCCGCAATCGAACCGCCGTACCACTCGCGCCGGCGTTGCCGCTGCCGGGCCAATGTACAACACCGGCCGCCCCGCGGCCATCAGCCCGTACGTCTTGCTGGGGACCACGGCCTCCAGGGTCGCCGGTTTCTGCGTCACCAGCCCGATGTGCCCTTCCGCCAGGCTCGCACCCAGTTCCTCGCGCCGTACATACGGACGGAAGGAGACATTCCCGATTCCTCGCCCCCGGCAGAACTCGTCCAGTTCCCCCCGCTGGGGTCCGCCGCCCGCAAAGTCAAAATGAAACCGCGGGTCGTCCGCCAGTCGCTCCATCGCGCCCCGTATTGTCGCCACGTCGTGCGCCAGACCAAGATTCCCCGAGTACAGCACTCGCAGCGGAGGGTTTCCCGGAAAGGGCAGCGGATAGGTCTTCCGCCCATCCGCCCAATTCTCTACCACGTGTATCCTCTCTTCCGGGATTCCGCGCCGCAGCAAACGGTCTTTCATGCAGTCTCCCAGGGCGATGACTGCGTCCGCCCGCCGCCGTGGATAATCCAGAAACCATCCCAGCCAGCCCGGCGTGGCCATGCCCAGCGCCACTGCGATGTCCGGGTACACATCCATCTCCCACGTCACGTGCCGGCACCGGCACACTCGCTTCAACAGCCACCCAATCCACGCCAGCCCCGGCGGCGCCGTCAGCGTCAGCACTACGTCTGGTCTGGGGCCGCTTAGGGCTCTCCATACCGCTCCGGCGTAAAATGTCGCGTAGGAGAGCAACTTTCTGGCCCTGCTGTGTGAGAACGCCAGGTTCCCCACGCGGCTGACTTCAACGGCTGCATGACTCGGCTTGCCGGCATCGGAGCGCGCGGTCCTGGAAAATCCGTCTCGAATACTGTCACCATAGCCCACTTCACAATCCACATAATCGCTGCGGCCACAGATGACGCGAACTCCGTGCCCGGCTTCTGCCGCACCACGCGCCGCATCGGCCAGGAACTGCCCCACGGCCGCCGAATCCGGCCCGAAAAATTGGCTCAGAAGGAGAATGCGCAATTACTTTTCGGCTTCGGCGAACGCCTTACGGCCGCCGCTGGCTTGCATGTTCTCAGACTTAAGGAGGAAATATGGGCCTACGGTGAGCACTTCCATCTTGGTTCGCAGGAAGCAATCGATAGCCTCGCGCGGCGTATTCACAATGGGCTCGTTCTCGTTAAACGAGGTGTTCAGTAGAATCGGAACTCCCGTGAGCTCATCGAATTTCTTGATGAGCTTCCAGTACAGTGGGTTTATGTCCCGCTCCACCGTCTGCAACCTCCCCGTCCCGTCTCCGTGTGTCACGGCCGGAATGAGCGGACGTTTCGACGGCTTGATCTTGTACGCCATCACCATGAATGGCGACGGATAATCGATCTCGAAGTACTCGCCCGTCCTCTCGGCTAGGATCGACGGGCAGAACGGCCGAAAAGGCTCCCTGTACTTGATCCTGGCGTTGAGGATGTCTTTCATGTCCTTCCGTCGTGGGTCCGCCACAATGCTCCGGTTGCCGAGCGCCCGCGGCCCAAGCTCCATCCGTCCCTGGTACCACCCCACGATCTTCCCCGCCGCAATCTCTTCTGCCGTGCTCGCCACCAGCGCCTCTTCTTCCAGCCGGTGCCAGGTCGTCCCCGCATCCTCGAGTTCCCGCCGGATCTCGCTCTCGCTGTACTCCGGCCCGAAGTACACATGCCGCATCACGAACGAGCGGGGCTGCTTGAGTACCTGGTGCTGCACGTACAAAGCCGCTCCGATCGCCGTCCCCGCATCGTGCGCCGCCGGCTGAACCCACACATCCCGGAAATCCGTCCGCTCGAAGATCATGCCATTGGCCACGCAGTTCAGGGCCCCCCCCCCGGCCAGGCACACCGTCTTCTGCCCGGTCTGCTTTTGCACGTAATTCAGCAATGCGAAGTAGTTCTCCTCCAGGACCCTCTGCACCGACGCCGCCAGGTCTGCGTGTCTCTGCTCGATCTCTGTCCGAGGCACTCGCGGCGCCCCGAACACCTCGATCATCTTGTCCGAGAACACCGGCCCCAGAGCCGGCTCGCCACCGGCCCAAGTCATATCCACGCCTTTGGAGTGATGGATGAAGTAATCCAGGTTCAGCCGGCACTGGCCGCCTTCGGTCTTCACCACATCCCGCACCTGCTGCAGGAACCGTGGTTCTCCGTAAGCCGCCAGCCCCATCATCTTGTACTCATCCCCGTACTTCGGGAATCCCAGGAACTGGGTGAAAGCCGTGTAGAAAATCCCCAAGGAATGCGGATACCGCACACCGCCTCGGATGTTCAGCCGATTCCCAGTCCCGACGCCCCACATCACGCTGCTGAAATCGCCGAACCCGTCGATCGACACCACTGTGGCATTTTCGAAAGGTGAGCAAAAGAACGCGCTTGCCAGGTGCGCCCGGTGGTGCTCAACAAAGTGAACATTGTTTCCCTTGGCCGCCCGAATCCCCGCGGCCGAAAGCGCGTCTCCCACGCGCGCCACCCGGACGCTGTTCGCTGCCCGCGCCGCCATCCGCCCCCAATCCGCTGGCCGCACCGCCACGCGCAGCAACTTCTCGACCAGGTGCGCCCGCGGATTCCGCGAGATCGCCACATGATCCGGCATCGCTCCATCCATGCACGCCCGCGCCGCTTCCAACGGCAGCCCCGCCCAGTGCTTCACGCGGTTGAACCGCTCCTCTTCAACCGCGGCGGACACGCCGTCCCTCGTTAACGCGGCGGAGGAATCTCCGTGGAAAGCATTCAACCCTAGAATCGTCATGAAAACGGTACGCTCAGAACTGGAAATAAATGAACTGCGTATCCTGATCGTCGAAAATCATGAACATTAGCAGTCCCCAGGCATAGATGAGAGGCCGGAATGCATACTGGTTCGCAGCCAGCGCTACGGTCCGTTCGGCACACCAAGTGTCGAACCATTCCATCAGGCGCGCAAGATAGGGCTCGATCACACAAAAACCCGCAAATAGCAACGTCACCAGGTAGAAATTCACGGAATAAGACAGGCCTGGCTGGAATCGGAACAGCATTGAGCTCAGCATCGCCCAGCTCTGTTCAAGGCTGCCCGCACGAAACGGAATCCAGGTGGCCGTGACGGCCGCCAGGGTGAACGCTCGCAAGATCCCGCCCAGCCACCACGAGCCAGCCAACTGCGGAAACATTCTATCCCTCACCCGCTCGAATATGCGAAACAGGACCATCCACAAGCCGTGTAGCCCCCCCCAAACCACAAAGCACCAACCCGCCCCGTGCCATAACCCGACCAACGCCATCGCCCCTATCAGGCTCAAGTACAGGGGCGCCGGCGCTCCTCCATGCCGGGCGTTGATTGGGAAGAACACGTAGTCCCGAATCCACCTCGAGAGGGTCATGTGCCATCGCGACCAGAACTCCGCCGGGTTACCCGCATGATACGGATACCGGAAATTCTCCGGTAGTTGCACTCCCAACAGCCGCGCCGTGCCGATTGCCATGTTCGAGTACGCCGAGAAATCAAAGTAGATCTGGAGACCGAACGCAACGGCCAGGAACCAGTTGTCCAACGTGGTATTCAGTCCGGCTACACGGGACAAGAATCCATCGTCAACCCAGGATCCCATGCTGTTCGCAAACAAGTTCTTCTGTACTACCTGAATCCGGCGCATTCTCCCTCGCGAAACGTGGGCCAAGAGGCGAAGCGGCGGCCATCAGGAGCGATTTTGGTATCCTGAGCCTTACCTAACGTTTGGTGAGGTAAGGCTCAGGATGCGCAGATCGCCGCGAAA
>JAUYBU010000250.1 GCA_030693045.1 Bryobacterales bacterium | reverse complement strand
CCATCGCGCGCCGGCCGGCCCGGAACCGGAGCGGCATCCGGAGCTGGCGCGCCGGCCAGATGCCCCGCCCCGACGCCGGCCCGGCACCGGGCCGTGCCCGGCCGATGGACGCGGCAGTGGCCGGTAAGGGCGCCGGTCCCGGCGTCATTCCACCAGCCTGACGCCGCACCCGCCGAGCTTGACACGGCCCCGGGCAGGCGTCACACTTTGGGGTATTGCCGTCGCTGTCCGCTGGCGCATAATGGAAGCAGTCGGAGGTGCGGGCTTCGGCGGGTAAGGGAGGAAATTTTGAGGCATGGATGGTTTTGGGTCGCGCTTGTGGCCGCGGCGCCTTTGGCGGCGCAGGACTCCTACGGAGGCCCCTCCGTATTGAGCCGCGGACCGGTGGGGAATCTGTCGGGATCGAGCGACCTTCTGGTTTTGCAGCCCTCGCTGCAACTGTTGGGATCGTACGAGAGCGGCCTGTATCTGCCTTCGGTGGATAGCCTCGGACGCCAGGTCGGAAGCGGCGGCAGCTTCGGTGCGACGGCCAGCGCGGGCGTGAACGGTTATCACCGCTGGAAGCGCACCATTCTGGGCCTCAACTACCAGGGCAACTTTCGCCACTATACCAGGAACCCCTATCTCGACGGCATCGATCAGATCGTCAGCCTCAACATCCAGCGCCAGACCAGCGCCCGGACCACGGTCGGCGTAAGCGGGGCCGGCGGGACTTACAGCCGCGGATACGGATTCGGGGGGGGCGAAGGATTCGGGCTCAATTACGGCGACTTTTCGCAGGGCGTCGATCCCACTCTGGCCGCCGTCCCGAGGTTCGACCTCCTGGATACCCGGACCTATTACGCCGCCGGCGGCGCGGACCTGATTCACCAGAAGAGCGCGCGGCTCTCGTTTCGCGCCGGCGGCACCGCTTTTGCCGTTCGCCGGCGTGCGAAAGGCCTGGTCGAGATGAATGGCTACAGCGCGCGGGGCGACATCATGTACCGCGTCGGCCGGCGCTCGACTCTGGGTATCGATTACAGTTTCAGCGCCTACCGGTTTGTGCGCGGATTCGGATCTTCGGACATCCACATGGCGGCGCTCAATTATTCCGTTCAACTCGACCGGAACTGGACCCTGGCGCTGCGGGGCGGCGGATACCGCCTGGAGAACCTTCGCGCCGTGCGGGTGGCGCTGGATCCGGCGGTTGCCGCCATTCTGGGACAGACCGGCGGCGTCGAAGCATTTTACGGCATCAACTATGGATCGATATATGGAGCCGGACTGTCGCGCAATTTTCGCCGTGCCGGTCTCACCCTGCGGTTCGATCGCGGGATCATGCCCGGCAACGGGGTCTTTTTGACCTCGCGTCAGGATGCGGTGAGCGCCGGCTTTGGGTACCGCGGCTGGCGGCGCTGGTCGCTGTCGTTCGAGGCCGCCTACTCGAGGATGGCAACCACGTTCCAGGACTTTGGCTCATACCAAGGCTACACGGCCGGCGTCAGCACGGCCTATCGTGTGAGCCGGTATGTGCACCTGGTGGCTCACTCGGGCTGGCGCACTTACCAACTGCAAGGGAATTCCAAGGGACGCGACTCCTATTTCGCATCGGTCGGCTTGGGCTTCACACCCCGGGATCTGCCGTTGTCGCTCCGGTAGGAAGG
This sequence comes from Bryobacterales bacterium, assembly GCA_030693045.1. Taxonomy (GTDB): domain Bacteria; phylum Acidobacteriota; class Terriglobia; order Bryobacterales; family Bryobacteraceae; genus JACQZT01. The sequence goes on along the minus strand of JAUYBU010000250.1, from coordinate 6,739 downwards.
GTCGCGGTTGGGCCTGGAACCGCGCGCGGGACAGCCGCGACGGAGTCGCCGGGACAGCCTGCCGGAGGGAAGGCGCGCGCCCCAGAGCCGCCTCGATCCCATCGCTTCCCCGTCGATCCGGGTGCGCGGCCGGGACGAACCTGGAATGAGGAAAGATCGGCCCGTCAAGTCGCGCACCCCTGCCCTCTAAAGCGGATTGCCGGGCGCTGGCGCCCCATGATAAGATTCCTTCGGGTTTTTGCATCTTAAGTTGGAGGTTTCCATGCGTTCACTTGAAACGGTCGTGATTGCGCTTCTGCTCTGCGCGGCGCTCTTGCCGGCTCAGGTTTCGACGGGCACCATCGGTGTAATTGCCCAAGACAGCACCGGAGCGGTGATTCCGGGCTCCGCGGTGACAGTGACCAACCGGAACACCGGCCTGACGAGGAACGGGTCCACGGACGCCCAGGGTGAGTTCTCGGCCCCCTTCCTGCCGGCGGGTGAGTATTCCATCACCGTCGAGGTGCGAGGTTTCAAGCGTGCCACCGTCGCTCAGTTCACGCTGCAGGTGGACCAGAGCGCGACGGTGCGCGTGACGCTGACGCCCGGCGACGTGGTGGAGACGGTCGAGGTCCGGGAGGCCACGCCGCTGCTGGAAGCGGACACATCGTCGCTGGGCCAGGTGATCGAGAACCGGAAGATACTCGAATTGCCGCTGAACGGGCGCAATCCGTTCGCGCTCGGCCTGCTGGCCGGCAACACGACGCCGATGTTCGGAATGGGCACCAACCTGCCGTTCATCGCCGGCGGCGGGCGTTTCTCGTCGAACGAGGTCCTGCTCGACGGTCTCGACAACAACACGGGGGTCACTGCCGGCGCCATTGGGCGCAACGGAGTGGCGATGCAACCGAGCGTCGATGCCGTGCAGGAATTCAAGGTGAAGACCAACTCTTTCTCCGCCGAGTTCGGTCACGCCGCCGGCGCGGTGGTCAGCGCCACCATCAAGAGCGGCTCCAACAACTACCACGGCACGCTTTTCGAGTTCCTGCGCAACGACAGGCTGGACGCGAACAACTTCTTCACCAACGCCGCGGGCTTGCCGAAGGCGAAGTTCCGGCAGAACCAGTATGGCGGCGCGCTCGGCGGGCGCATCCTGCGCGACAAGACTTTTTTCTTCACGGACTACCAAGGCACGCGGCAAAGGACCGCGGCATCCTCGAGCATCGGCAGCCTGCCCCCCAAGGCGATCCGGGACGGCGACCTGTCGCTGCTGCGCACACCGATTTTCGACCCCCTGGCACGACGCATCGGTCCCAACGGCACGGTTGTCAGCACGCTGTTTCCCGGCGCGCGCATCCCGGCCTCGCAACTGAATCCGACATCGCTGGCGATCACCAAGCTGATTCCGGATCCCAACTTCGGGGACCCGAATTCCCTCTCGCGCAATTTCTTCCGGCAGGTGCCGCGCGGCTTCGATGCCGATCAGTTCGATGTCCGAATCGACCATGCCCTCTCATCGAAGAACAACCTGTTCGGGCGATTCTCTCTGAGCAACCAGACCAACCCGAATCCGGGCAGCTTCGACGGCTTCATCGGCGGCAGCAACACTCAGTACCGGAATATCCGTCAGGCCGTCATGAACGACACCCACGTGTTCTCGCCCACGGTGGTGAACGAGTTTCGCGCCGGTTACACGCGCCACAACGGGAGCCGCATTGTGGACGACGTGAATGGGGGAGTGAAATTCGCCCTGGCCAACAACCTCGCGATGTTCCCGTTCCCGGTGAAGGGGTTCCCGAGCATTGCGTTTAATTTCTCCGGCGAGGGGACGGGATCGACGCAGTTCGACGGTTGGGGCGGCGGGGCGAGCGACCTGAATTACGAAAACCGGTTCCAGGTCGCCGACACCCTGTTGATCACGCGCGGCAAACATACGTTCAAGACCGGGGCCGATATCCGCCGCCCGCGTTTCGAGAACTTACGCGGCAATCCCTTCTTCGGCCAGTTCATCTTCGGCTCGATCTTGTCGTCGAGTTCGGACACGCCCGGTTCCGGAGCGCCGTTTGCCGACTTCCTGATGGGCTTTCCCAGTTTGGTCCAAGGAACGCAGATGCTGGACTGGGGCCGGCAGCGGGAGATCTACTTCGGCACGTTCTTTCAGGACGACTGGAAGGTCACGCAACGCCTGACGCTCAATCTGGGTGTCCGGTACGATCTTTACACGCAGCCTGTGGACGCGCGCGACCGCGGCGGCCTGTTCGATCTTGCTAAAGCGCGCTTCGCGGTGCCCGGCAAAGACGGCTACACGCGCGCCATCGTGGATGGCGATCACAACAACCTGGGGCCGCGCGCCGGCTTCGCCTATCAGGCCAAGCGCCGCTGGGTTCTGCGCGGCGGCTACGGCATTTTTTTCGGGCTGCGCGACCAGAACCAGGAAGTCACGCAGATTGCCGGCAACAATCCCAACACGCCGGCGCTGGTAGTGCCCGTGGTGAGCGCCTCCCGAACTGTTGCTCCGCCGTACACGCTCAACTCGCCGGTTCAGGCCGGCCCGTCCGAGGCGACGCTGGAGAGCTATAGCGCCGACAAGCCAATCACGCGCACGATCCGCAGCCAGGCATTCCACGACGCGCGGTACCCAATGCTGCACCAGTTCAACTTCTCCATCCAGTTCCAGCCCTGGGAGGCGCTGCTGATCGAGACGTCCTATCAAGGAGCGCGGGGCCGCGATCTCGCCACTCTGTTCATCAACAAGAACCAGGTGCCGTTCGAGTACGCGCTCGACGGCCGCAACGTGCAGCGCGACCGGCCCTACCCGATGGTGAACGGAGTCGTGATCCCCACCTACTCGCTGGCCACGTCGAACTACAACGCGTTCAACCTGCGGGTTGAGAAGCGCTATTCCAGCGGGCTCAACCTCCTGTTGAACTACACAATTCAGAAGAATCTCGAGGCCGGAGGCGCCGGCCCGAGCGCCTTCACCCAGAACGGCGGCACTTCCATCGCGCTCGACACTTACAATCTTTCACGCGAAAGAGGCCCCGCGCCGATCGACGTGCCGCAGATCTTCTCGCTCAGCTTTGGCTATGATCTTCCCTGGGGGCCGGGGAAGAAGTGGCTCGGGTCGCGCTCGCTGGCTTCACGGCTGATTGGCGGGTGGCAGGTGAATGGGATCACCAGCCTGCGCGGCGGCTTTCCCACCGATATCCGTACCAATCGCCTGCCGCCCATCTTCAACACCTTCAATGTGCCGGACCGGGTGCCGGGACAGCAGATCCAGGTTCCCGGCGGCGAGCGCGGCCCCGACCGGTTCTTCAATGCGGCGGCATTCCGCGTGCCGGGCACTACGCTGAGCAAAACGGGAGCGGTAGTCCAGGTGTTCGGCGACTCCGCGCGGCGCGTGGCGCGCGGGCCGGGGTCGGTGAATCTCGATTTCTCCCTGTTCAAGGAGATGAGCCTTACGGAAAAACACCGGATCCAGTTCCGCACCGAGTTTTTCAACCTGACCAATACGCCGACGTTCTACCTGCCGAGTTCCAACAGCCCGTCGATGACCTGCATAGGCCGGACGCCCGGCTCGGCCTGCGACGACAACAACGCGCAGTTTGGCAAGATGTCGGGCTCGTCCGCCACGGGCCGGCAGATCCAGTTTGGTTTGAAGTTCATTTTCTAGCGGATCCGGAGCAGCGATGCGAACCTTCTTGATTTCCCTGTGGCTGGCCGCCGCCTCCGCGGCGTGGGCCGCCGAACCGGTCTTCCCGTATGGCGCCGTCTATTTCCGCAAGTCCAACCCTCCCGAGCAGGATTGGGCCCGCGATCACAAGACCGCGGCCCAGATCGGCATGAACACCTTCCGCCACTGGTTCATGTGGTCGGCCATCGAAGTCGCGCCCGGCAAGTACGACTGGCGCGACTACGACCGCCAGATGGATCTGGCGGCGGAAAACGGGATCAAGGTCGTCATCGCCGAAATGGTGACCGCCGCTCCCGAGTGGATGTTCGACAAGTACCCCCATGCGATGTTCCGCAGTAGCGATGATTCGGTGGTTCGCAGCGGCATGGGCGGCAGCAGCGCGACAGGCGGCTTCCCCGGCCTGTGCCTGGACAACGAAGACGTCCGCGAGGGAGCCGGGCGGTTCCTCGCGGCCATGGCGGAGCACTATCGCGATCACCCGGCCACGCTGGGCTACGACCTGTGGAACGAGCACTCCGCCAACCACGGCGGCCCGCGCGGCATGTACTGCTATTGCGAGGCCACGCAGGCCAAATTCCGCGAATGGCTCCAGGCCAAGTACGGCTCCATCGAGGCTCTCGGCCGCGCGTGGTACCGCTACAGTTATTCGGATTGGGCCTTTGTTCATCCGCCCCGCTCGCTGGGCCCCTATCCCGACGCCCTGGACTGGGCGGAATTCCGCATCGACAACGCTTTCCGCCTGCTCAAGTGGCGCACGGAGTTGTTCCGCCGCCTGGATAAGAAAAACAAGGTCGTCGCCCACGGCGTCGCCGGAACGCTCGAAGCTCTCCCCAACGCCAACGACGAGTGGCGCTCGGCCAGGGAAGTCGAGACCTGGGGTTTCACCTTTGTCGCTTCGCGCAAAGGAAGCGAGCCCTGGAAGCAATTCCACGCGGTGGACCTGGTTCGCGCGGGCTCCCGGGGGAAACCCTTCTGGCACGCCGAGGCCCAGGCCGGTCCGCTGTGGATGCAGCCCCAGGTGATCGGCCGCCCCCGCGAGGACGGCCGCATCGCCGACGACAAGGACGTCCGCCTCTGGAACCTGATCTCGATGACCGGCGGCGCGACGGGCATCCTTTATCCGCGCTGGCGCCCCTTGCTCGACGGCCCGCTGTTCGGCGCTTTCGGCGCATTCGGCATGGACGGCTCCGTCACTCCGCGCGCCGAAATGGCCGGCCAAGTCGCCCGCTGGGCCAATGCGAACCCCGACCTTTGGAAGTCCCGTCCGGTGAAAGGCGAACTCGGCATTGTCTTCGTGCCCGAGTCCCAGATCTTCAACTACGTCCAGCAGGGTTCGACCGCGCATTACGCCGAGTCGGCCCGCGGCGCCTACCAGGCTTTTTTCGACTCCAACATCCAGGCCGACTTCGTCCACATCGACGATATCGCCGAATACCCGTTGGTCTACCTGCCCTATCCGCTCATGCTGAAAGAGGCGACTGCCAAGAAGTTGACCGACTACGTAGCGGGCGGCGGCATCCTGGTAAGCGAGGGGCTGCCGGCGTATTTCGGCGACCGCGGCAAGGTGGGCGTCGTGCAGCCCAACTACGGCCTGGACCGGCTGTTCGGCGCCAAAGAGAGTTACGTCGAATTCACCCCCGACCTGCTCGATAAGCTGACCCTCGAGGTGCGCGGCCAGCGCATCCACGGCCGCTTCTTCCTTCAGGAGTACGCGGCGTCCACCGGCAAGCCGGCCGGGCGCTACGACAACGGCGGCGTCGCCGCCATCGAGAACAAGTTCGGCAAGGGCCGCACGCTGCTTATCGGTACCCATCCCGGCGCCGGCTATTTCCTGCACCATTCGCCCGGGACCAAGGCGCTGTTTGCAGGCTTGCTGGATTGGGCGGGGATCAAGCAGATGGTCCGCTCGAGCGACCCGCAGGTGAAGGCGCGGCTGCACACCGCCGCCGGCGGCACGTACCTGTGGGTGGTCAATCCGACGCGGACGCCCCGCCAGGCCGTGATCACGCTGTCGGACCGCTACGGCCCTTTCAGCAAGGCTAAGGACCTGTGGCAGCAGAAGACGCCCGCCGCCACGGGCCGCGCCATTCAGGCGCCGCTGGACGATCGCAACGTCGCCGTCATCCGCCTGGAGTAGGAGGTAAACACAAACATGTGACGTACTCTTAAGATAAGGAGCCTAACCGATGGAAGTGCATTTCAAACCCGACGTGCAAGCGAAGCTTGACCGGATGGCTCGCGAGAGCGGACGCCCGAGCGACGAGCTGGTTGAAGATGCGGTGATCGGCTACTTTGACGAGTTGGCCCACACGCGGGAAATGCTCGACCGGCGTTTTGACGATCTGGAAAGCGGCAGGGTGAAGCCGATTGACGGCGAGGAAGCGTACCGGCGCTTGATGGAGAAGACCGACGCCCAACGCCACCGCCCGGCATGAGTGCGTATGCGCTTCACCCGGAAGCGTTCATCGACCTCGACGACATCCGCGAACACGTAGCAGAGGACGACCCAGACGCAGCCGACCGGGTGATAACGGAAATCTTCGACGGGATTCGGGCCCTGGTGGCGTTTCCACGTCAGGGCTATCGACGTCCAAGTCTCACTTCGCGCCCGCTGCGGTTCAAACTGGTGCGAGTATGTGATTGCTTACGCGCCGGAGAAGAAACCGTTGTGGGTTGTGGCCGTATTTCACGGGCGGCGCAGCCCCCGTGTGATGGCCGCGATTCTGAGAGGCAGGGAGTAGGCCCCCCGCGGTGGGGGGCCAGAAGAGTCCCGCGCAAGCAGTGACAGCGATGAGGACAGCCAGAGGGAAATTGATCCACAGGTCGGACGGTCCGCTTTCCTTGGTTTCCATGTTGTCGGCGTCCCGGACACCGGCTATTCTACATTACATCGGTGCCGCCGGGCAGTTCCAGGGCTACGTAACCTCGGACGGATCTTCCCCCGGCGAATGAGCGAGATTTTGCCTGTATGTATTTGGGCGGATGGGAGTTACTCGCTCGGGGCGACGAATTGCTCCTGCCTACAGCGTCACTTCTTGGGCAGGCTGACACCGAGCGCCGCAAGGA
>JAUYBU010000476.1 GCA_030693045.1 Bryobacterales bacterium | reverse complement strand
GGACATCCCGGATTCCGAGTGTTGATACACGGGGAACGTGGGGACAGACGGGACGTTCCCCGGTTTAAAAAAACCGGGGAACGTCCCGTCTGTCCCCACGTTCCCCAGTTTCCCTGGGGCCTGCGATAGAATCCGATGAGGCGAAGGGAACCCGTGACCGCGAAGAAGGCAAGTCGCAAACCACAGAGCCGGGCGGCGGACAGCCCGAACCTACTCGACAAGTTGGAGAGCCACGAAGCCGCTGCCGTTTTGAGCGGCCTGCTGGCCAGGCACGCCGAACTGCGGACGGAAGCCGAGGCGATTGCCCGATCGGTCCTCGCCAAGGTGTCGATGCTCACCGTCGCCGCCGAGGTCGAAGACGCCCTTCTGCAGTTTGGCTACGACGATCTGAACGGTCGCGCCGGCCGTCATTCCTGGGGTTATGTGGAGCCCAACGAGGCCGCGGGGGAGTTGCTCGAGGAAGCGATCAAGCCCTTCGTTACCCAGATGACGCGCCACCTCGGAATGGGGCTGGAAACCGAAGCGCTGGGAATCTGCCAGGGGATTCTGTTGGGGCTCTACCAGGTTCGTGACGGCTCCGGCAATGACATCCTGCGCGAGGTGCCGGAGTTCCCGGATGAAAGCGCGGCGTATGTTGTCGGCCTGTGGGCCGGGAAAGACGGGGTGAAGACCGGCCGGCGTCGTAACATCCCGCCGGAATTCGTGCGTGAACATCTGCCCGAGTGGGATTGGGTTCTGGAAGCCGCCGGGCAGAAGGCTGACAAGGAGAGTTGACTTATGACAGACCTGACTTACCAGTTGAAGATCACCATCCAGGGAATCCGTCCCCCGATCTGGCGGCGCGTCCGCCTGCCGGGCAGCATGAGTCTTGAAGCGTTGCACCGGGTGATCCAGATCGTCTTCGGCTGGACCGACAGCCACCTCCACGAGTTCAGGGTCGGCGAAACCAGCTACGGCCAGGCGGACGAACCCTCGGAACTCGAAATGCTCGATGAGCGGCGCGTGAGCGTGGCCGACGCACTCGGGAAGAAGACTAAGCGGTTCGTCTACACCTACGACTTCGGCGACGACTGGCGCCACGAAGTGGTGGTCGAAAAGGTCGAGCCCGCCGGTCCCGGCGAGGACCGCGCGGTGTGCCTGGGCGGTAAACGGCATGGGCCGCCGGACGACTGCGGCGGGCCCTGGGGCTATGTCGAGTTCCTCGAGGCGATCCGTGATCCGCGGCACGAGCAGCACGAAGAGATGGTGGATTGGATCGGGGGCGAGTTCAATTCCGAGGCGTTCGACCTCGCGGCGGTCAACAAACGCCTGGCGGCCGTGAAAGCGCCGCGCTCGAAGAGGGAGCGACGGCCATGAGCAACATCGAAGACCGGCATACGGACGTTCTCCAAAACCTCGAGTTCGCCATCGTGAGCGTGTACCGCGCCGAGCCCGCGATGCTCGACCTGGACGCGCAAGACGCCGTGGATGCCCTGGTCCAGTACTACCGTGCGGAGCAGGAGGGGCGCCGGCCTCCCGCGATCCGCCTGGACGGCCGGGCGGAACGGGTCTTCCATGCCGCGCGAGGGATGTGCGAATGGCGCTTGGGGCGGGAACGCCTCCCCGGCCTGGACGAGACGCCCGGCGATCCCATCCCGGTCGCCGAGCTTGTCGAATGCCTGCGCCGCATCGGGAAATCGATCCGGTTCTGGAGCAAGGAGGCCGGCCGCCAGGGATACCTGGGTTTCGTGTCACAGTACGTTCAGTAGGCCGCACGCCCGGCGCTGGCGGACCACCCAGGAAGCCCGAGAGCCAATTCCGCCAAGATTGCTTTTTGCGTGATACGATTGTCGTAATCCGAAGGAGGGGCCTATGCTCTCTCGATATATGTGGCAAGCGTTCGCCGGAGTGATGGTCCTGTTCGCATCACTTCTCCCGCTGCGCGGCCAGGTTACCACCGCCAGCTACTATTGCATTGTCACCGACAATTCGGGCGCCGTGATTCCGGGCGCCACCGTTACCATCACGCATGACAGAACGGGCGCCGTCGCCTCGCGCGCGACCGACCAGCAGGGTGAAGTCGGGTTCACATTCCTGATCGTGGGCGCATATCGCCTGCGAATCGAGGCTCAGGGTTTCAAGAGCAATCAGGCCGAAGGCATCGCACTGACGGCCGGTCAGCAGGTACGCCGGACATTTGTGATGGAACTGGGGGCCATCACCGAGACCGTGAATGTGCAAGCTGCCGCGCCGCTGGTCAACGCGGTCTCGGCCGAACAAAACCAGACCTTCGAGAGTGTCAAGGTCACCGAACTGCCGCTGGCGCGCCGCAACGTCTCGAACATTCTCGGCATCGGCACCGGCGTGTCGCGATCGACCACGCAACACGGCACCTTGCGCCTGAACGGTCTGGGTCAGGGCGGCACCGGCATCTCGCTCGACGGCACGGAAGCCAGCGGCAACCCCGAGGGCCGCTCCGCCGGCATGTTCCAGAACTTCAACCAGATCGACCTGGTGAGCATCGATGCGGTCCAGGAAGTGCAGGTCATCAAGGGCGTCGCTCAAGCCGAGTACGGCCGCGCCGTGGGCGGGCAGATCAACGTCATCACCCGCTCGGGCACGAACGAGTTTCACGGCAGTTTGTTCGAGAATTTCCAGGCCGAGAATTTGAACGCGCGCAATCAGACCCTGCCCACCAAACCCGGAGCCACCTTCAACCAGTTTGGGGCTTCAGCGGGCGGACGAGTGGTCCGCGACCGTATCTTCTTCTTTGCCGCCTATGAGGGCTACCGGGATGCCTCCTTCCGCGTGGTCAGCGGCGACATGCCTACGCCGCGCACCCGCGCCGAAGTGCTCGCGGCCGTCCCGGCCTACAATCTGGCGCTCCGCATCCTGCCCTTGCCCAACCAGCCTTACGCCGCCGAAGCCGTCACCGGCTTCTACAAGTCGGCGGCGACCTTTCGTGGACGCG
>JAUYBU010000456.1 GCA_030693045.1 Bryobacterales bacterium | reverse complement strand
ACTCCGTCCCCGGTTTTTTCAGCATGTCCACGGTCAGCTACCTGTCGGGCTTGCTCATCGATCTGGGCGTCTCGGTGCGCACGGTGGCGATGGGCACCGGAGCCGTGGTGCTGCTGCCGTTCCTGGCCTGGGGTCTGGTGTTGCGCCTGTGGCGCGGGGAAAGCCGGCCGAGCTAGGCGGTCTGCTTCAGCAGGCGCGAAAGCTCGCCCTGCATTTCTTTCAACGTGCCCCGCGCGGCGGAGTCTCCGATCAGGTTCTTCATTTCGTACGGGTCGGCCTGGATGTCGTACAACTCGTCCATGCCCTCCAGTTCGGTGTAGTGACCCAGAACCACGCCGACGGCCAACGCATCCTTCCGACCATCTGGCCTACGCCGAGTTTGCACGAAGGCGACGACCTCGCGTTCGATTTCCTCGTAATTGCGTCACTCGACCCTGGTTCAGAACTTACGATCATAGTTCAAACCTAGCCATCCTGAACGGCGTCTGCCGTTGCAGTCCGCCAAGCGCTGATCTGCATGTCTCTCACATTCTTTGGATCTCGGAGTCGATCCCTTGAAGGCGCTCTTTCTCACGGTATAGCTCTGCAAGAGTGTCGGCTTTATGGATGTGGTATCCAACGCCAGCTGCGATCCCAGACAGCAGAGCAAAAAACACAGTATTACCAACCAATGCGCCAAAGGCCGCTTCGAAACCTTTTGCACGACCGCATTGGACGCAGCCCATAATGAAAGAGCCGACTACGCCCGCCCCAAATAGGACCCACCACTTAACCTGCATTTTGCCGTCGTTGATGGCAATGATCCGATTATCTACGGCTGTGATCTTTTGCCATACCTCAGCGCGCGCACGGGCGACAAATTGCGTCATCGCTTGCTGGAGGCCCTGTGCGGCTATTCCGCAAAGCGACAAAACATCCAAGTACCCGAAGTATGTGTCAACTCGCGCGGCGGAGGACGCGCCTTCAAGCGCACGCTTCGGAGCGGTGAGTTCTGCATAGTTCGTCAAGGAGAACTCTTGCACTCCTTGCCTTTCGGTGTCCCCGGCTCGTCGCTGGGTTGCCAACAACGCTGTTTTGGCCCTCTCTCTGGCCTCATCGCGAAGAGTGTTCAGGAGAGCTTGTACCCGAGCTTCATGGCGCTTGAAATCGTCGTCTGCAGCGGCCTTGATCGAATAGGCCCGCTCCAGTTCGATTGCTCGCCTCAGAGGAAGTAGACCCTGGTCAGGTTCGTCGACGTGCATCTCGATTTTGGCGAGTTGGAAGTGGTCCTCAGCCAAGGCAGGGAAAAGCGACAGCGCTTGTTCAGTATACTCCTTTGCCGCTTTCATCTTTCCCTGACAATAGGCGGCCCAACCTGCGGCGAGAAACGCGCGGCCCGCCTCCTTCGGCTCGTCCCGTTGTGCGTATCTTGCCGCGTTGAGGAAAGCGTTCTCAGCGTAGGGCAGATTCAAGATGTCTTTGGAAGTGTTTCGGGAGCTTCCAAGTAGGATCGTTCCCCAGAGATAGTGAAAGCGGTATTCAAGCTTATAGCCTGTGTTGCCCACGTAGCCATTGATGGCCCTGTTGAGATATTCGAGCGCCTCAGGGTACAGATTTTGACGAAATGCATCACGGGCAATCTCAAACTGTTCGTAGGCCCAAGTCTGGGCAGGTGTCTTCGCTATCTTGACAAGTTCGACGAGCGTAGCGTTGACTCGCCCAACGGTGGTGAGCAACTCACTGAACCCCCAGTGGAAAGCCGCAGTCAGTTCGGAAACGCCTGCGGTAAGGGCTTGTACATCGAAAGACAGTTGCTCGAAGCCCTCAGCAACCGATGTTTGCAGCGACGTCGAGACGGACATATGCTCTTGTTGCAGTTGCTCGTTGGAGGCAATGATGGACCTCGTCCGCTTGGAAATCTCGCTTCTGAAAGTGTCTTCAAGCTTTTTGCTTGCAGGTAGTCGCGGTAAGAGAGGCTAGTTCCGTACACATAATTGCTCATTCGGGGACCTCCGTAAGTTCGCGGCGGGATTTCTTGCTCCAGAGTCTGACGAACTTGGGCAAGTACGACTCCAACCCGGATTGCTCGGGCCGCGGAAGGTAAAGCTCGGAGCCGTTACTGTGCGCAGTAGCCGTCCTGGCAAAGGCCTTCCGTGCGTGAGGGCATCTTCGCCCAGAGGGTTGTTCAGCCGAGGAATCGGCGAATGCATCCCTGCAGCACCAACGGCATGAGGAAGGCTGGATGACCGTCCACAAGTGGAGGTGGCGGGTGAGATCTGGTTGCCCATGTCCTGTCCACCTGTGTGCCGACGTAGCTGCATCTTTGGATCGTTTCAGTATACTCCCTGAGCCGCTGCCAGACATTGAACACGCGATTCCAGAGGACGCCTTTGCCTTTTGAACCGCTCCAACTCTTCGACGCGCGCCGGAACATGCAGATCCAGGGCTTCTCCGGCCGCGTCGCAACGACCGCACTTCACGACGCCACAGCCACGGGCGTCTCCAACTCCGGAATCTTCCACGCGGCCGCGTGTTCTCGGCCGAATTCGCCTTCAGCATGCTCAGCAGGTCCACGGTCAGCTACCTGTCGGGCTTGCTCATCGATCTGGGCGTCTCGGTGCGCACGGTGGCGATGGGTACCGGAGCCGTGGTGCTGCTGCCGTTCCTGGCCTGGGCTCTGGCGTTGCGCCTGTGGCGCGCGGGAGGCGATTCCGCCACCCAGCCTGACTCGGAAATCAGGCGGGCACGACGCTGACCAGCCGCTGGCGCCCGTACTCGATCAGCTTTCGATCGCGAGTCATGAGTGGGACGCCCAGGTTGCGGGCGGTGGCCGCCAGGATGCGATCCGCCGGATCGCCATGGAAGCTCCCCGGCAGCCGGCTGCTATCGACCGCGATTTCCGGCGTGAGACCCGCCAGCGACAACCCGGGAGTTTCCGGCGCCTCGCGCACCCACTCAAGACAGGGCTTCTGGAACCGGATGCGGCCTTTCGACTCCAGCATTGCGATCTCCCACACGGAAATCACCGAGACCAGCAGGGAGCCCGAGCGTGCAGCCTCTTCGATGCGCCGGATCGCGAGCGGGCGGAACCGCGCCTTGTCGCCGAGCGCCATCCAGATCCAGCAGTGGGTGTCCAGCAGCAGCGAGGCGCTACTCATCCGCATCCCACCGTTCGCCCACCGGGGCGACGATATCCGCGACTATTTCGGCTGTGCCGCGCATGCGCCCGAACACCTCGGGAGCGGCCTGGCCGACGGGGACCAGCCGGGCAACCGGATGTCCGCGTTTGGTGATCAGGTATTCGCGCCGGCGGTCGTGCACTTCATCCAGCAGGTGAAGGCACTTGGCCTTGAAGACGCCAGCGGGCACGGAGGTTTTCATACCATGGTCATTTTACCATAGTCATTAGTCATTCTAAGATCGCGCCGCGGCCCGCGCCGAGCTAGGCGGTCTGCTTCAGCAGGCGCGCAAGCTCGCCCTGCATTTCCTTCAACGTGCCCCGCGCGGCGGCGTCTCCAATCAGGTTCTTCATTTCGTACGGGTCGGCCTGGATGTCGTACAACTCGTCCATGCCTTCCAGTTCGGTGTAGTGGGTGTACTTCCAGCGCGGCGTGCGCGCGCACTGCCAGCTTGGCTGGCGCTGGAACCCGGTCTCGGCGAAGTACTCGCTCAGGAACGACTTGCGCCACTCCTTTGCCTTGCCCGAAAACGCCGGGACCAGCGAGCGTCCGTGAATGTTCTTCGGCGCGGTGGCGCCGCCAAGCTCGATCATCGTCGGCGCCATGTCCACGTTCAGCGCGTCGTGCTCGATCTTCGTGCCCGCCTTAATCAGTTTCGGATAGCGCATCACCAGCGGCACGCGAATCGACTCTTCGTAGGACCAGCGCTTGTCGGCCAAGCCGTGCTCGCCCCAAAAATAGCCGTTGTCCGACGAGAACACGACCAGCGTGTTGTCGAGCTGCCCGGTCTCTTCCAGGGCCTTGAAGACTTCGCCGGTGCTCTCGTCGACGGCCATGAGCGCGCGGAGCTGGTTGCGGACCAACTCCTCGCCGCTTCCCCCCGAGCCCTGCTTCTGTTTCTGCTTCTGCGTCTGCTGTTTCTTCTGTTCGGGCACGTCGCGCGTCACGGCGGGCTTTCCCTCAAGCGTGTCGCGCGTGTTGGGCCGCTTCGGGAGCGGCTCGGTCGAGTACAGGTTCCGATGACGCTCGGCGGGCGTGAACGGC
>JAUYBU010000392.1 GCA_030693045.1 Bryobacterales bacterium | reverse complement strand
TCGAGCGTGGTCCAGTCCGAGGTGGTCGTGTACTCCAGGCGCAGACGGTGAAAAGCCACTGCGGGCGGATCTTCCTGCGCCGCCACGGCGACGGCGGCCAGGACCAGCGCGGCGGCAACTCGCAACCATCGCATGTCAATTCAATTATGGTCCGCCGACGGCCAGCGCCGCCACGTTGCTCACGAATCCGCCATAGCGCAGGTCCACCGGCAGCGCCTCGCCCGGCCCCACGCCTTCCGGCACGCGAACGTTCACCTGAAGCAGTCCCGGCCAGCCGCCGGCGGGGCCCGCGTAGCGCACCTCGGCGGTCAGGCCGCCGATGCGGACCACCGGCGCCAGCTCCGGCATCATAAGCATTGGATTCCGGATGCCCTGCCCGGTGCCGTACAACTCGATCACCTCGCCGGGACTGGCGGGAGCGAAGCGCGAAACCGTGCGGCCATCGGCGTGCCGCGCCGCCACGGGACCGTCGGGCCGGCCGCTCAGCGTGAACAGACCGGGGGCGTACATCACCGCGTGAAGTGCCACCGGCGCCGACCGCAAACCATAGCGCACCACCACTACCTCGCTCGAGCGCAGCACCGGCGGCACGACGAAATTGATTTGCTCCGGCGAGACGAAGTACAGCGGCGCGGGTTCGCCGCCCACCTCCACCCGGACGCCGGCGATGGTGCGCGGCAGTGGCGCCGCATACTCGGCGGAACGAATTCCCGGCGCCAGATCGCGCCCATACAGCGTCGCCAGGGAGCCTGTTGCGACGTCGGAGAACCCGCTCGCCGCGCTGAGAACGGCCGATGGCCGCGGGCTCGCGGTTTCCCCCGCCGACCAGACGAACCAGGGCCGCGCGGTCGTGTCGGTCTTGAAGAAATCCAGCAGCATCCAGGCCACCTTGATGCGCCCGTTAAGGGATGGGTGCGTGCCGTCGTCGGCCATGTCCTGGCAGCTCCAGGAGAGCCCGTCGTAGCGCGCCCGCGTCCCGTCGGCCCAAAGATAAGGCCCCCAACCCAACCACGGCGCGCGGCCCCGGTCCACCGAAAGCTCCGGATCGCCGTTGATCTGGTCCTCGATCAGCCATTTCACGGCGAAGCCGCTTTCGTAAGCCTGCGGCTCGGGGTTAAGCGCCGAGGAGGCGTAGCCCCCGTAGATGCGGCTGGAAAGATAGACCAGCCGCAAATTCGGGAGACGCTGTTTGAGCGATACGGCGATGGTCCGCAACTCTTTCTGAAGCGCGCGCGCATTCTCGGGAAACGCCAGGCGCGGCGTCGAATCCGCCTGCTTCATCCAGACCACCTGGACCTGCGCGGCCGTGACT
Source organism: Bryobacterales bacterium (assembly GCA_030693045.1). Lineage (GTDB taxonomy): Bacteria > Acidobacteriota > Terriglobia > Bryobacterales > Bryobacteraceae > JACQZT01. The sequence continues at coordinate 9,450 of JAUYBU010000392.1, read as the reverse complement.
TCCGCGGCGCGGAGCCGGGCGTAGACGTTCGACCAGTAGGTCTCCGGGTCCGCCACCATCCGGTCCGCCGACCAGCCGCCCTCGGCGCCATCCACGGTCACCAGCCAAGGGTTGTGTTCGACATCCCGCGCCAGCATTTCCTGAAACGCCGAGAACTCCTGGGTGGTGTTCGACATGCCGAGGCTCAGCAGCACGATTCTGCGGGTGTCCATGCCCCGGCTTCCGAAAGGCTTGATGTACACGGGCGAGCCATTCGGATCGAGCGGCGTGACCTTACCCGCCTCGCGCAGGCCGAGCGCTTCGTGGGCCACGGGCCGGGTGTTCGACCGTCCCGGGTACAGGCCGCCTTCCACACCGCGGTAGGAACGCAAGAACGGATCGTCGAGCGGCGGGAAGCCGGCGCCAGTCCGCGAGCAGTCCGCCGCACCAACCGACGCCGCGATCAGAAACACGCACCATCTCCGCATGGCAAGCCCTCAATAAGAACTAACACGGCCCGGGGCCCGCGGTTGTTCCCCGCGCAATTTGAGTGCGATATGGGACCATTCCCGGCATAAGCCAGCGCGTGTCAACGTGTTAAACTAGTAGGTTCTTAGAGGTATGTGTGGACAAAATTACCCGTCATGATTTGAAGACCGACAAGTTCGCCCAGGAAGTGGGCCACACGGTCGAGTTCCTGAGCCTGCACCGCGGGCAGGCGGCCCGTTACGGCGCGATCGCCGCCGTGGTATTGGCCGTCGCGATCGGCGGCTACTTCTACATGAAGTACCAGAAGGGCGTGCGGCAGCGCGAGTTGCGCGCGGCGTCCGAGATCTACGAAGCGTCGGTCGGCACGGCGCCCGCCGATAATCCGTATCTCACGATGTTTCCGACCCAGGCCGAGAAAGACCGGGCCGTCGACAAAGCCATGGGCGATTTGGCAGCCAGGTACGCGGGCAAGGACGAAGGCGCTATCGCGCGCTATTACCTGGCGATTATCGCGGCCGACCAGGGCCGGATGCTGGAATCGGAGAAGGCCTTCCAGGAAGTGGCGGATACGGGGGACGTGAACTACGCTTCGCTGGCCAAGTTCGCGCTCGCGCAGATGTATCAAGCGCAAGGCAAGACCGCGCAAGCCGAGCAACTGCTGCGCGGGCTGGTGGAAAAGCCCACCGTGATGGTCTCCAAGGAGCAGGCGACCATAGCGCTGGGACGCCTGTTGGGGCCCACCAAGCCGGCCGAGGCGCGCAAGTTGCTGGAGCCTCTTCGCAGCGAGCGCAGCGCGGTGAGCCGCGCCGCTCTCACCGCCTTGTCCGAAATCAAGTAGCGGCGGGACCCCGATGAGCCCCGCCCTGGCGCGCCTGCGTTTTCCGGTGAGCCAGGCGCGCGGGCGCCGCTACCCCGAGCCCCCCCACCGCTACCGCAACGAGTTTCAACGGGACCGCGACCGGATTGTCCACGCCCGCGCCTTTCGCCGCCTGGAAGACAAAACGCAGGTCTTTACCGATCCGCTTTCCGACCACTTCCGGAACCGCCTCACGCACACCATGGAAGTGGCCCAGATCGCGCGCACCGTCGCCTCGGTGCTCGAATTGGACCAGGACCTGACCGAAGCGCTGGCCCTGGCCCACGACCTCGGCCACCCGCCCTTCGCGCATGCCGGCGAAGAGGAGCTGAACCGCCAGATGGCGCGATTCGGAGACCGCTTCGAACACAACCTGCATACCTTGCGGGTGGTGGAGCGATTCGAGCAGCGCTATGCGCGGTTCCCGGGGCTGAATCTCACCTTCGAAGTGCGCGAAGGCATCGCCAAGCACTCGCGCGACTTCGAGCCGGGCGAGTTCCCCGAACTCGACCAGTATCTGCCCGGATTGCGCCCCCCGCTGGAGGCGCAGTTGATCGACCTGGCCGACGAGATCGCCTACAACACCGCGGATCTGGACGACGGCTTCTCGGCGGGGCTGTTCGGCATCGAGGAGATTTGCCGGGAGATTCCCCAGTACGGCGAGATCGCCGCGGAGATCCGGATCCAGTTTCCCGGCGCCCCCGAACGGATCCGTTTCAACGAAACCCTGCGGCTGTTGATCGACCGGCTGGTGTCGGGGTTGATCGACGGAACCTGGAAGGCGGCCGAAGCGGCGGGAGTGAATTCGGCCGGCGACGTGCGCCGCTACCGCGGGCGGCTGGCGCGCCAGACGCCGGAACCACAGCTTGCCACCGCGTCGCTCAAGGGCTTTCTGCGCGACCGGGTCTACTTCACCCCGGAGCTGATGGGAGAGCGGGCGCGCTCGGCGGCCATGATGGCGGAGTTGTTCGAATGGTTCCTGTCGGACCCCGGGCGGCTGCCCGAAGCCTATCGCGAAGGACTCGGGAACGAGCCGCCGCACCGGCTGGTCTGCGACTACATCGCCGGAATGACCGACGGTTTCTTCCGCCGGACCTACCATCAAACGCGGTCCGGCGCGCCGGACTGATCGACCCAGCTTGACAACTCCGCCGCGCGCACGCCGTAAACCTTGCGGATCAGCCGGCAGATCTCGGCGGCGAGCTTTTTTGGGTCCTCGTTCCCGTCAACATCGACTTCCACTTTCAGGTACAGATCGAATCGCGCCATCCGTCAAATGATACGATAGTAACATCCGGCGCGTTTTTCCAGCCGGAGCCAATCATGACTTGCGCCCTTTGCGAGATCCGGAGACCGCGCCGTTACTGCCTCGGCGTCCGCGGCCAGATATGCGCCCCCTGCTGCGGCGTCGAGCGCGAGGTGACGGTCAATTGCCCGTTCGAGTGCGAGTATCTCCAGCAGGCCCGTCTGCATGAACGCATGCCCGATCTCAAGGAACAGGACCTCCCGAACCGCGATATCGAAGTTACGGAGAGCTTCATCCAGGAGCACGAGGCTCTGGCTTCGCTCTCCAGCCGGTTTCTGCTCGAAGCCTCCGTCGCCGTTCCGGGCGTAAGCGACGCGGATGTTCGCGAGGCGCTGGAAACGCTGATCCGCACCTTCCGCACTCTGGAAAGCGGCATCTACTACGAGTCCCGGCCAAACAACCCGCTCGCCGCCGCCGTACATCAGGGTTTTCAGGCGCGCCTGAGCCAGGCCCGGCAGGAAATGGCGCGCCAGTCGGGCGTCAATACCATCCGCGACACCGCGATCCTGGGCGTGCTGGCCCTGCTACAGCGCATGGCGCTTAATTTCGTCAACGGGCGCAGCCACGGCCGGGCGTACCTGCATTTCCTTCACGACCGGTTCTCGGACCAACCCGTTCCCGTCGACGCCCTGCCGCCGGCCGCCGGCGGATCGTCGCTGATCGTTCCCTAGTCTTCTGACCGCATGATTCGGTTCTTCCGCTTGCTGACGCGCGCGGCTCAGACTCGTTTCCGAGCCGCGACCGTTAGGGAGCGGAATTAGCGGTCCAGGCACTAGGCCGCTCGCCGCAACGGCGGCCGCAGAGCCGCCGGCCGAATCGGTTCCACCTTCCGGCGCGGCTCCATCGACTGCGTGGTCCCGTGGAAGTACTCGTCCAGAGGATACAGGCCGTAGGGTTTCAGTTCCTTGAACACCCGTCCCAGCTTCCGTTCGATGCGATACACCGTATGGAAGAAGCTGCCCCGGTCCAGGCCCAGTCTGCGGCAGCACAGGTGCCAGTCCGCGCCCAGCAGGAAGTGGAACCGGAAGATCCTGAACTCGGCTTCGTCGAGGTGGCGTTTGCTTACCAGATAGAAATCGGCGCAGTATTCCTCGTCTTTCCGCCCGTAGGCCTGGCGCCCGTCGCGGCCCGCCGTGAATTGGAGGGTGACGTGACTCAGGTGCTTCTCCTTAAGCATGCACTTACAATAACGGTTGTAGCAGGCGCGGAAAATTCCGCGTAGGACGCAGTTGCAGGGATTCGACGTTCCCCGGCGTTCACCGCGCAGTCCCAATCCCTGGCAACGCGCGCAGTAATCCAAAGCCAGAACCAGCGTGTCCGATCGACTCCATTCCATCTCTCCAAGTCCTCCTGGCGGCGCCCCACCCCGATCCATCCGAAGCGGCGGGTCGCACATCTGGTATTCATGCTATTCCGGGGCAGAATAGCGTCAATATTATTTGTGAGAATTTTTTCGGGCAGCCGGCACTAAATTGGACGATGGCGCTTGAAGCCGTTGATTCATAGCCTCTTCATCCTTCATAAATTGGCCTGAGAATATTTTGTAATTCTAATTAATTGTGGTAATATTTTATCTTAGTGCGGGACCTATTTCTCCCGGGAATCGGAAAACGCGTGCGATCATGACATTCCAAGCGCTGCATGCACGGCTGATCTGGGTGGTTCAGGTCCGGATTCGCAACGGGGACATCACCGAGCGGGGGTTTGCGCGGCTGACGGGCATTTCGCAACCCCACATCCACCACGTGCTGAAGGGCGTGCGGGCGCTCTCGGCGGAAATGAGCGACCGGGTTTTGAAAGGGCTGGGCCTGACGGTGCTCGATCTGGTCGACGGCCCCGGCTGGAGCGCGGCGATCAGCGCGCCTTTGCCAGAGCGGCTACTTCCTGGTAAGTCTCCAGCACCTCTTCCGCGGTCCTCTTCCAGCTAAAGCGGCGAATCTGCTCGAATCCCTTGCGGCGCAACTCGTCGCGAAGGTTCCGGTCGAGCAGAACCTCGCGGATGCCTCGGGCGATGTCGAACACGTTCTCGGGGTTCACGGTCATGGCGGCGTCGCCCACCGCTTCGGGCAAGGAACTCAGGTTCGAGGTGACCACCGGCGTGCCGCAAGCCATGGCCTCCAGCGGCGGCAGTCCGAAACCCTCGTACAGAGAGGGGAATACGAAGGCTTCCGCCGCCTCATAGAAAACCCGCAGCGTATCGAACGGCACGAATCCGAGGAACCGGACCGCGTTCTCGACGCGATACTGGATCGCCGCCCGGCGCACGCCGGGGAAGCGCGAGATCTCGTCGCCGATAATGATGAGCTTCAGCTCCCGGTAGGAGGGGTGCTCGGCAAGCTCGTTGCGCAGCGACGCGAAGGCTTCGATCAGCCGGGGGATGTTCTTTTGCGGCCGGATCATGCCGGTGTAGAGCAGAAAAGGGTGTGTGATGCCGTAGCGTTCCAGGATCCGGCGGCGCTCGAAGTCGCGGGTCTCGGGGCCGGCCGCGCGGGCGTCGGCCGCCGGAGAATGCTGTTCGAACCGCGGATCGGGCGCATTGTAGATCTGCCGGATGCGCGAGGCCGGGATGTTCAGCAGGTTTTCGACGTCGCGCCTGGTGGCGCGGGAGACCGCAATGATCCGGTCCGCCCGCAGCAGACCGCGGCGGAACAGAAACAGCCGCAGGTTATTGCGCCATCCCGAAACCCGGTCCTGATAGAGCAGCCGGCTCATGTCGTGAACCGTCACCACGTAGGGCTTGGGCATCAGCAGCGGCACGCTGTTCAGCGGGATGTGATACACATCCGCCGGCCAACTGCGCAGAAACCACGGGTAGGCCGCCTGGTCGGCCAGATCCGTGTCCGCGCGCTGGTAGGGAATGGTCTCGAAGTTGCGCGGCAGGTGGGCGAATTCGTGGACCTCGTCGCGCCGCGCGGTTAGCGTGTACCGGTTCCCGGTGTCCACTTTTCCCAGGGCGTGGACCAGGTTGCGGATATAGGACCCGATACCGAAGTCCCGGATATGCCGTACGTCGATGAGGATTCGCAGGGGCATTCGGCCCTCCCGGTGGCTTCAGCCCGCGGGCCTGGCGGCTTCCGGACCCCGCTTCCAGGCGTACAGCGGGAACCGCTCCACCAGTTCAGCCACCTTCCGGCGAACGCCCGCCAGCGTCGCTTCCGAAGACGGATCGCGCAGGGTTTCGCAAACCAGCCGGGCGACCTCGAGCATCTCGGCCTCGCCGAACCCGCGCGTGGTCACGGCCGGGCTGCCCAGCCGGATGCCGCTGGGGTTGAGCGGCGGGTTTACGTCGAACGGAATGGCGTTCTTGTTGACCGTGATGTGGGCCTTGTCCAGAGCCACTTCGGCCTCGCGCCCGCGGATGCCCTTGGCGAACACATCCACCAGCAGCAGATGGGTGTCCGTGCCGCCGGAGACGATGCGATAGCCCTCCCCGGCCAGCCCGCCAGCCAATGCCCTCGCGTTGGCGATCACCCGCTTCTGGTAAGCGCCGAACTCCGGCGTCATCGCCTCCAGGAAGCAGACCGCCTTGGCGGCGACGACGTGCACCAGCGGCCCGCCCTGCATGCCCGGGAAAACGCTCTTGTCGATGGCCACGCCATATTCGGCGCGCGCCAGAATCAGGCCCGAGCGCGGCCCGCGCAAGGTCTTGTGGGTGGTGGAGGTGACGACGTCGGCCCATTGGCACGGGTTGGGGTGCAGCCCGGCCGCCACCAGCCCCGAGAAGTGCGCCATGTCGACCAGGAACTTCGCGCCCACCGAGTCGGCGACGGCGCGGAAACGCTGGAAGTCGATAATCCGCGGGTAGGCGCTGCCGCCGGCGATAATCAGCTTGGGCTTGTGTTCCCCGGCCAGGCGCTCGAGCGTGTCGTAGTCGATGACCTCGTCCTCGCGGCGGACGCCGTAGGGGACCACCTTGTAGCGCTTGCCCGAGAAGTTCAAAGGATGCCCGTGCGTGAGGTGGCCGCCGTGCGCCAGGTTCATGCCCAGGATGGTGTCGCCCGGTTCGAGCAGGGCGCCGTAAGCGGCCTCGTTGGCCTGCGACCCCGAGTGCGGCTGCACGTTGCAATACTCGGCGCCAAAGAGCTTCCTGGCGCGCTCGCGGGCCAGGTTCTCGACCACGTCGGCGAACTCGCAGCCGCCGTAATAGCGTTTCCCCGGATAGCCTTCGGCGTACTTGTTGGTGAAGACGCTGGCCGTGGCTTCCAGAACGGCTTCCGAGGTGAAGTTCTCGCTGGCGATCAGTTCCAGCCCCGAATGCTGGCGGCCGGTTTCCCGCCGCACCGCCGCATAGATATCGGGATCGACTTCGGCCAGCGGCCTGGCCATCCGGTTCTGTTCCATCATCCGGCCTCCCGGCTCAACCTTGCCCGCCGCGCTCGATCGCGGCGATCTTGTCGACACGCCGCGCGTGCCGTCCGCCTTCGAATTCCGTTTCGAGAAAGATCCGCGCCAGCCGCTCCGCGGTGTCCAAATCCACCAGCGTCGCCCCCAGCGTCAGGACATTGGCGTTGTTGTGTGCGCGCGTCAGGCGGACCTCGGTGTCGTTGACGCCGAGGGCGGCGCGAACGCCCGGCACCTTGTTGGCCGCAATCGACATGCCCACGCCGGTGGTGCAGATCAGCATGCCGCGCTCGAACTCACCCGAGGCGACCGCGCGCGCCACCACGGCGGCGTAGTCCGGATAGTCGGTCGAGGCGGCGCTGTCGGTGCCGAAATCGGTGACCTGGTGGCCCAGGGCGCGTAAACGGTCGCGCAAGCCGTCTTTCAGGATGAAGCCGCCATGGTCGGCGGCGATGGCAATCTGCATAGCCGTGAAAGCTCATTTTAGCACGCGAGTACTCAGGGCCTCCCTTCGCGATAGAATTAAACTAGGGAGTAGGTCTTCCTGCGCGACGCCACGGGCGCCGCGTCCCGAATCGGTGTGATCGCCCGCCGGGATGGCTGAGCGTTTTATAATTGCAGGCGGACGCGGGATGGAACGTCGAATTTGAGTTCTGGCCGCCGAAGGCGGCCCGAACGCGTACCATAGTGGCGCGGGCGGTTCAGCCCGGCGCCCCGCGCGATGAGCGCAGACACGAGACAACCATGCAAGAAAAACTGAATATCGCGGTGTTCGTCGATTACGACAACATCGAAATTGGCGTGAAATCCACGCTGCGGCGCGAGTTTGACGTATCGCTGGCGCTGGACGCGCTGAAGGAACGGGGCGACATCATCGCCAAGTTCGCCTACGCGAACTGGTCCCGGCAGGAAGGCGCCACTCGGCAGATGGCCGAAAACGCGGTGCAGATGGTGCAGCGCATCCCATCGCCCCGCGGCGACAAGAACGGCGCCGATATCAACCTGGCCCTCGACGCCCTGGAGATGGCCTTCACCCACAGCCACGTCAACGCCTTCGCCATCGTCAGCGGCGACAGCGATTTCATTCCCCTGGTGAACAAGCTCAAGGAGTTCGGCAAGACGGTCTTCGTGGTTGGCGGCAAGGCCTTCACCTCGACCATCCTTCAGCAGAACTGCAACGAGTTCATCAGCTATGAATCCTTCCTCGACGAACCGGGCAAGCCCGAGAGGCAGAGCAGCCCGCGCCGGAGTGACGCCGGGCAACAGCAACAGATCAGACCGCAGCGGTCGCGGCCGGCGCCGCTGGATCTGGCGCAGGCGATGCCGCTGGTCGAACGAGCCTTGCTGGTGCTCGAGCGGCGCGAGGTGCAGCCGCAACTCGGCCTGCTCAAGTCGACCATGCTCCAGCTCGACTCCAGTTTCAGCGAGAGGGCTTACGGCGCGGGCAGCTTCTCGGAATTCGTCGAAAAGCTCAAGAAATCGGATTTTGTCGACCTGGCCGGCGGCGAAGGACGTTACACCATCCGCCGCAAGGCATCCGCCAGCGCGCCCGCGCGCGTTGTCCGCAAACCCGACGAGGCGCTGCTGTTGCTGCGCGACGTGCTCGAGACGCACCGCCAGGACATCGAAAACGGCTGTCTGGCCGACGACCTGGCCGGCTGGGTGCAAGCCGACCAGCCGGACTTCGACAGCACCAGCTACGGATTTCAGGAGTTCATCGAGTTCCTGAATTACGCCCAGGACAAGTTGCTGGTGCGGATCGAGCCGGATGAGGAGAAAGGCGTGCTGGTCTACCTGGGCGCCGAGTTCTATCCGCCCGCTCCGGAGGCGCCCCTCGAACCCGAGGCCGTCGCGCCACCGGACCAGGAGCGCGCTCAACAGGAAGAAGAAGAGGAGGAGGACGAGGGGCCCCAGCCGATTGTCGAAGGTCAGCCCTCGGTCTTCGATCCGAACCCGGCGCCGGTGATGGCCAAGCCCGCGCGCAAGCAGCCGTCGCGGCGCAAGCCGTCCCAAGGCGGCCAGAAGCAGAAGCGCACCACGGCGCGCCAGCCGCGGCAACCGCGCCAGCGGAAGGCGCCGCACATCGGCCCCATGCAGTAGACCCTGCCAACGGGAGACCCAAGTTCATGCTCGAGCGAATCGTTCCACCCGGGACGCCCGCGCCGCGCGGGCCCTATTCTCCGGCCGTCCGCGCCGGCGACTTCATCTTTGTCGCCGGCCAGGGGCCCATCGATCCCCAAACCAACCAGTTCTCCTACGGCGACATTGGCCACGAAACCCGCGTCGCGCTGAACAACATCCGCCGAATCCTGGAAGGCTGCGGGGCCTCCATGAAAGATGTGGTCAAGTGCTCCGTCTTCCTGCGGGACGGGGGCGACTTCGGCGCCATGAACGAAGTCTACGCCGAGTTCTTCGGCGACGCCAAGCCGGCCCGCACCACCGTCGAGACCAAGTTCGCCGATCCGACCATGAAGGTCGA
>JAUYBU010000380.1 GCA_030693045.1 Bryobacterales bacterium | reverse complement strand
GCAGACCGAGCAGACGCAGAGAAGCCTGAACCAGGCAGCCGGGAAAAAGGGCAAGCCGGGTGTCGGCTCCCCGATGCTGTTCCATGGCCCGAAATGCCTGGAGCAACTCCTGGCGGCAAAGGACATCGATTGCATCCACATCGCCACGCCGCCCTATTTCCACCCGGAACATTTCGAGGCCTGCGCGGCGGCGGCCAAACATGTGTACCTGGAGAAACCGGTCGCGGTGGACGTGCCGGGGGCCAGGCGCGTGATGCGCGCCGGTGAGCGGTTGAGGGGCCAGGCCAGCGTCGCGGTCGGGTTCCAACTGCGCCACGCGACGCCCTACGTGCAGCTTGTCGAGCGCGTCCGGCGCGGCGACATCGGGAACATCGTGTGCGGCCTGACGCACTACTATGCCGGCGCCATCCCGCGGCCGGATTGGCCCAACGCCACTCCCGCCGAGCGGCGTCTGCGAAACTGGGTCCACGACCGCGTCCTGTCGGGCGACATTCTGGTCGAGCAGAACATCCACCTGATCGACGTCACCAACTGGGTGCTCCTGGACCACCCGGTTTTCGCCCAGGGGACCGGCGGCCGCGCCGGACGCACCGACCAAGGCGACGCCTGGAGCCACTTCAACGTCAACTACACCTACCCGGACGACGTCCACGTCACGCTCACTTCGACGCAGTTCATCGAGGGCGCCTGGGACGTGGCCATGCGGTACTTCGGTACTACCGGAAACGCCGAAATGCGCTACGACGCTCCGGTGCGCATTACCGGCGCGAACAAGTGGGATTTCCCCGGCCTGGGCGCGCCGGGCCAGGTGACCGACACGGCCGCGGCGGTCACCGGCGCGTTCAAGGGCGCCCTCGACGATGCCGACGCCAGGAAGCAGAAGCACTTCATCGAGAGCATCGTTTCGGGCAACTTCCTCAGCCAGGCCAGCCAGGGCGCCGAGTCCACGCTGAGTGCGATCCTGGGCCGCCAGGCGGCCCATTCCGGCCGGTCCTGGACCTGGGACGAACTGCTCAAGCTGGAAGAGGTCTGGGACGCGAAACTCGACCCGGCCAGGCTTTGAAACCGGGGAACGTCCCGTCTGCCCCCACGTTTCCTACTCCGCCTGGCACGCCCCGCGACACATCAGTCTGGCGGTTTCCTCCGCCGTCAGCGGTCCTCCGAAGCAGAGTCCCTGCGCACGGTCGCAGCCGGCCCGGTTCAGCAGGTCCGCCTGACGCTGGTTCTCGACGCCCTCGGCCAGAACCGACAGCCCCAGGTCGTGCGCCAGTACGATGATGGCCCGAATCAGGGGCAGCGTTCCGGAGGCCAGCTCGATGTCGGGCAGGAACGACTTGTCGATCTTGAGCGTGTCCACGGGCAACTGGCGCAAATAGCTGAGCGAGGAATAGCCGGTTCCGAAATCGTCGATCGCGATGCTGACGCCCAGCGCCCGCAGCTTCGCCATCCGCCGCGCCGCTTCCTCGACGTCGTGAATGATCAGGTTCTCGGTGATCTCCAGTTCCAGCCAGCGGGCCGGCAGACCGCTGGAACTCAGAGCCGCGGCCACGGTCTCGACAAAGTCGGTGCGCGCGAATTGCAGGGGCGAAACATTAACCGCCATCCGCACCGGTGCGCATCCGGCGCGCCGCCACCGCATGGCTTGCGAACACGCTTCGCCGAGCACCCAGGAGCCGATCGGCACGATCAGGCCGCTCTCTTCGGCGACGGGGATAAATCGCCCCGGCGGGACGCGCCCGAACTTGGGACTGTTCCAACTCAGCAATACTTCCAGGCCTTGCAGCCCGCCCTTCAGCTCGACCTGTGGCTGGAAAAGCAGTTCGAACTCCCGCTTATCGAGCGCGTGGCGAAGCTGAGTTTCCAGATCCAACTGATCCAGGCCCGGCGGGCCCGGCTCGGCAGTGAAGCATTCCAGGTCGTTGGCGCCCCTGCTCTTGGCCCGTCGCATCGCGGCGCCGGCGTGCCGGAGCAGCGTTGCGGCGTCGCGCGCGTCCGCCGGAAAGAAGGAAAGCCCCAGACTGGCGGTAACCACGAACTCATAGCTATCCATCTCGACCGGATCCCGCAGCCCGGCAAGGAGTCTGTCGGCCGCCTGAACCGCCTCCTCGGGGCGCTTGAGCCCGGTGAAGACGACCGTGAATTCGTCGCCGCCCATCCGCGCCAGGCTGTCGGCGGGCGAGAGCAGGCCGGCCATTCGCCCCGCGACTCGCTTGAGCACGATATCGCCGAAGGAATGCCCGAAAATGTCGTTGAACCGCTTCAGCCGGTCCAGGTCCAACAACGCCACCGCGACCATGGTTCCCTGTTCGGCCGCCCGCGCCAGCGCGCGCTCCAGCCATTCCTGCTGATAGGAACGGTTGAACAGCCCGGTGAGCGGATCGTGCGTCGCCTGGAAGGCCAGTTGCGCCCGCATTCGCGCCTCGAGGATCGAGTTGCCGATACTTCGGGCCATTAGGTCGACGATCTCGATCTCATGCGCGCTGAACTCGCGCGGCGGAAGCAGCGGAGAACAGAAATGGAGACGGCCGTAAAGCTCGTGGTTCAACCGGATGGGCGCCTGGATCAGGCAACACGGCTTGCCGCCCGGCCCGCAATCGCAAACCGCGCCGCCCTCAGATCGCTCGATCGCCGGTTCATCCCCCGCCGGCTCCAGTCGGCCCACCGCCAGCCCGAGGATGTCGCAACCGGTCCGGAGATAATCCCCAACCAGGTTTTCCAGGGAGTCGTAACTGGTGGCGCTGAGGCGGTGGAGTTCCCGCAAATGCGCGTTGAACCGGGCCAGCTCCGAGACGCTGCGGTCGCGCTGCTCTTCGACCGTCCGGCGCGACGTCACGTCGCGCCCAACGGCCTGGACGGCGACCGGATTGCCGGCTCGGAACACCAGCCGGCTTCTCACTTCGAGCACCACCTGGCGGTTGTCTTTCGTCAGAAAGGTGAGTTCGCGATTTTCCGGCATGGCGCCGCCGAACGCCTCCAGCACGGCCTGCCCGATGAACGGGCGCTGCTCCGGAGCGACCAGGTCCTGTACCCGGAGCGGAAGAGTTTCTTCTCGCGAGTAGCCGGTGGCTCGCTCGGCGGCGTGGTTGAAGCCAAAGATTTGTCCGTCGAAGCCGTACACCAGAACGACGGCGCTGGAATCGTCGAACAGAGTGGCTGATCCGTCCAGGAAAGCCGCCGGCGCCGTGTCCGCGTGGGCCGGGCGCGAATCGTCCAGCCGGATACTCAACTCGGCGGCAACCAAATCGGCAAAACCCGAAAGAGCGACGCCCTGGCCGGGCGCAAACTGGCGCGGAACGCGGTCGAACACGCACAGAACGCCCAGCGTCCAGCCATCCCCGGTCCGGATTGGCGATCCGGCGCAGAAACGAAAACCGCCGGGTTCCGCGACCTGAGGCTCGCGCCGACACCGGCTGTCGGCGCGAGCGTCCGGTATGACCACGCAGCGGTCTTCCCGCAGCACCAGCTCCGCGAACCGGCCGGCTTCCGAGTCCGCTTCGCTCGCCAGGCCAAACGCGGCCCTGGGCTTCAGGCGGCCGGCGCAGTAAAGGCTGATCACCGCGGCCGGAGCCTGAAGCGAATAGGCGGCAAGCCGGGCAACCCGGTCCAGCGCCGATCCGGCGTTGGCGTCCCCGGCCGGCGCGCGTCTGCCCGCCGCCGGCTCTCCGGCGTTGCCGGGAGAGAGAGAAGTCCGCATTGTCAAAGGCCGGTTATCAGGGGATGAGTTCGATCTCCAGCGTCACTGTCGCGTACACGTCCACCATGCCGGTTTCGACCGGTGTGGGCGTGGCCCCGCCGGCCGCCGCCAGCGCGCGGGTATCCAAATTCACGGTTCGCACCGCGCCGCCCTCGGCGGCGGCGATCACGTATCCAAGTCGCGCGGAGAGGCCGGTGGCGATGGCCTCGGCGTGCCGCTTCGCCTGCATTGTGGCCAGACGTAGCGCCTCGACGCGCGCCGGTTCCGAATCCTTCAGCGCGAATCTCAAGCCCTGAATGTTTGTGGCGCCTGCCTGCACCGCCGAGTCGATCAGCTTTCCGCCCAGCGAAAGGTCGCCGGTTGTGACTTCGACTGTATTATTCGCCGTATAGCCGGTCAGCGTCGGCGTGCCGCCGCCCTGCGGGTATCTGTAGTTGGGCGTCACCGAATAGCCCACGGTTCTCAGTTCCCCGGCCGTGCCGACCACTCTCTTGAGCGCATTGATGACCAAAGTCACCTGTGCGGCGTTCTGGTCCGAGGCTTCCTGGGCCGTCGGAGCGGTCGTGGTTACGCCGGCGTTCAATTTGAGGTGATCCGGTTTCACCGAAACGCTGGCATCCCCGGAAGCGCTTACCGACGACCGGCGCGGCGCGAATTGCGCGCTCGCGGAAACGGCGGCCAGCGCCAGGATTCCAATCGGTAGGAATAGCCTTTTCATACATGGTCCTCTGTTATCATCCTACCTCCTTCAGGGCCTTGTCGCACGGATAAAAGCGCTGAAGAACTTGCCGTCCACCAGCGGGGCGATGCGTTCGAAGTCGACGCCCTTTTCGGCCAGGAACTCGCGGGCGTCCTCGGCGCGGTATACCCGGGTCGGTTCGAAGCGGACGTCCGCGAAACCGGCGCTCTCGAGTTTCTCCCGGTACTCGTCCTCGGTCAACGCGCCGGCGATGCAGCCGATCCAGAGTTCCACGCTGCGCCGGATTTCGGCCGGAACCTCGCCCCGCGACACAACATCGGAAACCGCGAACCGGCCGCCGGGCTTCAGCACCCGGAACGCCTCGCGCAGCACCCGGTCTTTGTCCGCCGATAGGTTAATCACGCAGTTGGAGAGAATCACGTCCACCGAGCAGTCCGGCAGCGGAATGTTCTCGATCTCGCCTTTGAGAAACTCGACGTTCGTCAGACCCGACTTGCGCTTGTTCTCCTCGGCCAGCGCCAGCATCTCGCCGGTCATGTCCAAACCGTAGGCCTTGCCCGACGGCCCCACCCGGCGCGCCGACAGCAGCACATCGATTCCGCCGCCGGATCCCAGGTCCAGAACCGTCTCTCCCGGCTTCAGCCCGGCCAGCGCCGTCGGATTTCCGCAGCCCAGCGACGCCACCATCGCCTCCTCGGGAATCTGCGCCACCTGGCTCGCGTCGTACAAGTTGGCGGTTATCGGATCGCAGGATTGCGGGCTGCAGCAGGACCTGGCCGAGCCGTCCAGAACTCTCAACGCGGCTTCTCCGTATCTCTGCTGAACCGTGCTCTTCAAATCGGAATTGTTGGTTGTCATGGTTGTGTCCTTGTTATTGATTGATATTGTTGACCGCTTCCCGGCCCAGAGGGCACCCCGTCGCGGCTCTGTTACGAGCGTGGGCCGATTTGCGCCGGCTCCACCGCCCGGCTTCTGGTGCAGCACTCCGCGTAGAGGAACCCGAGAATTTCCCGCATCGCCTCCGCGTTCGCGCGGTACCGCAAAAAAGTGCTCTCCCTCGCTACCTTCACCAGGTCCTTGTTCCTCAGCTTCTCCAGGTGGTGGGAGAGCGTGGACGGGCTGATCCGGAGCTCGGATTGGATCTCTCCGACCACCATCCCATCCGGATGCGCCGCCAGCAGCAGCCGGAGAATGCGGAGCCGCGGTTCGGCGCCCAGCGCCGCGAACATGCCGGCGTAGCGCGCCGCCTGTTCGGATCGTGAGGAAGGCTTTGTCATCGCTTTATAATTCGATCTTAGTAGAAGTATCGAATCATGTCAAGCTTTTTTTGCGATCTTGCGTCCCGCAAATCCGGGGGGTTGGCGGCCCTTGCACAGCGGCGCGCAAAACCGTGATAATCTATACGTCTTTCGAAGGAGACTGCCGATATGACGAAATTCTGCGCGGTGTGCGGTTCGCCGGTTCAGCCTGGGACGGCTTTCTGCGGAGGTTGCGGGAAACCTGTGCCGGGAGCGGGAGCCGCGCCGCCGGGCCCGCAACCGCCTTTTGTACCCCCGCCTCCTCCGGGGCCAGCTTACGGCGCTCCTCCGCCCGCGCCCCCGCGGCCGGCGCCATCCTTCGCTCCGCCGCCGCCCCCGGCCTATGGCGCACCGCCGCCGTATCAGGCGCCGCCTCCAGTTGCGCCGCCGCCCCCGGCTTACAGCGCGCCGCCTCCCTACCAGGCACCGCCTCCGTACCAGGCGCCGCCTCCGTACCAGGCGCCGCCGCAGCCGGGCTACTACGCTCCGCCGGCCGCGCCGATAAACCTCTCGCCGGGTGAGGGCGGACTTCCGCCGTCGCCGCGGCCGTGGGATTTCCAGGTCTCGGCCGCCGGCGTTGGCGACAATCTCGCACGCTCGATGAATCTCGGAAGGCCGGGGATGCCGATGGGGTGGCTCGAAATGATGGTGCGAGGCGCGTTCCTGGACGGGCGCGTCTACCGCCAGGCGGCGCTCGACGTCAACGGAAACGGCGGCGCGATTCTGGCGCTGGTAGCTCCGGTGGTTGCCTCGGCGATCGGTTCCTCCCTGCTGGGTTTCGGGTCGATGCGATTTCTGGGCGGGTATTTCGCGTTCACGTTGGTGGTTAGCGTCGTGATCGGAATAATTTCGATGGTCGTCGCGCTGGGAGCGATGTCGGCGCTTTCGCAATCGATCACCGGGTGGAAACTCGGCTTCGGTCAGATTCTCCGCGCGCTGGCCTACGCGCAATCGCCCGGCGTTCTGGGCATCATTCCGGTGTTGGGATGGCTGTTCGGCTTGTGGCGCATCCCCACCACGCTGGCCGCCATTCGGGAGATCAGCGGCGGCGACACCGGCAAGGCGGCGATCCTGCTGCTAATCGGAGGTGTCGCGTCGGTGGTCCTCGCGATGGTCCTGTCGCCGCTTTTGTTGGCAGGCTTCGTGTTGTTCCGGTAAGGAGGGTCGAATGACTTTCGAAGAGGCCGGCAGCCGGTACGCGCAACTGCGAGATCAATTCCAGGCGGGCCAGTTGGATCTCGCCAGCTTTCAGGCCGCCACGGCGCAACTCACCGTCGTCGATCCGGAAGGAACCTGGTGGCAGATCGAGCCCACGGGCGGTGAATGGCTGATGTGGAACGGCTCGGCGTGGGTCCGCCCGGGCCAGCCGGAGGCCAGCGCGCCGAGTCCGTCGCCCCAGCGGCAGTACTCGCTGGTGGTTCAAACGCAAGACTACCGGACGCAGTTGAAAGCCGACGGCGCGGATTTCCTTTGGATCTACGCGTTGGTCTCCTGCACCGATCCGGCGGTGGATTGCGCGGCGCTGGCCGGCGCGGTTCGATTCCATACCGGGGGCGTCAACCCGCAGTGGCTGGCGCTGGGCTCCCCCGTGCCGGTCGCGGGCGCCATGGCGGTTCCGGTCTCGGCGGCTCAGCCGGATCCCACCGCCAGACCGCTGCCCGGCGGCGCATCGGTGGTTGCGGCGGCGACCATCGAGGGCCAGGCGGTTTCCGCCGAGGTCACGCTCGAGATCGCCGCCCAGGCGCCTCCCAGCTATGAGTTGACGCCGCTGCTGTGGGGGTTCGAAAAGGACTTGCGCACACGCAGCGAAAAACGCACGTACAGGGGCCAGGAATTCGCCGAGTATGAACTGGTCGCCGACGGCGAGGACCAGATCCACGTGGCCCTAGTCTTCGTTCGCAAAGACCTGGTCCAAGACGGCGCGAATCCGGCCGGTTACGCCGGCCAGGCGGCGGACTTCATGCGGCTCCGCAAGGCGGAATTGACCGGAGAAGGTTTCGCCGAGTTCGAACTCAGTTCGGCGCTCGAGGCGCCGGGCTTGTACAGGATCGATGTGAAGTCCAGACGCCCGCTGCTGGCCGGCCAGGCAAACCGCCAAGTGAACCTCACGCTGGCAATCGAGGGCGAGGCGTCCGCCGACGCGGCGAATCAGGTGCGTGAGCGCGTCGTTGCCGCGCGCATTCCGCTCCAGCACAAGCTGCTGTTCCTGAACCTGATCGTGACGCCCGGAACCTGTCAAGGCACATCCGAAGCCTGGGCCTGGGTGGGCGTCGCGCCGGGCACCGCAAGACCGCTGAAGGATGCGCCCTGCCAGATCGATCTGGTGTCGCTCGGCAGCGGCCCCTGGCTCGAGTTGCGCGGCGACGCCGCAAAGCGGACCAATGAATTCGGCGTGGCCGGCTGGACTTTCGACTACCGGGGGCTGAACTGGAAGAACCTCGGCGAGGCCCGTTTCAAGGTGCGCGCCGGAATTAATGCTCCGGGCGGCCCGCCCGTGGAAGCCACCTGGGTCGAGATCGACGTCAACGCCAACCGCCAGAAGTTTCTCTCGGACCTGACCGTTTCGGCCGTGCAACTGGGGCTGAACAATCCCAGCCTGGGCCCGCGCGGCGGCATCTTCGATCAACTGTGGCCGGACTCGCTGTCCGGGCCGCTGAACGACATCCGCGCGCTGGCCGACCCTTCCGGCGCGTGGCGCCGCTACAGTTGCGGCGAGATGCGCGACCGCATCTGGGGCTTTGCGCTCGGACGCCGCTACTCGAACGACCTGGGAGTGGCGTCGGCTATGAACGGGATCGACTTCGGCAAGTACGAAATCGCTCCCAACCACGTCTGTTGCGGCCTGTTCCCGGCCGGCAAGGACGACCCGTATTTCATCGACCCGTGGTGGGATCAGGCGTTCTACCCGGACAAGGTCCTGCTGACCCGCGCGCAGGAGACCGCCCGATTGAGCGCGTGCTCGGCGCTGTTGCCGGCGGTCGGACCTGCGGTGCTGCTTAAGATGGGCGCTTTCCCGGCGGCGGCCGCGGCCCTGGCCATGATCCGGAACTGGCTCGCCAGTTCACTCCCCGGCGAGCAGGGGTTGGACGCCAAGGGCGCATATAAAGAGACGCCACCGCGGTGGGGCGGGTCGTTCTTTGAGGGCTCGGAAAGGGAAGCGACGAAGGCCGGAACCGTTTCACTGCTGGAGAACTGGTAGGAGAACGCAGCATGGACGAATTCGAGCAACTCTTCCAACAGGCAGCGGCGCCGCAGGCGCCCCTCGCCGTCACCACCGACGTGCCCGGGCAGGACGCCGCCGTGCTGGAGGCCTTCTGTCAGTGCCTGGCCATGCTGGCGTCCGGATCCCGCCTGGCGCCGGCCGAGACCCTGCGGTCCGGTCTGGCGGCCATCCAGAACGCGATGTGGCAGATCCAGTCCGGCCTCGGCCTGGCCGCCTCGGGAATGGGATGGGTGGCCAGCTTCACGGACCTGCCCCAGATCGGCCAAAAACTGCTCAGCCTCAGCGGCGGCGGCCACCAACTTCATCTGCAACTGGACACTGCCGAACGGTTCTTCGCCGGCACTTGGCAGGGCGGCGCCGGAACGCTGACGTTTACCATCGATCCCGGCGCCGGTGGGTCGGATTTCCACGCTCACTTGCCGGCCGAGTTCGCGATTCCGCTGGGCGCGGCGGCCTCCGGCTGGATCGGCGGGCCGCCGATGCCGGCCACACCCGCTTCGGCGCCGGCGCCGGCCGCCGCGCCGCGTCCCCAGCAACCGGTTGCGGCCCCTCCCCCGCTTCCCGCGCAGAGTTGGTTTCTGACCGTCCGAACCGGCGCCCTGGCGGGCAAGAAGATCGCGCTGCCCGAAATGTTTCGCATCGGGCGAGGCTTGCAGAGCGATCTGGTGCTGCCGGACGATGCCGCCTCGCGCAATCACGCCACCCTCGAAATCAGCGCGGCCGGCTGCATCTTCACCGACCTCGGCGCCACCAACGGCTCCTCCGTTAACGGTGCGCTCATCGCGCAGCCGACCGCGCTGAAGGATGGAGACGTGATCGTCTGCGGCACGACGGAGATGCTGGTCAATGGTCCGCCGCCGCCCGCCTTCGATGTGCAGAAGACCTCCGTGCTCCCGGTGATGCGGAGACCCCTGCCCCAACCCGCGCAGCAGCTCACGCCCGAGACGACCGGTGGCTTTTGTCTCCACTGCGGAAAACCCCTGACGGG
>JAUYBU010000329.1 GCA_030693045.1 Bryobacterales bacterium | reverse complement strand
CGGGTTGGGGTGGCTGGACCGGTTGGGCGGCGCGGTGTTCGGACTGCTGCGGGGACTGCTGATCGGGATCGGGCTGGTGATGGCGCTGGTCGCCTTCGAGCCCAAGCCTCCGCCCTCTTCGGTGGTCCAGTCGCGGCTGGCGCCCTACGTGATCGATGCGGCGCGCGTGCTGGTGGCCATCGCTCCGCGCGAGTTGCGCGACGGCTTCCACGCCGGCTACGAGCGGGTGAAGAAGATCTGGAGCGACGCAGTGCAGAAGGGGATCCGGGAGTTGCCCCCACAATAAATGCGTCAGCCTGGTATGGTCCATTTATTTCGAGAGTGGTAGTGATCGCGTTGCGCTCATCGAAGGCGATGAAAATGGCGGCCGGTCCAAGCGACCCCAGCCGCCCCGGACCGTAAGGTGCGATTGTCGAGAGTGTCCCGAAATAAATGGACCATACCAGGCTGACGCATTTTATGCACCTCGGGGTGGGATATAATGATACCGTGCGGAAGGTCAGGTGCGGCGGATTTGCGCCCGGCCATCGGCCATTCGCGATTTTCATTCAGGGGAGGACAATGAGCAAGGAAGATTGTATTGAAGTTAGCGGCACCGTGGTGGAGAAGTTCCCCGGTGGTCACTTCAGCGTTACGTTGGATCAGGACCAGGAGAAGACCATCCTGGCGCACCTGGCCGGCAAACTGCGGCGAAACCGTATTCGCGTCCTGGCTGGCGACCGGGTGACGATGGAGCTGTCGCCCTACGACCTGACCAAGGGACGCATCACCTACCGCCACAAGTAGACCGGCTCCCTTCCCGCCCCCCACCGCCCGCGAAAGCGCCGGCGGAAATTCCCGTTCACACGTGATTCCGATATTTTGACGGGCCTGCAAGTCGTTACGTATCTCATACAAAACAGATAGCTTAGATGCATCCTGGCTATGCGGTGGCGGGTGGTTTCGGGCCTGAAGCCGGGCCACCCGGTCGCTATAATGAAACCGGGTTAGAACCCACGTCATGAGAACCAGCGCCGGCCAGAAAATCCGAAAGCAAGAAATGAGCTTTGTCTGTTCCGACCTTCTCGGCGGCTTAAGCGAGAAGATCATTGGGCAGCCCGAGGCCTTGAAGGCGATTGTCCCTTATCTGGAGACGTATCAGGCCGGTCTTGCACCGGAAGGCCGGCCCGCCGGCGTCTTTCTGCTGCTCGGGCCGACCGGAACCGGAAAGACGCGCACGGTCGAGGTTTTGGCCGATTTGCTTCACGGAAGCGAGAAGAGCCTGCTTCGCGTCGATTGCGGCGAGTTCCAAATGGACCACGAAGTCGCAAAGCTGATCGGCGCGCCGCCCGGCTATCTGGGGCACCGCGAGACGCAGCCCTGGATCACCCAGCAGAAACTGAACGCGGTCTGCAGCGAACACTGCGAGCTGTCGCTGGTGCTCTTCGACGAGATCGAGAAAGCCGCCCCTTCGCTGATGCGGCTGTTGCTGGGAGTGCTGGATCGCGCCACGCTCCGGCTGGGCGATTCGAGCACGGTGAGCTTCGAGCGCACGCTCATCTTCCTGACCAGCAACGCCGGGGCGAGAGAGATGATGCGCCAGATCCTGCCGACGTTCGGGTTTGGCGGGGGAGCCGGGACCGACGAAAGCGACCAGGCCCGGCGCGTGGACCGCGCGGGGGCGGCGAGCCTGCGGAAGAAGTTCTCACCCGAATTCCTGAACCGCATCGACGCGACCATTAGTTACGGTCCGCTGGGCCGGACCTCGATCGAGTCCATCCTGGACCTGCAGATTCGCGATCTCGAGCGGCTGATCGAGGAGCGCTTGGGTCCGGCGGCATTTCGAGTCGAAGTGCTCCCGGAGGCCCGCCGGTTCCTGCTGGATCGGGGGGCGGCGCCCGAGTACGGCGCCCGGGACTTGCGCCGAACCGTCGAGCGGCACCTGGCACACCCGCTGGCCGGATTGGTGGCTCGGGACGGGATAGCGCCGGAGGCGACGGTCAAGGTCTCGGTCGCCGCCGCCGGCGACACTCTGGAATTCCTTTGCGAGGAGCGTCGCCCGGCTGGCAGGCGGCCGCTTCGAACCGACTTGCGCCGGGTGGACTACTTGGTCCTGGCGGAAGACGCGTCCTCCGGCGTCGGCGCTCCGACGCTGGTGTGAATATCCACCGTCTCCACGACGCTGGCCCGATTCAGCGAAAAAACCTCCAGCCGGAACGTCACGCGGTTGGTGAGATAGCGATACGTCACGCTTCCGTTCTGCAACTGGCTCGCGTCCAGTTCCACGGACTTGTTGAAGGAGCCATCGGCGATCGTCAGCAAGCCGCTGCGCGCTTTCAGGACCACCGGCGCCTGGCGGTCCCAGAGGAGATTGACGTTATTCCCCGATTTCTCCGCCGTCAGCGATAGCCGGAAAGGATCCCGCGCCATCCCCGCCGGACCCGCGGGCCGCAGGCTGATGGCAGCCTGGAAGCCCAGCATGACCCCGACCAGCATGAAGATGAAAGACAGCGGAATCCACACGTTCCGTTTCATCTTCGGCGCCGCCGCCGGCTCGGGCGCAGCCGGGGCGGCATCCTCCGACAGGGACAACGTTGCGAACCGGCGCGGCCGCGCCGGGACCGGCTCCGGGCGCTCCGCTGGCGCGGCCACCGGGGGCGCGGCAGTTGGCGCCTCGACCGGTTCGGACGCCGCAACGCCGCCCCCCAGGTCCTTGCGCCGGAACGGGAATTCGAGATAGCTGGACCCGCTGCGGATCGATCCCCCTTCACGGAAAAAGAACGCGCCCACGCTAGCGCGCGTGGCGAAAGGCTTCACCAGGAGAAACACCTGGCCTGGCCCGGGAAAGCGTTTCTCGAACAGCGCCAGGTCGTCCTCGCTCAGTCCCAACCCGTCGCGCGTCTGGCTCCGGTAGATGCCCACAATGTGGACGTCTCGGTTGGAGGGATCCTCGCGCCAGCGCTCAACCGCCGCCGTCAGGCGCTCCTCATCCGCTTCCGACAGCAGATACGACGGGCCGCGGGCATGTTCCGAGATCACCGGCGCGAAGTCCCGAATGTGAACTACCCTCGGCTCGCCTTCCGTGATCCTGCCCAGCAGCAGTCCTCCGACCTCGGCGCCTCGCTTGGGCACCGAGCCGAAGCCCTGCATGACTTCCGACAGAACCTGGTCCAGGACACCGAAGTCCAGGCGGATCGAGATGGCCTTGCCGGGGACTTCCCAGGTGTAGAACGTTGAAGTTTCGGTTTCCAATTCCAGACTCATCGGCCGCTCCATCGAGTTCTCCCGGCGGCCCCGTATCTTCCATTTCTAGAGTACACCTCTCCGCCAAGCCAACTCCACCCTATTTTATCGGCATATCGGCCGAGAAACTATAACGACTGTGCGAACATGTTAATTCGGGGACAGGCTACGAAATCCCGAAACTCCGCCCCGGGTAGGGGTCGTATATAAACCCCGACCTGGAGATTGGCCACCTTCAGTAGGGGTCGGACATGTCCGACCCCCAAGCGTCCGCCGCCGGGCGGCGCCTGGGAGGTGATACGGTGCGGTTTTCGAGAGTGCCCCCGCTTCCGGGACGGAGTTTCGGGATTTCGTAGCCTGTCCCCGAATTAGAATGACCGGGACCCTGTACATCGTCGCCACGCCCATCGGGAACCTGGAAGACATCACCCTGCGCGCGCTTCGGATTCTGAAGCAGGTGGATCGCATCGCCTGCGAAGACACCCGGCACACGCGCAAGCTTCTGGAACACCATGGAATCAACCGGCCGCTGGTGAGCTATCACGAGCACAACGAGGCCGCCGCCACCTCGGCGCTGATCGACCGGCTGGTGGGCGGTGAATCGATTGCGCTGGTCTCCGACGCCGGAACCCCGCTGGTCTCCGACCCCGGTTACCGCCTGGTCGCCGCCGCCCGCCAGCGGGGCATCGCGGTGACGCCGGTACCGGGCCCCTCGGCGCTGCTGGCGGCGCTGGCGGCCTCCGGCTTGCCCACCGATACGTTCCATTTCGCCGGATTCCTGCCGGCCCGCCGCGCCGAGCGCCGCAGAACCCTCGAAAAACTGGCCGGCGAGGCGGCGACCGTGGTCTGCTACGAGACGCCGCACCGCATCCTGGAGGCGCTCGAAGACATCGAACAGGTGCTGGGCGCGCGGCGCATCGCGCTGGCGCGAGAACTCACCAAGATCCACGAGGAGTTTCTGTTTGGGGACGCGCCTTCGGTGCGCCAGGCGCTGGCATCCCGGCCGGCGGTGAAAGGCGAGATCACGCTCGTGATTGGGCGGCGCGAGGCCCCGGCCGAAGCGGATACGGGTGGGCTGGGCGAAGCGGTGGAAGCCGCGATGCGCGAGGGCTTGAGCAAGATGGAGGCCATCAAAGCCGTCGCGCGCCGCCGCGGCCTGGCCAAGCGCGAAGTCTACCAGGCGCTCAACCAGCCTTGACGGCCGGCACGGCGCCGAACCGGCGCTGGCGGTGGTGATAATCGGCCAGCGCCGCTTCCAGATCCCCGGCCGCGAAGTCGGGCCACATGCGGGGCGTGAAGTGCAATTCGGCGTAGGCGCACTCCCAGAGCAGAAAATCGCTCAGCCGCTGCTCGCCGCCGCTGCGGATCAGCAGGTCCACGTCGGGGGCCGGCGCGGCCTCGTTCAGCAGCCGCGCGAACTCCTCGCGCGTCGCCGCGCGCCCGCCGCGCAAGCGCCCGGCGGCGTGCAGGATCGCCTCGCGCGAAGAGTAGTCCACGGCCAGCCGCAAGTGCAGGTTCGCGCCGCCGGCGGTCGCGCGCTCTCCCTGTTCGATCATCGGCACAAGCAGCGCCGGCAAACGGTCCCGGCGGCCGATGACGCTCAGCCGGACGCCGTTTTCCACGCAGCGGGCGGTTTCACGCCCCAGGTAGATGCGGAACAGGCGCATCAGCGCCGACACCTCGCGCGCCGGGCGCTTCCAGTTGTCCGACGAAAAGGCGTACAGGGTCAAGGTGCGCACGCCCAGTTTCGGGGCCGCCTCGACGGTGCGCCGCACGGCGTCGGCGCCGGCGCGATGGCCCGCCTCGCGCGGCCACCCGCGCGCCTCGGCCCAGCGGCCGTTGCCGTCCATGATGATGGCCACGTGCAAACCACGCCCGTTATCGGTATGAGTGCGCATAACTACCCCTTCGCCGTACTGCGTGCTGCCAGATGGTGCGGCGGCGCCCCGCTATTTCTCCCGCATCGCCCGGATGAGCGCCTCCATATGGTTTAGATAGCGCTCCAGGGCCTTCCGGCCGGTCGCGGTCAGCTTGTATTCGGTCTTCGGCATCCGACCTTCGAACGACTTGTCGCAGTCGATATAGCCCGCGTCTTCGAGCTTCCGCGCGTGAACGCTCACGTTTCCGTCGGTGGTCGCAAGCAGACGTTTCAGGTCGCTGAACGTCAGCGTCCGGTTGACCGCCAGCGCGCTGACGATTCCCAGCCGCATGCGCTCATGAATCAGCCGGTCGAGTTCGGGAAGCCCCTGACCGCCCGCGTGCGCCTTGGGCCGGCCGCGGTCCTCCGCAGGGTGCTTTTCCAGCGCTCCGCTCTTAGCCACCGTACCTCCTCGCGATGATCGCTCCGAATATCACGTGCAGTCCGCCGAATCCGGCCATCAGAAAGGCGTTGCCCCACTCCGGCGGCGTCACCGCCGCCAGCGCGCCCACGGCCATGAAGCATGCGCCCATGGCCGGAATCACGCGCGCCGAGAACGCTCCGCCGGTCATGACCCCGGCGCCGTAGGCCAACAACCACACCGCCGGAATCGAATCCGTTTGCCCGGCCCGGTACAGCGCCGCCGTCACCACCGCGCCGGCGGCCAGCGGCGGCGCAAAGCTCAGCGCGAACTTCCTGCCCGGCGCCGACAGCAGATTCTCGTTGGTCTGCTGCGCCTTTCGCGCCATCGCCACCACCCCGATCGCCATGGCCAGCATCCCCTCGCCGAACCACACCGCCAGCCACCCCTCCACCGTCTGCTGCCGCGCCGCCAGCCACCCCCCGGCCAGCGCCGACAGCCCCATCAGCACCCCGCCCCATCCCGGAACCGCCGTGAACGAGCCGGCGCGCTCCATGGTCTCCCGGATGAAACGCAGATTGTCGATGGCGTGCTCGTGAAGCCCCACCGGCGTCCGCCGGACCGGCTGTGTTTCCGCCATGCCTACAGTATCCCGCCGGAGATTATCGCTGTCAAGTACTTTTTGAAACAAAGTAGTAGCACAGCCTTCAGGCTGTGTCTGGAGTTTCACAGCCTAAAGGCTGTGCTACAGCGCCAGCCGCTGATCGCCCTCGCGGCGCGTAACCCGCTCGCGGTCCAGGTACTCCAGCAGCGGGATGGCGTACTTGCGCGACACGCCGGCCCAGTCCTTGAAAGTTCCCACCGCGAACCGCTCCCCTTTGTGCGCGGCGACCAGCCGCCGCAGCGCGCCGATGGCGGTGGAGTGAAAGACCAGGTCCTCGTTCACGCGGACCAGTTTCTTCTCCCGCAGCAGGATCTGAAGCAGGCTCCGCGCGCGCGCCGGTTCGACGCCGGATTTCCCGAGCGCCTCTCCCAGCGAGGGAACCGCCAGGCCCGCCCCCAGAAACAATTCCTCGATGCGCGCCAGCGCCTCCGACTCGTCCTGTTTGAGCGCCAGCCGGTGCGCGGCCAGGCGCACGATCTCCCCCTCCGCGGCAATCTCCTTGCTCGCCCCCAGCAGCGCGTCGAGCAGAAACGGCGGGGCGGCGGCCAGTTCGCGGCTCCGCAGCTCCTCCTTCGACATTCCGGGCGCGAGCGGATTCCGCCGGTGAAATTCGCTCAGCGTGTCCCGGATGCGCGCCAGAATCCCGTTGAACCAGCGCCGGTCGCACAGCCACGGGTGCGGCGCGCGAATCCATACCAGGCGCGGGTCGCCCGCGGCGGCTTCCAGTTGCACCACGCTCAGCCCGCAGCGGGCAATCAACTGGCTGAAACCGGCGCCCGCCGGCGTTTCGGCCACCACCAGCGACACGCGGTCGGCCGCGCTGCCGTGGGCCAGGATGTGGAACCGCCGGTCCGCTTCTTCCGGCCGGATGCGCAAGGGTCCGTCGATGTCCAGCACGGTTCCGCCGCCGATGGTGACGACGGGCGAGAACATCCTGACGATAAAGCGGTCGCCCGGAAGCGCCAGGACGGGCTCGCGCAGCAGGAAGCGCACCCACGTTTCGGTCCCCGGCTGAAGCGCCGCGCGCCCGTCGAGCAAACGCGCCTGGGCCTCCACCTCGGCCGTTCCCACGTGGAAATGGACCGGGGCGCGGTTCTTCAGCGGCTTGGCCGAACCGAGCAGCTCGAACCGGCAATCCAGTTGCCGCGACGGGTGAAAAAGGCCGGCCGCGGCCAGCGTAGTTCCCCGCCCGATTTCCAGCGCTTCCACGCCCGCGACGTTGAGCGCGGTGCGCTGTCCGGCCACCGCGCGCGCGACCGCCGCGCCGTGAACCTGAATGCCGCGCACGCGCAGCCGCTTGCGGGACGGGTGAAGTTCGACCTCCTGCTCGAGCGTCACCGAGCCCGCCGCCAGCGTGCCCGTGACCACGGTTCCGAAACCGCGCATCGAAAACGCGCGGTCCACCGGCAGGCGGAAGTGTTGCGAGGCGTCCTTCTCGCTCACGCCCGCCGCCACGCGCGCAATCTCGCGCCGCAGCTCGTCCAGCCCCTGGCCGGTCACGGCGCTCACTTTCACCACCGGCGCGCCTTCCAGAAACGAGCCGCGCACGAACTCCTCGACCTCCAGGCGAGCCAGTTCCAGAAGCTCGGGGTCGGTCAGGTCCACTTTGGTCAGCGCCACCACGCCGGCGCGCACGCCCAGCAGGCGGCAGATGTCGAAATGCTCGCGCGTCTGGGGCTTGATCGACTCGTCGGCGGCCACCACGAACAGCACCATGTCGATGCCCTGCGCGCCGGCCAGCATGTTCTTGACAAAGCGCTCATGGCCCGGCACGTCGACGAAACCGATGCGCAGGCCGCCCAGCTCCAGGTGGGCGAAGCCGAGGTCGATCGAGATGCCGCGCCGCTTCTCTTCCGCCAGCCGGTCGGTCTCGATTCCGGTGAGCGCGCGCACCAGCGCGGTCTTGCCGTGATCGATATGGCCCGCGGTCCCCGCGATAATATTCCGCATGCTAAGCCCAAAACCCCTGGGGACTGGCTAGTGCCCTAATCTCTGGGTCCGCTCCCTCACGGTCGCGGCTCGGAAACAATTCTGAGCCGCGCGCGTCAGCAAGCGGAAGAGACCTAGTGTGTCCCTACTTTACCCGTATTCGAAGCCGGCCAGGCCGAAGACCAGGGCGTCGTTGTTTTCAATCGGCCGTGCCGCGCCCGGCGAGGGGCGCCCCATGCGCATCAGCACGCGCTGCTTCTCAAACCCGTATTCTTCGGCCAGCCGCAGGGCTTCGCGGTTCGACGGCAGGATGTCCCAGTAGACCGGCTCGCCGAAGTGGCGGGCCAGGAACCACTCCAGCAGCACGCGCGCGGCCTCCGGACGGCGGCACACGCAAGGGCCGAAGTAGGCGGCGGCGTTTCCCGGCCGACCCATGGCGAAGCCGCCGTCCGGAACCGAGGCCGCCTCGAACCGCCGGAAGAACTCCAGCAGCCGCGCGCGGTCCGCCCCGAACGCCTGGCGGTCCAACTCCGCGTCCATCCCGAATTCCAGCTCCGGAGCGCGGAAATCCCCGCCGGCGGGCGCGCGCTTCCACCGCTCCACCGGCTGCTCGTCGCGAAACCCGAGCGACTCATAAAGATGATGGCCCATGTCGGTGGCGTCGAGCTTGGTCCAGGCGATGCCGCGGCGCTCCACCCAGGCCAGCGCTTCCCGCATCAACCGGCGCGCGTAGCCGCGTCCGCGGCATTCCGGCAGGGTCAGCACCATGCCGATCCACGCCAGCTCCCGCCCATAACAGACCGTCGTCGTGGTGCAGGCCACCCGGCCCCCGTCCTCCAGCGCCAGCGCGCCCTCGGGCTCGAGTTCGAAGATGTGACGCCAGTCCTGTTCGGTCTGATTCCAGCCCACCGAGCGAACCAGCGCCATGGCGCCGGCCAGATCGGATTCCTCCAGCTTGCGGATCATCGGCTCCGGATTCATCGATAACAAGTGTAACGAAACAGACATGGACCCCGTTGGTGGAGTATGCTTAATGCGGAGCCGATGAATACGGAGAAATCCGTGAGCGCCGCAAATGTTGTCCGCGCGCCCGCCTTTCGCGCGGCAAGGCTTGAAAACTTTTTGGTTTTCAGATATACCAGTATTGTCTGGCAAGGGAGCAAACAAGTTATGACAAGAATGTCCTCGTCTGCATTCCGCCTCAGTGCGGGTTTCGCCGCTCGCGCGGCGGCAATCGCCATCCTGATCGCAGCGCTCGCCGGCGTCGCCTCGGCGCAATTATTGACGACCAACCCCGCGAGCGTCACTTTTTGTGCACCAGAAGGCGGGACGGACCAGTCTCAGACCGTGACGATTTCTGGCTCCGGTTCTTGGTACATCAACAACCAGGGGTCTTTTCCATCGTGGTTGAGTCCAAACAGGTTGAGTGGGGACACCAACCCAACCATCGCGCCAAACACTCTGACCATAACGGTGAAGCCCACTCTCGCGTCAGGCGCTTCCACCTCCTTCAGCATTGTCTTGGGGGCCACCCCCTTTGTTACAACCGCGACCCTGCCAGTCTACTTGAACATCGGCGCGAGTTGTACGGTCACTGCGAATCCAAATCCCCTTCCTCAATTCGACTACGTTATT